>NZ_CAXREX010000214.1:0-14174 GCF_964229645.1 Nioella sp. | reverse complement strand
CATGCGCTTACCCCGTCGCCCGGCGGTAGACCATGAAATCGGTCGCGTTGGCGATCTGGTCGTAAAGCCTGCGCGCGGTCGTATTGCCGGTCTGGGTCAGCCAGTAAACGGCCGGCCGCCCGGCGGCATCGGCATCGGCATAGACCGTTTCGATCAGTGCCCGCGCGACGCCCTTGCCCCGTGCGGCGGGCAGGGTGAAGAGATCCTGAAGGTAGGTCACCGGTTCAGGCCGCCAGCCATGGGCATGGGCAATCGAATGCACCAGACCGAGCGCGCGGTCGCCCTGCCAGGCGATCCATCCGCGCATGTCGGCATTCGCGGAGTCGGCATAGCGCGCGAAGGTCGCGTCATAGGTGCTGTCCGGCAGTTCGGTGTTGTAGAACGCCAGGTAATCGCGCCAGAGCGGCTGCCACGCGGCGCGGTCTGCCTGGTCGATCAGGCGAATGTCGAGATCGCTGCTCACCCGTTTCGGTCTCTTCTTGTCACTGCTTCGTTAAGAAAATCGCTAGGGGCCGATTGTGGCACAATTCAGGAGCGGTGCAAGCGAAGTCGGGGTCAGTGCGGGGCAGGGGCGGGGCCCTGCCCGGCCTCAGCGGCGCTGCTGCCGGGCCATGAAGGCCAGCCGCTCGAACAGCGCCACGTCCTGTTCGTTCTTCAACAGTGCCCCGTGCAGCTTGGGCAACGCATTGGCCCCGTCGCGCTTGAGGTCCTCGGGGTCCAGGTCCTCGGCCAGAAGCAGCTTGAGCCAGTCCAGCACTTCCGAGGTCGAGGGCTTTTTCTTCAGCCCCTGCTGGTCGCGGATTTCGTAGAACTGGGTCAGCGCCTCGGTCAGAAGGCGCGGCTTGATGCCGGGGTGATGGACCTCGACGATCTGCTTGAGCACCTCCATCTCGGGGAAGCGGATATAGTGGAAGAAGCAGCGCCGCAGGAAGGCGTCGGGCAGTTCCTTCTCGTTGTTCGAGGTGATGATGACGATGGGGCGGTTCTGGGCCTTGATCGTCTCGCCGGTCTCGTAGACGAAGAATTCCATCCGGTCGAGTTCCTGCAACAAATCGTTGGGAAACTCGATATCGGCCTTGTCGATCTCGTCGATCAGCAGCACGCATTTGCCCGTCGCCTCGAAGGCCTGCCACAGCTTGCCCTTGCGAATGTAGTTCGCGACATCGTGAACGCGCTCGTCGCCCAACTGGCTGTCGCGCAGCCGGCTGACGGCATCGTATTCGTACAGGCCCTGCTGCGCCCGGGTGGTGGATTTCACGTGCCATTCGATGATCGGAAGGCTCAGGGCCTGCGCCACCTGCCGCGCCAGTTCGGTCTTGCCGGTGCCCGGCTCGCCCTTGACCAGCAAGGGCCGTTCCAGCGTGACCGCCGCATTGACCGCAACGGTCAGGTCCTCGGTCGCGACATAGTTGGCCGTGCCGTCGAATTTCATGACGTTCCCTCAGTCTCTTGCCCGGATGCGGGCGCGACCATAGCACGCCTTCCCGGGGCCACAAGCGGGCATTACATGGGGTGACAAGGGAAGCGCGTTCTTGTAAGCGGGCGGCAAGTGACCAGGGGGCAGGCCCTGCGCGAGTCGGGTTCGCCGCCTTGGTCCCGCTAAGGGGAGAAACATGAAAGCTGAAGTCTTTCTGCCAGAAGATTACCGTCCCGCTGAGGACGAACCCTTCATGAACGAGCGCCAGCTCGAGTATTTCCGCCGCAAATTGCTGACCTGGAAAAACGAACTGCTGGATGAGAGCCGCTCGACCGTTGCCGTGCTTCAGGGCGATACCCGCAACATTCCCGACGTGGCCGACCGGGCCAGCGAGGAAACCGACCGGGCCCTGGAACTGCGCACCCGCGACCGTCAGCGCAAGCTGATCGCCAAGATCGACTCGGCGCTGCGTCGCATCGACGAGGGCGAGTATGGTTATTGCGAGGAAACCGGTGAGCCGATTTCGCTCAAACGCCTCGATGCCCGCCCGATCGCGACCCTGAGCCTCGAGGCACAGGAACGCCACGAGCGGCGCGAAAAGGTCCACCGCGACGACTGACCGTGCGCAGGCCCGCCAGGGCGCGCGCAGGACAGGCGGCCCCACAGGCGGGGCCGGACGCACCGGGGCCCAGCGGCCCCGGTTTTTTCTTCGATAAGGGACAGGCCATGTTGATCGGGCAGGACATCACCGTATTGGGCGCGGGCATCGGAGGGCTGGCGGTGGCCACGGCTCTGGCGCAGCGCGGCGCACAGGTGCGGGTGCTCGATCAGGCCGACGCGATCCGCGAGGTCGGAGCCGGACTCCAGGTCAGCCCCAACGGCGCGGTGGTGATGCAGGCGCTTGGCCTGGGCGCGGCCCTGGACGCCGCGGCCCCCCAGGCGCGCGCGGTGGTGCTGCGCGATTTCCGCCGCGGCGACGAGGTCTTCCGCATGACGCTCGACCGCGCCGACCGGCCCTATCACCTGACCCACCGGGCTGACCTGATCGAGATCCTGCGACAGGGCGCGCAGGCCGCGGGCGTCACCGTGGAACTGGGCCGCAAGGTTATCGCGGTCGAACCGGGCGATGCCGAGGCCAGGCTCACCTTCGAGGGCGGGGCCACGGAAGCCGTGCCGCTCCTCATCGGGGCCGACGGGCTTCATTCCCCCAGCCGGGCTGCCCTCAACCCGGCCACGCGGCCCTTCTTCACCGGCCAGGTCGCCTGGCGCTGCACGATCCCGCTGGACAAACCTGACACCCCGCCCGAGGCCACGGTGCATATGGGGCCGGGCCGGCATATCGTGACCTATCCCCTGCGCGGGGGCGAGCTGATGAACGTGGTCGCGGTCGAGGAACGCGACGGGTGGGCCGCCGAGGGCTGGAACCACAAGGACAGGCCCGAGATCCTGCGTGCCGCCTTCGCCGATTTCGCGCCCGAGATCCGCGATCTGCTGTTCCGTGCCGATGGTGTCTACCTGTGGGGGCTCTTCCGTCACCCGGTGGCCAAGCACTGGTCCCAGGGGCGGGTCGCGCTTCTGGGCGATGCCGCGCATCCGACGCTGCCCTTCCTGGCGCAGGGCGCCAACATGGCGCTGGAAGATGCCTGGGTGCTGGCCGATGCGCTTGACCAGGAAGACGACATCGCCACCGCCTTCACCCGCTACGCAGGCCTTCGCCGCAAGCGCGTGGCCCGCATCGTCGAGGCTGCCTCCAGGAATGCCGAGAACTACCACCTGCGCCCCGGCCCTTACCGCGCCGCTGCACATCTGGCGCTCAGGCTCGGCGGGCGGTTTGCCCCGCAACTGGCGGCAAACCGCTTCGAATGGCTCTACGGCCACGACGTCACCCGCGCCCGCTAGTCGCTTCTTCTTGGCCGAAATACTCCCGCCGGAGGCGTCCCGCCCCGTCGGTCTGCCCTGCCGGCACAGGCTCGCGCCGCCCATTTCCGGGTCTCCGTGGCAACTGCGACCCAAGGAGTGCCCCCGCCATAGCGGGGGTCGACGAGGGGCGCGCCCGGGTCGACGCGCGCTTGCGCGGCGAGGTCAGGCGGCCAGCTCGATCCAGACCGGCACGTGGTCCGACGGCTTGTCGCGCCCCCGAGTCTCCTTGTCGATCCGGCAATCGGCCAGCAGGTCCGCGGCCTGCGGGCTCAGCAGCAGGTGGTCGATGCGGATGCCGTCGTTTCTCTGCCAGGCACCGGCCTGATAATCCCAGAAGGAATAGTGCTCCGGCCCCTGAACCCGCGCGCGGAAGGCTTCCGTGAAGCCCAGGTTCAGGATCCGCCGATAGGCGGCGCGGCTTTCGGGTCGTGCCAGCGCGTCCTCGCGCCAGGCCTCGGGCCGGGCGGCATCCTCGTCCTGCGGAATGATGTTGTAGTCGCCCGCCATCACGACAGGGATTTCCTCTTCCAGCAGCGCCCGGGCCCGCGCCTCCATCCGTGCCATCCACGCGAGCTTGTAGTCGTATTTGGGTCCGGGGCAGGGGTTGCCATTGGGCAGGTAAAGCCCGCAGAGCCGCACCGCGCTCGCTTTGCCCACGACGGTCGCCTCGATCCAGCGCGCCTGTTCGTCCGCGTCATCCCCGGGCAGGCCGCGCGTGACGTCCTCCAGCGGCAGTTTCGACAGGATCGCCACCCCGTTGAAGCTCTTCTGCCCGTGGGTTTGCACGTTGTAGCCGCGTTCTTCGAACAGTTCGCGCGGAAAGTTCTCGTCCACGGACTTGATCTCCTGCAGCAGCGCGACGTCGGGCTGCGATTCGTCCAGCCAGTCGCACAGCGCCACGTGGCGGGCCTTGATTCCATTGATGTTGAAGGTTGCGATCTTCATCCTGCCCGCCCTGTTCGTGTTCAATCTACGGAAATTCCTTCGATTTTCGCTGCTTCAGCCCCGAAAGCCAAGGGCAATGTCCGGGGACTTGCCTTTTAAGTGTTAATATGACACTATTGATGCATGACGATTTCGGACCACGACATTTTCGGAGTTCAGCGGACTCATGCGTAATTTCCTGACCGCCCTTTTCATCCTCTTCCTCCTGCTTCCCGCGCGCGTTATGGCGCAGGGGGGCACCTCCGGCACCCCGATCGGCCCGGCGCTGCAAAGCCTCGTGTCGTCGCTCTACTGACCCCAGAAACGGATTGCCATGCTCCGAACCCTCAGTTTCGTCCTTGCCCTTGCCGTCCTGATCGCGGCCCCCTTCGCCCTTCGTGCGCAGGGGGCTGACGGTGTTTCGGCGCTCAATGCCGAGGTCGTCGCACTCTACGACGCACAAAGCGCTGGTCACAGGCCCGCCCCGGTGCGTGCGCGGCTGGCCGAGGCGTTCGATGCGGCGGGGGTCGGTTTTTCCCGGCGCTACATCGACAGCTGGGCCACGATCCTGACCGATCGCTGGATGCAGCATGACGCCTTTTTCGCGACGCAGCAGATTTCGCTGGCCGACTGGTCGGCGGCGGTCGATGCAGGCGTGGTGAGCGAGGCCGAGGCGCTTGAGGCGCTCGCGCCCGCGCTGGCCGCGATCCGCACCGTGGCCGCTCGCCTGCCGGAGTGGGCCGAAGACGATGTCGCCCGCCTGGTTGAACGCGCCCGCTGGACGGACCTGGCCAACGAGGTGGGCTGCTGCGACCCGCTCTATTACCACGCCCTTGGCGAAGCCGAGGCGGTCTGGTCGCGCGCGGCCAGCCCTGCGCCCGCCGCGCTGGCCGCGCTGGAGCTCGTGCCCCCCGTTCCCGGCCCGTCCGCGCCCGAGGGCAGCGTGGCTGACCGCGCCTATGACTGGCTTGCCGCGCGGGCGCAGATCCTGGCGCTTGACCGCGACGCCGCCCCGGCCGATCGCCGTGCGCTGCTGGTTGAGGCAGGGCTTTTGGCCGATCTCTTCGGACTGCCCGGCGAAGCTGCTGCAAGCGGCGATGCGCTGGCGCAAATGACCGCGCGCGAAGGCTTCGCTGCCATGCCCACCACACAGCTCCTCCGACTGGCCGCGATTACTGAACCGGGCAGGCTGCATGACCTGCTTCTGGAGGAAGCCTCGGCGCGTCTTCAGGCCCGTGCCGATCACCTGCGCCCGATCCTGGCCGAACGGGCCGAGGCACCGGGCCTGGCCCGTCGCGATGCCGAGGCCGAGCAGGAGAGGGAGGCCGAGATGGCCGATGCCGCCCCCGCCGCAGGCAGCGCGGTGGCCCTCGGCACGCGCACCATTGCGCCCCCCGCCGCCCCGCGCCCCGCGGCCCCTGCGGTGACCAGCCCTGCCGACAGCGCGGAACAGCGCGCGGTTGCCGCCATCGACCAGGCGCTATCGGTGCTTGGGACGGGCGAAGCGCTCGACGCCTCCGCGCTGCTGGCGCTTGCCGAGGCGGCAGAACGGGCCGACGCCCTGTTGCAGCCCACCGACACGCTCGAGCTGCTGGCGGGGCTCGGGCAGGCCATGTCGCTGTCGGGCGGGGCAACCCTGCCGACCCAGTCGATGTCGAATGACTGACGCGCGCCCCGGTGGCTGACCCGCCTGGCGCAGGGCCCTGTTCGGGGTCAAGCCCAGGTCAGGTCGATGAAAGCCGGGAGATGGTAGGGGACGATTACATCGAGAACGAGGTGCCGCACCCGCAGGACGAGGTGGCGTTCGGGTTCTCGATGGTGAAGCGCGCGCCGATGAGTTCCTCGGTGAAGTCGATCACCGCATCCGTCAGGAAGGGCAGCGAAACGCTGTCGATCACCACCTTCTGGCCCGCGCCTTCCAGCACCAGGTCATCCTCGCCCGGATCGTCCAGCGAAATTTCATACTGGAAGCCAGAGCATCCGCCGCCCTCGACCGCCACGCGCAGCGCCTTTCCCTCGCCCGAGGCCGCGTTGATCTCGGCGATCCGGGCAAAGGCGCGGTCGGTCACTTTCGGGGGCAGGGTCAGCATGGGCGCGGCTCCGGGATGGGCTGTCGGTCTTGTCCGACAAGATAGGCGCGCTGGCGCGGCGGCTCAAGGGGGGCAGGACCCCTCGCCACTGCGCCATTGCGGTGCTATAGCCTGTGGATAAATGCGGCCGTCAGAGCCGTGGGGACCACAAGGCAGAAGGAGGCAGGGGCGATGGCAGCACCCTATGCCTGCAATCCGGACGAAAGCCGTGGCAGGCTTTACCCCGAGGAGGAGAGCGCTTTCCGCTCGCCCTTCCAGCGCGACCGCGACCGGATCATCCACGCGGGGGCCTTCCGACGTCTCAAGCACAAGACCCAGGTCTTCGTGGAACATGAGGGCGACCATTTCCGCACCCGGCTGACCCATTCCATCGAGGTGGCGCAGGTGGCGCGCACCATCGCTCGCGCGCTTGGCCTGAACGAGGACCTGACCGAAGCGGTGGCGCTGGCCCATGACCTGGGCCACACGCCCTTCGGGCATACCGGCGAGGATGCGCTCGATGCGCTGATGGCGCCCCATGGCGGCTTCGATCACAATGCGCAGGCGCTGAAGATCGTGACCTCGCTGGAGCGCAGCTACGCAGGCTTTGACGGGCTCAACCTGACCTGGGAAACGCTGGAAGGGATCGCCAAGCACAATGGCCCGGTCACCGGCGCGCTGCCCTTCGCGCTGGCCGATTACAACGCGCGCCATGACCTGGAGCTTCACACCCACGCCTCGGGCGAGGCGCAGGTCGCGGCCGTCTCGGACGATATTGCCTATAACAATCACGACCTGGCCGACGGGCTGCGCGCGGGGCTCTTCACCGATGCCGAGGCGGCCGATCTGCCCATCGTCGGTGCGGCCTATGCCGAGGTTGACCGGCTGTTCCCGGGGCTCGACCCCAAGCGCCGCCGGGCCGAGGCGCTGCGGCGCGTTTTCGGGGTCATGGTCTCGGACGTCATCGACGAAAGCCGCGCCCGGCTGGCCGAGGCCGCGCCCGCCGACGTGGCGGCGCTGCGCGGGGCTGGGCGGCCCATGGTGCGCTTCTCGCACGGGCTCT
This sequence comes from Nioella sp., assembly GCF_964229645.1. Classification (GTDB taxonomy): domain Bacteria; phylum Pseudomonadota; class Alphaproteobacteria; order Rhodobacterales; family Rhodobacteraceae; genus Nioella. Next base: position 6,781 of record NZ_CAXREX010000214.1, on the reverse strand, counting down.
TCACCCAGTTGAAGGAGATCCGCGCCTTCCTCTTCTCGCGCATGTACCGCGCGCCCTCGGTGGTCGAGATGCGCAAGCGCGTGACCTGCGTGGTCGAAGAGCTCTTCCCTCTTTACATGGCGCGCCCCGATCTCTTGCCCGAGGAATGGCAAAGCGACGTGGCACAGGCCGGTGACGAGACCGCGCGGGCACGGCTGGTCGCGGATTATATCGCCGGCATGACCGACCGCTTCGCCCTGCAACAGCACAAGGATCATGTCGCACGATAGGTGACAGGGCAGGGGCCTGCATGCTCTAGTCAGGCCACGGACTGTCACGGAGGACCGACATGACACGGATGATGGCGGCAGCGGCGCTGGTCTTGGCCGCGGGGGCAGGGGGTGCGCTGGCCCAGGCCCTGCCGGAGGGGGCCTACGAGCTCGATGCCTGTAGCGGCAACCCCTACAGCGATACGCGGATCGAGATCAGCGGCAACCGGATCCTGTTTTACGAAAGCGCCTGCACGCTGACCCCTGCGGGCCCGGTGCCGGGCTTCGAGGGGGCCTATTTCTACGATGGGCAATGTTCGGGCGAAGGCGAGACCTGGACCGAACGCTACATGCTGATGCCCAGTTGGGATAACGGGATCGTCTACGTGCAGCCCAACTGGGCGGGCACCTATGCCTATTGCGGCCCGGCCACCGCCCCGGCCCCTGCCCCGGGGGGGTCCAAGTAAAGGGGATCGCCGCGCCTTGCGGCGCGTCGACCGGTGAACGGCCCGGCTCACGCCCCCGGGGAACCCCGGGGGCCCTCGTCCGTGCCGTAGCTGCCGCGGGACATCGGCAAGGGCCGGGCCTCGCCACGGGTTTGGTGCGGGATGTGGCCTGCCGGGCATGAGTATTTTCACCAAGAAGAAGCGGGAAGCCCTGCTCTGCGATTGACCTTCGGCGCTTGCGTGGTAAACCCCGCCCAACCAGACAGGACCCCGTGACATGACCCTCTTTGCCGATATCCGTGCGCTTGTGATCGAAAGCCTGGAGGCGCTTGCCTCCGAGGGCGGGCTGCCCGCCGGGCTCGACATGAAGAACGTGGCGGTGGAACCCCCGCGCGACGCGGCCCATGGCGACATGGCGACGAACGCGGCGATGGTGCTGGCCAAGCCCGCGGGCATGAAGCCGCGCGACATCGCCGAGGCGTTGGCGGGCAAGCTTGCCGCCGATGACCGGATCGAGACGGCCGAGGTCGCGGGCCCCGGGTTCCTCAACCTGCGCCTGTCGGAGGCCACCTGGCGCGGCGTGATCGCGGGTGTGCTGGCGGCGGGCGCGGACTATGGCCGCTCCAGCATGGGGCAGGGGCAGAAGGTCAACGTGGAATATGTCAGCGCCAACCCCACCGGGCCGCTGCATGTGGGCCACACGCGCGGTGCGGTTTTCGGCGATGCGCTGGCGAGCCTGTTGGCCTTCGCGGGCCATGAGGTGACACGCGAATACTATATCAACGATGGCGGCGCGCAGGTCGATGTGCTGGCCCGCTCGGTCTACCTGCGCTATCTCGAAGCCCACGGGCAGGAGGTGGCGTTCGAGGATGGCACCTATCCCGGCGATTACCTGATCGAGGTGGGCGAGGCGCTGAAGGCCGAGGTGGGCGATGCCTATGTCGGCAAGCCCGAGGCCGATTGGTTGGTGCAGGTGCGCGATTACGCCACCGACGCGATGATGGAGTTGATCCGCGAGGACCTGGCGCAGCTTGGCGTCAGGATGGATGTCTTCTATTCCGAGAAGTCGCTTTACGGCACCGGTCGGATCGAGGCGGCGATCGAGGACCTGCGGGGCAAGGGGCTGATCTACAAGGGCACGCTGGAGCCGCCGAAGGGCAAGACGCCCGAGGATTGGGAACCGCGCGAACAGACGCTCTTCAAATCGACCGATTACGGCGATGACGTGGATCGTCCGATCATGAAATCCGATGGCAGCTGGACCTATTTCGCCCCCGATATCGCCTATCACTACGACAAGGTGCAGCGCGGCTTCGATGCGCTGATCGACATTTTCGGGGCCGACCATGGCGGCTATGTCAAGCGCATGAAGGCCGCCGTTTCGGCGCTGTCGGAGGGCCGTGTGCCACTGGACATCAAGCTGACGCAGCTGGTGAAGCTCTTCCAGAACGGCCAGCCCTTCAAGATGTCCAAGCGCGCTGGCACCTTCGTGACGCTGCGCGACGTGGTGGACCTGGTGGGCGCGGACGTGACCCGCTTCGTCATGCTGACGCGCAAGAACGATGCGCCGCTCGATTTCGATCTCGACAAGGTGCGCGAACAGTCCAAGGACAACCCTGTCTTCTACGTGCAATACGCGCATGCCAGGATCTGTTCGGTGATGCGCAAGGCCGAGGAGGCTGGGATCGCCGCCGATGCCGCGGACCTGACCCCGATCGCCCATCCGGCGGAATTCGCGCTGGCGGCCAAGCTGGCCGAATGGCCGCGCCTTGTGGAAATCGCGGCCTCCAGCCACGAACCGCACCGGGTGGCCTTCTACCTTTATGACCTGGCCAGCGAGTTCCACGGATTGTGGAACAAGGGCAATGCCGAACCCGCCCTTCGCTTCCTGCAGGAAGATGACCCTGTTGCATCGAAAGCAAAACTCGCGCTGATCCGTGCCGTTCAGGTTGTTATTTCCAACGGTCTTGGTATCTTGGGCGTGACACCGGTCGAAGAAATGCGCTGAGGTCAGACCCCGGAGGAACCGGAGCGGCCAACAAAATAACAGCGAAGACCGGGGGTCGAGCAGGCTTAGGACAATCCCGGTATGCCGCGAACCAGGCGGGCTGCCCATGCCGGGGAAATGAGGGCAGGCATGGCAGATATAGAATATTACGAGGAGTCCGCCCCCCGGTCCGAGGACGGGGCTGCGGGCATGTCCGTCATCATCAACTGGATCGGCGCGCTGATGTCGGTCGGGTTGGTCGCCGGCATGGCGATCTGGGCCTGGCAGCTGACGGTGCGCGACGTGTCTGGCGTGCCGGTGATCCGCGCCCTGGAAGGGCCGATGCGGGTTGCGCCGGAAAATCCGGGCGGCAGCGTGGCCGATCACCAGGGCCTGGCCGTGAACCGCATCAGCGAGGGCGAGGAAGCCGCGCCGGCTGCCGACCGCATCGTTCTGGCCCCAGCCCCGCTCGACATCGCGGAAATCGACCTCAGCTCGGCCAGCCTGCCGGAAACCGCGACACCGCCCGCCGAGGGCACCGGAGAGGAAACGCTCGCCTTGATCGACCGGCTGTTGCAGGAAGCGACGCCGCTGGCGCCGCTCGACCCCGAGCCGGTGGACGAAGAGGCCGCGGCCGACCCCGCGCCGCGCGACCCGGTGCCCGGCACCGCCCGCCCCACGATCGAGGTGATCTCGGCCACCATTCCCGGTGTGAGCCGGTCCCTGCGCCCCATCGGGCGGCCCGAGCAGATCGTTCAGGTGGCCTCGCTCGCCCCCGCCGCCGCGGCTTCTGGTGCCGCCCCGGTGGCCGCTGCCCCCTCGGTGAGCGAGCTTGATCCCGAAACGCTGCCCGACGGCACGCGGCTGGTGCAGCTTGGCGCCTTCGATGACATGGAAACCGCGCGCAACGAATGGGCGCGCCTGGCCCGGCTCTACCCCGATTTCTTCCGCGACAAGGATCGCGTGGTGCAGCGGGCCGTATCCGGCGGGCGGGAATTCTTCCGCCTCAGGGCGCATGGGTTCGACGACCTGTCCGATGCCCGCCGCTTCTGCTCGGCCCTCGCCGCACAGGGCGCGCCCTGCATCCCGGTCACGGTGCGCTGATCCCCGTGACTCCGCCCGTCAGATCGCCCGCGATCTTCGGCTGCCTTGGCCCGCGCCTGGACGCGGAGGAGGCCGCGTTTTTCCGCGACGTGGCACCGGTGGGCTTCATCCTTTTCGCGCGCAACGTGGACACGCCCGCGCAGGTCCGGCGGCTTTGCGCCGACCTGCGCGACGCCGTGGGCTGGGACGCGCCCATCTTCATCGACCAGGAGGGCGGGCGGGTGCAACGCCTGCGCGCGCCCCATTGGCGCGAGTGGCTTCCGCCGCTGGAGCAGGCCCAACGGGCCGCGCCTGACGCGGCCGCACGCGCCATGTACCTGCGCAGCCTTCTTATTGCCCGCGAACACGCGGCGCTTGGTATCGACGGGAACTGTGCGCCCTGCGCCGACATTGCCCGGCCCGAGACACATCCCTTCCTGCGCAACCGCTGCTACGGCACCGAGGCGCGCAGCGTGACCCTGCTGGCGCGCGCGGTGGCCGAGGGGCTTGCCGATGCGGGCGTCTTTCCGGTGCTCAAGCATATGCCCGGCCACGGGCGCGGCACGCTGGACAGCCACCATGACCTGCCTCGCGTGAGCGTCCCGCGCGATCTGCTGGAGGCCGAGGATTTCGCCCCGTTCCGGGCGCTTTCCGACCTGCATTGGGGGATGAGCGCGCATCTGGTCTACGAGGCGATCGACCCCGATGCCCCGGCGACCCTGAGCGCGACAATGATCCGGCTCATCCGCGAGGACATCGGGTTTGACGGGCTGTTGATGACCGATGACCTGTCGATGAACGCACTTCCGGGCACGATCGGCGACAGGGCCGCGGGCGCGCGCGCGGCGGGCTGTGACGTGATCCTGCATTGCAATGGCGAGCGCGCCGAGATGGAGGCTGTCGTCGGGGCCGCCGGGGCGCTCGATCCAGCCGCCTCGACGCGACTGGCCCGCGCCCTTGGCAGTCGTCGTGCCCCGCTTTCCGTGGACGAGCAGGCGCTTCTTTCCGAACTGGCCGATCTTTCGCGTTAGGCAGGGTGCGCGTCGACGCGCCGCGCCCGGCGCAGGAGCGCCCCGCGCATCTTGACATTGCCCCGCCATCGCCGGACCTTGTGGGCCTTGCGAGGGGATGGGCAGGCATGGCCGAGACCAGGGATAAAGACGCGGAAGACCTTTGGGAAACCGTCGCCGAACGACGCGCGGCAGAGGCTCTCATCGTCGATGTGGATGGTTTCGAAGGCCCGCTCGACGTGCTTCTGACGCTCTCGCGCACCCAGAAGGTGGACCTGCGCAAGATCTCGGTCCTGAAACTGGCCGAGCAATACCTGGCCTTCGTCGAAAAGGCGCGGTCCCTGCGGATCGAACTGGCGGCCGATTACCTGGTCATGGCCGCCTGGCTGGCCTTCCTGAAATCGCGGCTGCTGCTGCCGCCCGATCCCTCCGAAGAGGGTCCCACGGGCGAGGAACTGGCCGCGCATCTGGCCTTCCAGCTGGAGCGGCTTCAGGCCATGCGCGAACGCGCGGCACAGCTCATGGCGCGCGACCGGCTTGGGCGTGACCGTTTCGTGCGGGGCCTGCCCGAAGAGGTCGAGACCGCCCGCAAGATCACCTATACCGCCACGTTGCTGGACCTGATGCAGGGCTATGCCCGCATCCGCACGCGCGACGAATTCCGCCCCTTCGTGATGGACCGCGACGCGATCCTGACCATGGAGGAGGCGCTGGAAAAGATGCGCGGAATGATCGGCTACGTGGGCGATTGGGTCGATATCGCCACCTTCATCCCCGACGGCTGGCGGCGCGATCCCAAGAAACGGCGCTCGGCGGCGGCCTCGACCTTCGCGGCGGCGCTCGAACTGGTCAAGGCAGGCAAGGCCACGATCCGCCAAAGCGACACTTTCGCGCCGATCCACCTGAAATCGAGAGGCCCCGATGAGCAGCGATGACATCGACGACGACGCGACCGAACGGCTCGAAGAGGCCGCGGCGCAGGAGGAAAGCCTCTTCCAGGCACCGCCCCTGGCCGAGCAGGAACGCATGGTCGAGGCCATGCTGTTCGCCTCGTCCGAGCCGCTCTCGACCCGCGCCATGCAGGATCGCATGCCCCATGGCTGCGATGCCGCCGAGGCCGTCTTCTCGCTGCGCAAGCGCTACGAGGGGCGGGGGGTGAACGTGGTGCGCGTGGGCGATGCCTGGGCAATCCGCACCGCGCCGGACCTGTCCTTCCTGATGAGCCGGGAACAGGTGGAGACTCGCAAGCTCAGCCGGGCGGCGATCGAAACCCTGGCCATCGTCGCCTATCACCAGCCCTGCACCCGCGCCGAGATCGAGGAAATCCGCGGCGTTTCGGTCAGCCGGGGCACCATCGACCAGCTGATGGAAATGGAGTGGCTGCGCTTCGGGCGGCGCAAGATGACGCCGGGCCGTCCCGTGACCTACGTGGTCACGCAAGGCTTTCTGGACCATTTCGGGCTTGAAACCACCCGCGACCTGCCGGGGCTGAAGGAACTGCGCGCCGCAGGTCTTCTGGACAGCCGCCCGCCGCCGGGCAGCTTTCCCGGCCCCGAGGATGCGGGCGAGGATGACGCGATGGACCCGCCCGAGGACCAGGAGGACATGTTCGGCCCCTGATCGCGGGCGCTTGCCCAATTTCTGCCACGGAATCGTGCCACAAAGGCCGCAACAAAAGATCAGAGGCAGAGACATGGACCGTATCGTTTCAATGATCCTGAACCGGATCCTGCGCCGCGCCGTGACGCGTGGTGTGGATGCCGGGATCAACGCTGCCATGGGCGCGCGTTCCGAACAGCCCGTTGACCCCGGTCAGCGCCAGGCGATGCAGCGCAATGCGCAGCGCGCGCGGCAGATGACCCGCATGGCCCGGCGGCTCACCCGTTTCTGACATACACATCCGGTTTATCCGGCCCATTGGTGCTGGTCTCGCGCTTGCCTGCGTGCCATTGTGCCGCCGCGCATCCCTTTCAGGAGAAGTTCCGCATGACATTCACTCGGTTTCAT
>NZ_CAXREX010000213.1:0-20377 GCF_964229645.1 Nioella sp. | reverse complement strand
TCATCGGGATGCGGATAGGTGACCATGACGTGATAGCTGCCGCCTGCCGGTTCACCGACATCGAGCGCGATGACCCGGATGGCACCATTGGCATATTCGCGGATCGTCTCGGCATAGGGGCCATAGGTGTTGCGGGCATTGGCCTCGAACGTGTCGCAGTTACGCAGGGATTGCGCGGCCAGCGGCATGGCAAGAAGCGTTGCCAAGAGCGCGAGAGTGGTCGTCTTCATGCGCGGGCCTCCTCGATCAGGCGCTGCATTTCGTGGATCGCGGGGGTGAGGCCACGGAAGATCGCCTCACCGATCAGGAAATGCCCGATATTGAGCTCCATCACTTCTGGGAAGGCCGCGACCGGCTGCACGGTGTCATAGGTCAGCCCGTGGCCCGCATGCACCTCCAGCCCCAAAGAATGGGCATAGGCCGACATCTCGCGCAGCGCCTCCAGTTCCCGGTCACGCGCGTCGAATTGCCCCTCGGCATGGGCATCGCAATAGGCCCCGGTGTGCAGCTCGATCACCTCGGCCCCGATCCGGTGCGCGGCCTCTATCTGGCGCTTGTCGGCGGCGATGAAGATCGACACCCGGCAACCCGCCTCGCGCAGGGGCGCGATGTAATGGGCCAGCCGGTTTTCTTCGCGCGCCACTTCCAGCCCGCCCTCGGTTGTGCGTTCCTCGCGCTTCTCGGGCACGATGCAGACCGCATGGGGCTTGTGTCGCAGCGCGATGGCCTGCATCTCCGCCGTTGCCGCCATTTCGAAGTTCAGCGGCACGGTCAGCGCCGCCATCAGGCGCTCGATATCGTCATCAGAGATATGGCGCCGATCCTCGCGCAGATGCGCGGTGATGCCGTCGGCCCCGGCCTCTTCGGCCAGAAGCGCGGCGCGCACGGGGTCCGGCACGGCCCCGCCCCGGGCGTTCCGGACGGTGGCCACATGGTCGATATTCACCCCGAGCCGGGGACGGCTGGTCATGGCGGGTCTCCCTTTGCCGCGTGTGGCGTGATTATTCGGCGCTTCTCTGCGCCTGCCTGCGCATCTTGTTCATCTTTGCCCGGAGCTTGGCAAGGCGGCGCTGCTGATAGGCTCGGATCACGGGAACCGACAGGTAGTAGCATATCACGCCACAGATAAGCCCCGGAATGATCGAGCCAACCATGAAGGGGAAGAACACGTCCTGATAAAACAGGTAAAGCTCGTCCCAATGCGCGCGCTCGGGCGTGAACATGGCCCAGATGTTGTGGCGCAGATCGCGCCAGGCGCCGGCGAAGGCCGGCCCGATATGGCCGCCAATGCCGCCCGGATCGGTTCCCAGCAGGAAATGCCCGGTATGGATCGAGATCAGCGCGATCGGCAGATAGGTCAGCGGATTGCCGATGAAGGTCGCCAGCAGCGCGGCCAGGATATTGCCCCGCATCACCTTGGCGATCACCGCCGCAACGACGAAATGCATACCGTAGAACGGGGTAAAGACCGTGAAGGCCCCGGCGAAGATGCCACGCGCGATGGTCTCGGGCGTTCCGGGCAGGCGGTGCAGACGATGCTTGATATACTGCATCGCCCTCCCCCACCCGCCGCGCGGGTAGAAGAAGCGTCCAACCACTTCGAGCCAGTGGCGTGGATCTCTGCGCTTGAACACCATCGGGTGTCCGTCCTCCAATCCTGTCCCGCGTCAGGGGCGCCGGTCCAGGTTACGGTAGCGCTCCAACGTGGCAACATCACTATCGGCCTCTACGGCCATCATCACGGCGTGCAAATGCTCGGCGTCCCGCACTTCTACATCGATAAGGAGGCGGAAAAAGTCCGGTTTCCTGTCAATGAAGTGCAGGTCCGAGATATTGGCGTTCTGCTCACCAATCAATGTGCAGATTCGCCCCAGGACGCCATGGTCATTGCTGATGGTCACGTTGATCGTGACATTATGCACCGCCGCGTGGCGGCCTTCGGTCCAATGCACGTCGATCCAGTTGTCCGCCATCGCGTCGAGATCGGCCAGCGCCGGGCAGTCGATCGCATGCAGAATGGGACCCCGGCCCTTGTAGGGCACCCCCACGATACGCTCGCCGGGAACTGGCTGACAGCATTGCGCCCGGTTGAGCTCGGCCCCCGCAGGCAGGCCGATCACAGGGCGGCGCACGGTTTCTTGTGCCTCGGGCTTGCCGACCAGTTCCGGGTAGAGCGCTGCAACGACCTCGCGCGCGGACAGTTCCGCCGCGCCGATCCGCGCCAGGATCTCGTCGCCGCTTTCCATGTTCATCGTCTTGGCCGCGGTCTTGAGCGCCTTGTCGGTGGCCTTCTTGCCAACATGCTCGAACGCCACGCGGGCCAGTTCCTGCCCAAGCCGGATATAGCGGCCCCGGTCCTCTTCACGCAGCAGGCGGCGGATCGCGGCCTTGGCGCGGCCCGTTTTCACGATGTCGATCCAGGTGGCCTGGGGGCTCTGCCCCTCGGCGGTCATGATCTCGACCGACTGGCCGTTCTTGAGCCGCGTCCACAGCGGCACCCGGATGCCATCGACCTTGGCGCCCACGCAGCTATGCCCGATCCGCGTATGGATCGCATAGGCGAAGTCCAGCGGCGTCGCCCCCTTGGGCAGCTTCACCACGTCGCCCTTGGGCGTGAAGCAGAACACCTGGTCGGAATACATTTCCAGCTTCACATGTTCGAGGAACTCGTCATGGTCCTCGGCCATCTCGAAGCGCTCCGTCAGCCCCGCAAGCCACTTGGCCGGGTCCACGGCAAAGGGGTTCTCGGCGCGCACCCCGTCCTTGTAGGACCAGTGTGCCGCCACCCCGGCCTCGGCCACTTCGTGCATCTGGCGGGTCCGGATCTGCACTTCGACCCGCTTGCCGTCGCGGCCCGACACGGTGGTGTGGATCGAGCGGTATCCGTTCGACTTGGGCTGAGAGATGTAATCCTTGAACCGCCCGGGCACCGCGCGCCAGCGCTGGTGGATCGCCCCCAGCATCCGGTAACAGTCATCCTCGCTTTCGGTGATGACGCGGAACCCGTAGATATCCGACAGCCGCGAGAAGGCGAGATCCTTTTCCTGCATCTTGCGCCAGATCGAAAACGGCTTCTTGGCGCGGCCGAGCACGTCACCCTTCACGCCATGCTTTTCCATCTCCAGCTCGATATCGTCGGTGATCTTGGGGATCACATCGCCCGAATCCTTCTGAAGCATGACGAAACGGCGCATGATCGACTTGCGCGCATCGGGATTGAGCACGGCAAAGGCCAGGTCTTCCAGCTCGTCGCGCATCCACTGCATACCCATGCGGCCCGCCAGCGGCGCGTAGATATCCATCGTCTCGCGCGCCTTCTGGGCCTGCTTTTCCGGCGACATGTGCTTGATGGTGCGCATGTTGTGCAGGCGGTCGGACAGCTTGACCAGGATCACCCGCAGATCCTTGGACATGGCCATGAAGAGCTTGCGGAAGTTTTCCGCCTGCTTGGTTTCGCGGCTGCTGAGTTCGAGGTTGGTCAGCTTGGTGACCCCGTCGACCAGCTCGGCCACGTCCGAACCGAACTTGTTCGCGATCTCGGAATAGGTGCCCTTGGTGTCCTCGATCGTGTCATGCAGCAGCGCGGTGGCGATGGTGGCATCGTCCAGCCGCTGCTCGGTCAGGATCGCGGCGACCTCGACAGGATGGGTGAAATAGGGCTCGCCCGAGCGGCGGAACTGGCCCTCGTGCATGTCCCGCGCATAGGCATAGGCCCCGCGCAGCAGGGCCTCATTGCACTTGGGATTGTAGTTGCGGACCAGGCTCAGAAGGTCGTCGACGTCGATCATTCCCGTCCTGTCCCGGTCTGGCGGAGCGTCAGCGCTGGCTTTGCGCTTCCATCAGCTGCCGCAGCATCTGCTCTTCGGACATGTCGTCCTGTGCCGGGCGGTCGGCCTCGACACCCTGAAGCAGCGCCATGGCGTCCTCTTCCGGCTCATCGACCTCGATCTGGGTCTGGTTCGACTCGATCAGACGCTCGCGCAGGTCATCGGCCAGCTGCGTTTCATCGGCGATCTCGCGCAGGGCGACGACGGGGTTCTTGTCGTTGTCGCGGTCCAGCGTGATCGGGCTTCCGGCGGAAATTTCTCGCGCACGATGCGCGGCGAGCATTACCAGCTCGAACCGGTTCGGAACCTTGTCAACGCAGTCTTCAACCGTCACGCGGGCCATGTCATTCTCCGGAGTCTGTTGCAGGAGGTGTGCGCAGGTGGCCTACTTATAGAGACCAAAAGGGATTGACAAGCCTTCAATCCCCTTCAAACGGGCGGATTTCGGCCAGGTCCTCCGCCGGCAAAGCCTCCAGCATCTCGCGCACGCTTTCGCCCGTCAGCGGATGGCGCCAGTCGGGGGCCACATCGGCCAGCGGCACCAGCACGAAGGCGCGCTCCTGTAATCTGGGATGCGGCAGGATCAGCGTGCCAGGCGTTTCCTGCGCGGCCCTGTCCAGAGGCAGCTCCCGCCACTGTGCCTGCGTCTCGGCATCGGGGCGCACGTCTTGGCCAAGGGCGATCAGGTCAAGGTCCAGAACCCGCGCTTCCCACCTGTCGGTGCGGGTCCGGCCAAAACCCGCTTCGATCTCGTGCAGCAGGTCCAGAAGCGCCTCGGGCGAATCTGCCCAGGGAATAACAAGGGCCGCGTTCACGAAGTCCGGCCCCGAACCCGGCGGGAAGGCTGGGGTGGCGTAGAATCGCGAAAGTTGTGGTGGGCCGCCAACCCGGCGGGCAATCTCGGCAACGGCCTGGGTAACTATACCTTTGGATAGTGTTGTATCCCTTGGTAGATTTGACCCGACGGCAATCAGCGCGTTTGTAACGGAATTATTACGGATGGGACGTTGCAATGCAGGTTTGATCACTTATTGTCTGTGGTCATTGTCGACTGTGATTTTAGCCATTTCATTTCACATCCACCGGTTGCGGTCGACGATTTTCACTCACGGGACCAGATATCATGTTTTACAGGGACGAACGGTTGGCGCTCTTCATAGACGGCTCCAACCTCTATGCGGCGGCCAAAGCCTTGGCCTTCGACATCGACTACAAGCTTCTCCGACAGGAGTTCATGCAACGGGGCAAGCTGCTCCGGGCCTTCTACTACACGGCGCTGCTGGAGAATGACGACTATTCCCCGATTCGCCCGCTGGTGGATTGGCTGCACTACAACGGCTTCACCATGGTGACGAAGCCGGCGAAGGAATTCGTCGACAGCCAGGGCCGCCGCAAGGTGAAGGGCAACATGGACATCGAACTGACCGTCGATGCCATGGAAATCGCCCCCCATGTCGATCACATCGTGCTCTTCTCAGGCGATGGCGACTTCAAACCGCTCGTCGCCGCGCTTCAGCGCAAGGGCGTTCGCGTTTCGGTTGTATCCACGATCCGCAGCCAGCCGCCGATGATCGCCGACGACCTTCGCCGTCAGGCCGATAATTTCATCGAGCTGGATGAACTGAAGGACGTGGTTGGCCGCCCCCCGCGTGAGCCGCGCATGAACGAGCGTGCCGACTACGAGACCGAGGAAAACTGATCCTCGATCCAGGCCGGGTTCAAAGCGGGGTCCTGCGCAGGCAGGGCCCCGTTTTCGTGTCAGCCTTCGGACGGGTTCATGCAGTGGAACACGCAATACTGGAACCGCTGCTCGCCCCCCGTGGGCGTGACATGGGTGAAGCGCCCGGTTTCCCCCACGCCGAGATTGCCATGCAGCAGCGAGGTTATCTCCCGGGTCAGGTCGTCGGATGAATAGCGCCGAACCGGCAGGCCCGAACATTTCTCCGGTCCATCCTCGGCAAAGGTCATGATGATCGCGGTCCCGCCGCGCTTCATCGCCTTGCACATGGTCGCGGCATAGGCCTCGCGATCGGCCCGCTCGGTCAGGAAGTGGAACACCGCCCGGTCATGCCACAGGTCATACTTGCGGGCAGGTTCCCAGGTGGTGACGTCCCCCACGATCCAGTTGACCTTGTCCGCCCGCGCGCCCAATCGCGCCCGAGAGCGCGACAGCGCCTCGCCCGACAGATCCAGAACGGTGATATCGTCATGCCCCGCATCCAGCAGCGCATCGGGCAGGCGAGAGGCGCCCCCGCCCACGTCCAGAACGCTCCAGGACGGGCCGACCGCGCGCTGGATCAGCGACAGGGATATTTCCGGCGCGGCCTCGAACCAGCTCAGGCTCTCCGGCGCGTTGCCGCGATAGCGGCCATTCCAATGGGTGGTCCTGGTCTCGATGTCGGTCATGATTCGCCCCCCAGAAGCGATTGGGCCAGATGCTACGTCAGCCCCCGCCCCCCGTCTGTGAGCATGTCACAATTCCATATCGCCCGCCGCCTAGCCCCCGGCCTGTTCGTTGATCCCGTTATGGATCTCGATCACCCGCTCGGGCCAGGTGCTCTTGATATAGGCCAGCACATCGAGGATCTCCTGCGCGCTCAGCACCTCGCCAAACCCCATCATGTTGCTGCGATAGTCCCCGCCGACCAGCGCCTCCGTGCCATAGACCGTGATCGCAACAAGGATCTGGTCGGGATGGTGCCAGGTATGGCCGGTCTCGTCATGGGGCGGGGCGGGCAGATAGCCATCGGCATCGCGCACCCGCCAGTCCTGGCCGTCCTGCCCCGACAGGTCCGCCCCGTGGCAACTGGCGCAGTTTTCCGCGTAAAGCACCTCCCCCCGCGCAACCGCCTCCGGATGGTCATAGGGCACAAGCCCGGGGCCCTCGCCATGGCTGGCCCAAACGGCAGCACAGGCAAGGGCGGTCATGGCGGCAGCGGCAAGAAGAATGGCGGGTTTCACTGTCTGGTCCTCCGGTTTCGGTCGCGTCTGTTCTTTCTTCGAGGCTTCCCGCGCTGGAAGGTCAAGTCACCGGGGCGTGAAAGCCGCCTCTGCTCTGGACGCCACCGCTTGCGGGCCTTACCTCTGATCCAAGCACAAGGAGCCCGCGATGACCAAGCCGCCCCTCACCCTCTACCTCGCCGCCCCGCGCGGCTTTTGCGCGGGCGTCGACCGGGCGATCAAGATCGTCGAAATGGCGATCGAGAAATGGGGCGCGCCGGTCTATGTCCGCCACGAGATCGTGCACAACAAGTTCGTGGTCGATGACCTGCGCGACAAGGGCGCGATCTTCGTCGAGGAACTGGCCGACTGCCCCGACGACCGCCCAGTCATCTTCTCGGCCCACGGCGTGCCAAAATCCGTCCCCGCCGCCGCCGAGGCGCGGCAGATGGTCTATGTCGATGCGACCTGCCCGCTGGTCTCGAAGGTCCATATCGAGGCGGAACGCCACCACGCCAACGGGCTGCAAATGGTGATGATCGGCCATGCGGGCCACCCCGAAACCATCGGCACCATGGGCCAGCTGCCCGAGGGCGAAGTGCTGCTGGTGGAAACCGAGGCCGACGTGGCGGGCCTTGCCCCGCGCGATCCCGAAAGGCTGGCCTTCATCACCCAGACCACGCTGTCGGTCGATGATACCGCCGGGATCGTGGCCGCCCTTCAGGCACGCTTTCCCGCCATTGTAGGCCCCCACAAGGAAGACATCTGCTACGCCACCACCAACCGCCAGGCGGCGGTCAAGGCCATCGCCCCCAAGGCAGACGCAATTCTTGTCGTGGGCGCGCCCAATTCGTCGAACTCCCGCAGACTGGTCGAAGTTGGCGCCAAGGCGGGCTGTTCCTACTCGCAGCTTGTGCAGCGGGCCGAGAATATCGACTGGCGCGCGCTGGAGGGGATCGGGTCCGTGGGTGTCACCGCCGGGGCCTCGGCCCCGGAAGTTCTTGTAGAAGAAGTGATCGACGCCTTCCGCGCCCGTTACGACGTGACCGTCGAACAGGTGGAAACCGCCGTCGAGAACGTGGAATTCAAGGTCCCCCGCGTCCTGCGCAGCCCCGCCTGACACCCCGTTGACCGGGCCAGCCCTTCAGTGCCACGCTGAGCGCGGGCGCACAGGAGGACAGCCATGAAAGCGGTGATCATCGGGGCAGGCCCCGCCGGGCTGGCTGCTGCCGCCTGTCTCAAGGCCAAGGGCATCGCGCCCGTGATCCTTGACCGGGCCGAAACCCTCGCCAGCAGCTGGCACGCTCATTACGACTGCCTGCACCTGCATACGGCGCGCGGACGCTCCACCCTGCCGGGGCTGGACTATCCAAAAGGCGTCGGCAAATACCCAAGCCGCGCAGAGGTGATCGCCTACCTGGAGGCCTATGCCGCCCATCACGGCCTGTCCCCGCGCCTTGGATGCTCGGTAGAAAAGGTGGAGAAGGCCGCGGATGGCTGGCGCGTCACCCATTCCGACGGCACCGAAGCTGCGGATATCGTCGTCATGTCCACCGGCGTGAACGGCACCCCGCGCCGGCCCGACTGGCCCGGCGATTTCCACGGCCCGATCCTGCATTCCAGCACCTATCGCAACCCCGCCCCCTTCGCCGGGCAGCGGGTGCTGGTTGTGGGGTTCGGCAATTCCGGCGGCGATATCGCGCTCGACCTTGCCCGCGCGGGTGTTGATGTCAGCATGTCCGTGCGCGGGCCCGTGAACATCCTGCCCAAGCAGCTCTTCGGCATTCCCATCACCTCCTTCGGGCTTCTGACCAAGACGCTCGGCTACAAGGCGGCGGATGCGCTGACCGCTCCGGTTCTGCGCATGGTGATCGGACGGCCCGAGGATTACGGGCTCCGGGCCATGTCCAAGGGCCCCGCCGCGCTGGTCCACGAGGATGACCGTATTCCGCTGATCGACGTGGGCACGCTTGGTGCCATCAAGGCAGGGCGCATCGCGGTCAAGCCCGGCATCGCACAGCTCCACGGGGATTCGGTCCGCTTTTCCGACGGCACCAGCAGCGCCTTCGACGCGATCATCGCCGCCATCGGCTACACCGTCGACCTGCGCCCGCTTCTGGGCGCGGCGTGCCCTGCGCTCGATGCGACGGGCCGCCCGTTGGCCAGCGGCGCCCCCACGCCCGAGCGAGGGCTCTATTTCTGTTCCTACAAGGTCTCACCCGACGGGCAGCTGTTCTCGACTTCGCGAGAGGCCCTTGCCATCGCCGAACATGCCGCAACCCTCCTGGCAGAGCCCACCTGACATGGCCGACGCAAAGACCCTCGCCACCTACACCCGGAAGGCCGCCGACTACGCGGCGCTGGATTTCTCGGCAGGCGAGCAGGCGGCCCTGGGCGGTTTCCTGTCCCTCCTGCCCCCTGGTGGCGCGGTCCTCGACCTGGGCTGCGGCCCCGGCTTTCACGCCGCGCGCATGGCCGCGCAGGGCTTCGAGGTCTCGGCCATCGACGCCACCCCCGCCTTCGTCGAGGCCGCGCAGGAAAAGGGCGTCGCCGCCCGGCTCGGCACATTCGATGACCTGACCGAGACCGCTGCCTATGACGGCATCTGGGCCAGCTTCTCGCTGCTCCATGCCCCGAAGGCCGCCTTCCCCCGCCACCTCGCCGCCATTCACCGGGCGCTCAGGCCGAAGGGCGTGCTCTATCTCGGCCTCAAGCTCGGGCAGGGCGAAGAGCGCGACTCCCTTGGCCGCTTCTACGCCTATTACGAGGAAGCGGAATTGCGCGCCCTGCTGGCCGGGGCTGGCTTCGGACGGATTCGCGCTACATCCGGCGAAGGGGCCGGTCTTGCCGGAACCGTCGACCGCTTCATCCTGCTGACCGCGCACCGGGGCTGACCCGCCCGGGCTGCGCCCCTGGCCCGACCCGACCGGAGACCGCCATGACCCAGATCCCCCGCCCCGCGCTCCTGCTTGGCCTTGCCGGGCTGATCCCGTTCTACTGGGGCGCACTAACATCGGTCGCGCCCGGCCTTGCGGCCTGGGGCACCGAAATGCTCGGCCCCCGCTTCGTGGGCCCCTATGTGCAGGTCTTCTATGGCGCGGTGATCCTGTCCTTCATGTCAGGCGTTCTATGGGGGTTCGCTGCGAAGGGACACGGGTGGCCGGGCTACGCGCTCTCGGTCCTGCCTGCGCTCTGGGCCTTCTTCACCACCGGCGGCGGGGCAGATCGGGCGGCGCTCGCGCTTGTCGCTGGCTTTCTCGGCCTCCTTGCACTCGACTGGCATTTCTGGAAAACCGGGGCCGCGCCGGACTGGTGGATGCGCCTGCGCATCCTGCTGACCACGGGCGTTGTCATAGCCCTTTCCGTGGACCTGATCGCCTGATGCCCGACCTTTATGCCTATACCGACGGTGCCTGTTCCGGAAATCCCGGCCCCGGGGGCTGGGGGGCGCTGTTACAGGCGAAAGAGGGCGAAACGGTCGTCAAGGAACGCGAGCTCAGCGGCGGCGAGGCCGAGACCACCAACAACCGGATGGAACTGCTGGCCGCGATCACCGCGCTGGAAAGCCTGACCCGCGCCAGCGCGATCACCATCGTGACGGATTCGGCCTATGTGAAGAACGGCGTCACCGGCTGGATTCACGGCTGGAAGCGCAACGGCTGGAAGACCTCGAACAGGAAGCCGGTGAAGAACGTGGACCTCTGGCAAAG
This sequence comes from Nioella sp., assembly GCF_964229645.1. Lineage (GTDB taxonomy): Bacteria > Pseudomonadota > Alphaproteobacteria > Rhodobacterales > Rhodobacteraceae > Nioella. The sequence continues at coordinate 9,900 of NZ_CAXREX010000213.1, read as the reverse complement.
GCTGGACGAGGCGCAGGCCCGCCACCGCGTGACCTGGGAATGGGTCAAGGGCCATGCCGGCCACCCGGAAAACGAACGCGCCGACGAACTGGCCCGCGCCGGGATGGCGCCGTTCAAGAAGGGCTGACCCCGGTCGGGCGTTGCGTCGACGCAGCGCCATGCCCCTTCCCCAATGCCGGGGAACCTGTCACACCGGAGGGCATGACCCTTCTGCTGCTCGACTACGCTTCGGTTCTCGTCTTCGCGCTCTCCGGCGCGCTCGTGGCCAGCCGTGCGCAGCTCGACATCGTGGGTTTTTTCTTCATCGCCTGCCTGACCGCCGTGGGCGGCGGCACGCTGCGCGACCTGCTGCTGGACCGCAATCCCGTCTTCTGGGTTGCCGATCCCATGCCGCTGGCCATCGCCTGTGTCGCCGCGCTGGTGGTCTTCTTCACCGCGCATCTGCTGGAAAGCCGGTATCGGGTGCTGCTGTGGCTCGACGCCGTGGCGCTGTCGGTCGCGGTCGCTGCCGGCGCGGGCGTGGCGCAGGCGCTGGAGCAATCCGCCGGGATCGTCCTGGTCATGGGGGTGGCCACGGGCACCTTCGGCGGGCTCATGCGTGACGTTGTCTGCAACGAGGTGCCGCTGGTCCTGAAACAGGGCGAGCTCTACGTGACAGCCGCTTTCGCGGGGGCGGGGGCGGCGCTTCTCGCCGCGATCCTCACGCCGCATCCGGTTGCGCCCGTCCTGGCCTGCATGCTGACCTGCTTCGCGCTCCGCGCGGGCTCGCTTGCCTTCGGCTGGCGGCTGCCCGTCTACAAGGCACGTCCGCCACGCAGCTGAGCTATCGGCCCAGGTAGGTCTGCCAGATCCAGATCAGCAGGAGCGCACCAAGGATCGCGCCGACGAAACCGGAGAGCATTCCCATCACGGTCAGCAGGAAGCGCAGCACCAGCCCGCCGATGATCGCGCCCAGGATGCCGATGCCGATCGTCGTGACCACGTCGGTGCGCACATCCATGATACGCGTCGCCAGGAAGCCTGCCGCCGCGCCGATGATGATCATGTATAGAACGATACCCATGGGCAGAATATGGCCCCTCTGCCCCGCCGATTGAAGGGGCGACCCGAAATTCAGCGCCTGCGGTTGCGCCGCCCCCGGCCCCGCACCGCGCCCACCGGGATCAGGATCAGCGCCGCCGAAGCCCCGATGATGGCATCGAGCCCTGGCGAGCCGATGCGCAGGTGAAAGAGCGCGCGCAGGAAGAACAGCACGATCACCGCCCCAAGGGCGACCAGGATCGACACCGCGTAGCCGTTGCGCGTGACGCCCCACCGCTCGAACAGGACCGCGACCGCAGCCGCGATGAAAAGCGACCCGAAGAAGGTGAACAGAACCATGCGTTACTCTCCCAATACCGTGCCGGGGGCGATGGCCGTGCCACGCAGGAAGGTCTCTGCATCTTGCCGCCCGCGCCCTTCGGCCTGCGCTTCGGTCACCTCGATGGCCCCTTCTCCGCATGCAATGGTCAAGCCGGTCAGAACCTCGCCGGGTCGCCCCGAACCAGAGGCCACGCGGCAGCGCAGCAGTTTCAGCCTTTTACCATCTAGGGTCGTCCAGGCCCCCGGAAAGGGAGACAGCCCCCGGATCTGCCGGTCGATCTCCGCTGCCGGGCGGCTCCAGTCCACCCGCGCCTCTGCCTTGTCGATCTTGTGGGCATAGGTCACGCCCGCCTCGGGCTGCACCTGCGCCGCCAGTTCGGGCAGTGTCGCCAGCGCCTCAACGATGGCTGCGGCCCCAAGGGCGCTCAGCCGGTCATGCAGGTCCTGCGTCGTTTCCTCCGCACCGATCGCCACCGCCTTGCGCAACAGCACCGGCCCGGTATCGAGCCCCGCCTCCATCTGCATGATGCAGACACCGGTTTCCGCGTCACCCGCCATGATCGCCCGGTGAATGGGCGCGGCCCCGCGCCAGCGCGGCAACAGGCTCGCGTGGATGTTGAGACAGCCCTTCGCCGGCGCATCCAGAACCGCCTGCGGCAGCAGCAGCCCGTAGGCCACGACAACGGCGACATCGGCCTGCAAGGCCGCAAAGACGGCCTGCTCCTCCGCCCCCTTCAGGGAGACCGGGTGGCGCACCTCCAGCCCTAGGTCGACAGCCCGCGCATGAACCGGCGTCGGGCGTTCCTTCTTGCCGCGACCGGCGGGGCGCGGCGGCTGGCAATAAACGGCGGCAATCTCGTGGCCCGCCGCGACCAGGGCCTCCAGCACCGGAACCGAAAATTCCGGCGTGCCCATGAACACCACTCTCATGCCCGCTTCCTCGCCTTGCGCAGGAACATGTCGCGCTTCACCTTGCTGAGATTGTCGAAATACATCTTCCCGTTCAGGTGGTCGATCTGGTGTTGCACGCTGGTGGCCCAGAGCCCGACGAAATCCTTGCGCACCATCATCCCGTGATGGTCCATGTAGGTCACCGTCACCGCGCGCGGACGCTCGATCTTGGCGTAGACACCGGGCAGGTTCGGACTAGCCTCCTCGTGCGGGCGCAGCTCGATGGACGAATGCAGGATCTGCGGATTGGCCATGCGCACCGCCTTGCCCCGCTCGTTCGACGCATCGACCACGGCCAGCCGCAGCATCACCCCGATCTGGGGCGCGGCCAGCCCGACACCCGGCATCGCATCCATCGTCTCGATCATGTCGACCCAGATGCCGCGAATCTCGTCGGTGATCTCGGTCACCGGCTCGGCGGGCGTGCGCAGGCGCTTGTCGGGCCACATCACGAAAGGTCTAACGGGCATAGTCTTTCTCCATCTGCGCGCGGTGATCCGGGGGCAGCCGATCGAAAATCACGAGCCCGTTCAGATGATCCACCTCGTGCTGCACGCAGCGCGCGGCAAAGCCGGTCATGTGCTCTTCGTGCCGGACGCCATCAAGGTCGCTCCAGCGGATCACCACTTCGGGCGGACGGTTCACCCGCGCGGCAACACCGGGGATCGACAGGCAGGCTTCCTCGCCGCTTTCGAACCGGGTGTAGCTGACCTCAAGTTCGGGGTTCACGAAGACGCGCGGGGCCTTCGCCCCAGTTTTCCAGGTCACGTCCATCACGAAAAGCCGCAGCATGTGCCCCACCTGGGGCGCTGCCAGCCCGCGGCCCTTGGCGGCATACATCGTGTCCAGCATATCCGCCGCCAGCCCCGCCGCATCCCCGCTGACCGGGTCACAGACCCGGCTCAGGCGCGGATCGGGCCAGCGCAGGATCGGCAGAACGCTCACGCCTGTTCCCGCGCCCGCTCGCGCTTGAGCTTGACCATCTTGCGCGTGATCATCTGGCGCTTCAGCGGCTTGAGATAGTCGATGAACAGCTTGCCGTCCAAATGGTCGATCTCGTGCTGCACGCAGGTCGCCCAAAGCCCCTTGAACACCTCCTGCTGCTCCTTGCCGACAAGGGTCATCCAGCGCACCTCCACCTCGGCAGGGCGCGTCACCTCGGCATAGATGTCCGGGATCGACAGGCAGCCTTCCTCGTAAACGTTCGTCTCGTCCGAAGACGCCACGATCTCGGGGTTGAACATCGCCAGCGGACGCGGCGCCTCGCCCTCGTCCTTGACGCAGTCCAGCACGATCAGCCGTTTCGACACACCGATCTGCGGCGCAGCCAGGCCGATGCCCGGCGCGTCATACATGGTTGCCAGCATGTCGTCCGCCAGCGTGCGCAACTCGTCCGACAGGTCCGCCACGGGGTCGGCCAGTTTCTTCAAACGCGGGTCGGGATGGATCAGGATAGGCTTCAGCATGGCCCCCAGATAAGCGATCAGTCGCAGCCTCGCAACGCCCCCCTTGCGCCCGCTTGCCGAATGAGTAGCCTCACGCTCCGAGTGAACATCCAGAGGCCCCCATGAGTTTTGACACCCTTCACCCGATGATCGGCACCTTCAGTGGCAAATGGGACAGCATGGGCAACTTCGGAGTCGGCCCCGACGGCATCGCGATGCACGTGGCAGATTCGGACTATCCGACCGCCCCTTGCGTGATCGAGGCGGTGACGAAAGAAGCCCAGCGCGGCATCTTCAACTACGGGTTCGACCGCAAGGGCTACGTCGCCTCTTTCTGCTGGTGGATGCAGACCCGGCACAACTGGACGATCGACCCAGACTGGGTCCTAACCACGCAAGGGCTTGGCATGGCGATCGCGCTTTGCCTCGATGTCTGGAGCGAGCCGGGCGATGACATCGCCTTCTTCACCCCGGTCTACCACGAGTTCCGGCTGAAATCGCACCGGGCGCACCGCAACCATGTGGAACTGCCCATGGCTCTGGTCGATGGCCGCTACGAGCTGGACTGGGACGCGGCCGAGGCCGCGATCACTCCGAAAACGAAAGTGCTGCTCTTCTGCTCACCCCAGAACCCCTCGGGCCGGGTCTGGACCGTCGAGGAATTGCGCCAGGTGGCGGAGTTCGCCGCCCGTCACGACCTGATCCTCGTCAGCGACGAAGTGCATGCCGATCTTGTCTTTGACGGCAGCACCCATGTGCCCATGGACGTGGCCGCACCGGAACACCGCGACCGCATGGTCACGCTCTTCGCCGCGTCCAAGACGTTCAACCTCGCCGGCCTTCGGGTTGGCCAGATTGTCATTCCCGACGAGAAATTGCGCGCACAGATGGCCGATCGCCTGACCGCGCTGAACTATGATGCCGCCTCGCTCGGCGTGGTCGCCTCACAGGCGGCCTATTCCCCCGAGGGCAACACTTGGGTTGCCGCGCAGATGGCTTATCTCGCGGAGAACCGCCGCATTTTCGACGAGGGCGTGAACGCCATTCCGGGCGTCTGGTCGATGCCCCTGCAAGCCACCTACCTGCCCTGGGTGGACTTCTCCGGCACGGGGATGAGCGAAGCGGAAATCGCCCAGCGGGTGAATGGCCAGGCAGGTATCACGCCGGCTCCGGGGAACTGGTTCGGCCAGGGGTCGGAACTCTGGAACCGCTTCGTGCTGGCCACCCCTCGCGCCACGATCGAAGAAACCGTCCGCCGCCTGCAAAGCGCCTTCGCCGATCTTCAGTGATAGCATCCGGGGGGATGGAAAATTCTTCCGGAAGAATTTTCCACGCCCCTTACGGAAAAATCTTCGGGAAGATTTTTCCGGGCTTGAAGGATTTTCCGGAAAATCCTTCTGCGCCGCCGCATATGTCTTCGGCGCATCCCCGTCTGCACGGGGGGTGTACGGGGGGTGTACGCATGGCACCCCCCTGTTTTCAGGACAAATCGGCGCTTGCCGCGATGCAGCACTTGCGCGCCGCAACGCAATAATCTACCCAAGGCGAGAACCGAAACGAAATATCCTTGCCCGAAGGGAATCGCCAATGTCCTTCCGCCTTCAGCCCGCGGCCCCCGCCCGCCCCAATCGCTGCCAGCTCTTTGGCCCCGGCTCCAATACCAAGCTCTTCGCCAAGATGGCGGCCTCTGCGGCTGACGTGATCAACCTCGATCTCGAGGATTCCGTCGCGCCCTCCGACAAGGATCAGGCCCGCGCCAACGTGATCGAAGCCATTGGCGCCGTGGACTGGGGCACCAAGACCCTCTCGGTGCGCATCAACGGGCTCGATACCCCCTATTGGTATCGCGATGTGGTTGATCTCCTTGAACAATCGTCCGATCGGCTGGATCAGATCATGATCCCCAAAGTGGGCTGTGCCGAGGATGTCTATGCCGTGGACGCGCTGGTTACGGCCATCGAAGCCGCGAAGGGCCGGACCAGGAAGATCGCTTTCGAGGTCATCATCGAATCGGCTGCCGGCATCGCGCATGTCGAGGAGATCGCCGCATCTTCGCCGCGCCTTCAGGCCATGAGCCTCGGCGCGGCCGACTTCGCGGCCTCCATGGGCATGCAGACCACCGGCATCGGCGGCACGCAGGAAAACTACTACATGCTGCGCGAAGGCCAGAAATACTGGTCCGATCCCTGGCACTGGGCCCAGACCGCCATCGTCGCCGCCTGCCGCACCCACGGCATCCTGCCCGTCGACGGACCCTTCGGCGATTTCTCCGACGACGAGGGCTACATCGCGCAGGCCATGCGCTCCGCCACGCTAGGCATGGTCGGCAAATGGGCCATCCACCCCAAGCAGATCGCCCTTGCAAACCAGGTATTTACCCCCTCCGACGCCGCCGTTGCCGAGGCCCGCGAAATCCTCGCCGCGATGGAAGAAGCCAAGGCATCTGGCGCGGGCGCGACCGTCTACAAGGGTCGTCTTGTCGACATCGCCTCGATCAAGCAAGCCGAGGTGATCGTGAAACAGGCCGAGATGATCGCGGCCAGCTGACCCCGGCAAAGGCCCCGCGTCACAGGACCGGGGCCATTTCCCACGACGCATATCGTTGCAAATCCCGTCTGCCACCTGCATATAGCCCATGGTCAGACGGAGGCTGTTCATGAACTATCTCGACTTCGAAAAGCCGCTTGCCGAAATCGAAGGCAAGGCCGAAGAGCTGCGGGCGATGGCGCGCGGCAACAAGGAGATGGATATCGAGGCCGAGGCCAAGGCGCTCGACAAGAAGGCCGCCGACATGCTGGCCGACCTCTACAAGTCGTTGACACCCTGGCGCAAATGCCAGGTGGCGCGGCATCCCGACCGTCCCCATTGCCGGGACTACATCCAGACGCTGTTCACCGAATATACGCCTCTTGCCGGAGACCGGAATTTTGCCGACGACCATGCAGTCATGGGCGGGCTGGCGCGTTTCAACGACCGTGCGGTCGTGGTGATCGGCCACGAGAAGGGCCACGACACCAAGACCCGGATCGAACGCAATTTCGGCATGGCCCGGCCCGAAGGCTATCGCAAGGCCGTGCGCCTGATGGATCTGGCCGACCGCTTCAACCTGCCCGTCATCACGCTCGTGGACACGCCCGGTGCCTATCCCGGCAAGGGCGCCGAGGAGCGTGGCCAGTCCGAGGCCATCGCGCGCTCGACCGAGAAATGCCTGCAAATCGGTGTGCCGCTTGTGTCGGTCGTGATCGGTGAAGGCGGGTCCGGTGGCGCGGTGGCTTTCGCGACCGCTGACAAGGTCGCGATGCTGGAACACTCGATCTACTCGGTGATCAGCCCCGAAGGTTGCGCCTCGATCCTGTGGAAGGACGGCGGCAAGATGCGCGAAGCAGCCGAAGCGCTGCGCCTGACCGCACAGGACCTCGAAAAGCTCGGCGTCTGCGACCGGATCATCAAGGAACCCCTGGGCGGCGCGCAGCGTGACCGGACGACCACCATCAAGCGCGTCGGCGAGGGCATCGAGGCCCTGCTGGCGTCGATGGATGGCAAGTCCCGCAAGGAGCTGATAAAGGCCCGCCGCAAGAAATTCCTAGACATGGGGTCTAAGGGCCTCGCCGCCTGACCAAGCGCCGCTACGGCACCCTTGCCTGACCGCGTCCCCCGCGCCACCATCTGCCGCGAGGAGGACAGATCATGCCCAACCATCTGTGGATGCAGGACGACCATCACGCCTATGCCGATACCGTGCGCCGGTTTCTGGAGGACGAGTTTCAGCCGCATCGCGACACGTGGAAAGAGGCAGGCAAGATCCCCAAGGAATTCTGGCGCAAGGCGGGTGATCTGGGCATTCTCGGTGCCACCACGCCCGAGGAAAACGGTGGGCTCGGCCTTTCCCGCCATTTTGATGCGGTGACCTTCATCGAGCAGGCCAAGGCGGGCGATAGTGGCTGGGGCTTCGCCGTTCACAACATCGCCGCGCATTACATCATCGCCTATGGGACAGAGGAGCAGAAGGCGCGCTGGCTGCCAAAGCTGGCCACCGGCGAGATGGTCGGTGCCATCGCCATGACGGAACCGGGCACAGGCAGTGATCTTCAGGCGGTGCGCACGACCGCCGTGCCGGACGGGAATGAATACCTCATCAACGGATCCAAGACCTTCATCACCAATGGCGGCAGCGCCGACCTGCTGATCCTTGTGGCCAAGACCGACCCCACGTCGCGCGCCAGGGGCGTGTCGCTGATTGTTGTGGAAACCGACGGGCTGGAAGGCTTCCGCGTGGGCCGCAAGCTCGACAAGATGGGGATGCGGAGGAACGACACGGCAGAGCTGTTTTTCGAGGACGTCCGCATCCCGCGAGATCACCTTCTGGGCACCGAGGAGGGCCAGGGCTTTTACCAGCTCATGCGGCAATTGCCTTGGGAGCGGCTGATCCTGGGTTACGGCGCGCTCGGGTCATCGCAATGTGCACTGGATGTGACGCTGGCCCATGTGAAGGAACGCAAGGCGTTCGGCCAGCGGGTGATGGATTTCCAGAACACCCGCTTCAAGCTGGCAGAATGCGCGACCAAGGTGGAAATCCTGGCCGCCTTTCTTGACCAGTGCCTTGAGGAACTGGAGCAGGGCAAGCTGACCGCGGAAAAGGCCGCGATGGCGAAATGGTGGGGCAGCCAGACGCAATGCGAGATCGTGGACGAGTGCCTGCAACTGCATGGCGGCTACGGCTACATGAACGAATACCTCATTGCCGAGCTCTACGCCGATGCCCGCGTGCAGAAGATCTATGGCGGCACCAACGAGATCATGAAGGAACTGATCGCCCGCGATCTCGACCGCGACTAGGCGACGGGGTTTTAGCAAAAGCTTAACAAAGCGCCCCGGTTTTTCCCGATTCCGGGCCGGGTGGTGGCGGCTTGCGGGTGCATTCCTGACAGCATCACAAGATGACCCTGCCCCTTATCCCGGAGGATCAAGATGCTGAAATCTGCCACCCGTTTCGCCGCCGCAATCGCCCTTGGGGCCCTGACTGCCGGGGCCGCCATGGCCAACATCGTGCAGCGCCCGCCCGACAGCGTGACCGCGCTGATCTACACCAGCCCCGAAGGCTGCACCTACACGCGCGCGCAGGCCCCGGGTTATCCGCCGAGCTGGCACATCGTTCTCAATCCGCAGCGCCTCGGGCTGCCACGGCCCGCGGGTCGCTGCCCGACGACCCTTTGACGGCGCATCGCGGCGAGGGGCCTGAGGAGAACCCTCGGGCACCCTGCTGCCCTAACCGACTGCCAGCGGCGCAAGCCGTTCCTTCAGGATGTCGGCCGATGCGCGCAGCGCCGCGCTTTCAGCCTGGCTCAGGTCCGGCCAGAGCGTCGCCGTGACCCCGGCCCGGCCCACCAGCCGTGGAAGCGAGAGGGCCACGTCGGGCACGCCCAGGACATCCGGCTCGACGACGGAAACGGACAAAACCGCCTGTTCGTCCCCGGCAATCGCCGCCACGATCCGAGCTAGGCCGCCGCCGATCCCGTACCAGGTGGCGCCCTTACCCTCGATGATGGTGTAAGCCGCGCCACTCACGCCCGCGTCGATCTTCTGGCGCACATCCTCGGTCAGCGGGGCCGAAACCTGAGCAGCGAAGCTTTCCAGTGGCACCGATCCGGCCCGCGCGCTGGACCAGGCCAGAACCTCCGAATCCCCGTGCTCCCCCAGCACATAGCCATGAACGGAGCCCGGAGATATCCCCAGATGCCGCCCCACCAGCCAGCGGAACCGGGCGGTATCCAGGATTGTGCCCGACCCGATCACGCGCCCCGGCGGCAGGCCCGACAGGCGCGTGGTGATCTGGGTCATCAGATCGACCGGGTTCGACGCCACCAGCAGGATCGCCTCTGGGCAAGCCGCCATGACCTGCCCCACAACCGCCCGAAACACCTCGGCGTTCCGCTCCAGCAGCGCCAGCCGCGTTTCGCCCGGTTTCTGTGACACCCCGCAGGACAGGATCACGACGCCCGCACCGTCCAGATCGGCGTATTCCCCGGCCCGCACGATGGCCGGCGAGGCGAAGGGGATGGCGTGGGCAATATCCTCGGCCTCGGCGCGCGCGCGCGCGTGGTTCACGTCGACCAGCACGATCTCGGACGCTTCGCCGCGCATG
>NZ_CAXREX010000212.1:0-10780 GCF_964229645.1 Nioella sp. | reverse complement strand
CCATGACCGGCATCCAGCCGCCACGGGTTCTGGTGAAGTGCAGGCCGTCTCGGCGCCCGCTTCGTCCGAACGTCATGGCAGTGTGATTACACGGGCCAAAGCCATGCTCCCAACGGTTTTTCGGGCCATATCCGGAATAGTCTGTTTCCGTTTCAAATGGGTATCGCGCCCCAAAACCACCAAAAAAACGCCCCCTCCAGACCCACTTGGTTTAAGATAACCCGTGCGCGGCCGTGCGCGCACGATGCGCAAAGCGGGGTGTTTTCCTGCCTTTCCGGGGCAAGGAAAGCCGCATAGCAGAACGAACGAACCGGGACACGAGGCGATGCAGAACCAGACCAGACAGGCCCTTTCGGCAGAAAGGCAGGCCACGCGCCGCGCATTGGAGGCTCGCCTGGAGGGGCGCACATGACCCCTGTCGCCTTTACCCTCATCTTCTGCTCGGTCATGTTCTCGGCCCTTGGGCAGACCTGCTTCAAGACCGGTGTCACGCGGATCGTGATCGCGGAAGGAACCGGCGTGCTGGCCCGCGCCCTCACCATGCTGACCTCTCCGTGGGTTCTCCTTGGGCTGACCTGCTACGCCATGGGCACCGTGCTGTGGCTGTTTGCGCTGCGCCGGATCGACCTGTCGCTCGCCTACCCTTTCGTGGCGATGAGCTTCGTCGTGGTGACGGGGATGGCGGTGATCGTCCTGGGCGAGCCTTTGACCCTGCCCAAGATCATCGGCCTGACGCTGATCGTGAGCGGCCTGTGCGTCATGACCTTCGGCACCTAAGCGCTGGCCAGTTTGCGGATCAGTCTGGTTTCGGCCGGGTCATAGGCAGATCCGTCCCCTTCCAGGATGTCGTGGAACCAGACCGACCGGTCGGCCCGCCCGCCATGCGCCTCGACCAGATCGGCGGGCCAGGGCAGGTTCGTCTGGGTCCGGCCCCGGACCAGTCCCCATTGAAAGCAGCCCACATCGCGCGCCTTGAGCAATTCCAGCTGGTTGCAGATGCGGCTTCCGATGGGGCGGGCCATCCATTCGGTGCACAGCATCGGGCGGCCGAGCGAGGACAGGTAGTCAATGAAGCGGTCCACGTGGTCGGCATCCCAATAGGCGTGGAACGTGACGATATCCGACAGATCCAGCGCCACCTGGTCGATCTCGGTCTGATAGGGATCATCGGTCGACCCCGGCAAGGGCGTCGTCCAGGCCCCGACGCTTAGCGGCTGTTCGGGGGCTTCGGCGCGGGCCCATTCAAAGCTTGCCCGCATCAGCGCCAGGCTGTCGGCGGAAAAATCGGGCTGGTGCTCGCGGGCACCCTGCCCGGTAAAGATCATGCGGTTTCCGGGCTCGTTATACAGATCCCAGAACAGGACACGCCGGTCGGCGCGAAAGGCGCGGGTCAGGCCCCGCACATAGGCCTCGTAGCCTTGCCAGCGCGCCCGGTCCCCAAGCGCCATCCTGCCGGGGCACGCGACGGCGCGGCTGTTGTGCACGCCGGGCACCGGGTCCGGCTGCGGACCATATACGGGTTCGGCCCCGCCGAAGCCGCAGTCGTCGAAGAAACAGGGCACGGTCAAGAGGCCCGCCCGGTCTGCCACATCCATCAGCCAGTCGAGACGCTCCATCAGCCCCTCGGCGTCATGGTCCCAGACCAGCGAATGAAGATTCACGCGCAGGGCGTTGAAGCCAAGCGATCCGGCCCATCCAAGCTCGCGCTCTATGGTGGCGCGGTCGAAGCTGTCGGGATGCCACATTTCCAGGAAGTTCACCGCCGTCGACGGCAGAAAGTTGAAGCCGCAGACCCACGGCGTTCCGGCCCACCAGCTATTTGCGTCCTTCCGGCTCCACCGCGTCATGACTCGTTCCCCGTCACAAGATGAACCCGCCCCGAGGCATCGGGACGGGTCCGGGTTTCAAACTCAGCGGTCCAGCAGGTCCTGCACCTCGGCCTGGGCATCAGCCAGGGCCTCGTCGATGGGCTTGCCGGTCAGCCAGATCGCCTGAAGCTCGCGGTTCAGAACGTCCTGGATGGCACCGTAGTTCTCGGACGGCGGGGTATCGCGCGCGATGGCGGCGGTGCCGGCATATTCCGCGCGATGCGGCAACCCGGCATAGGCCTCCGATTCCAGCACCGAGCTACGCACGGCCATGTGGCCGGTGCGGGCCCAGTCGATGTTGTGGTCGTTGATGAAGGCCAGAACCCGCAACGCGGCCTGGTAGCCCGCCTCATCCGCCTGCAAAGAGGCCGGGATCGCCCACATGTGGCTGTCGGCCCAGGTCGCGCCCTCGTCGAAGAGCGTGGGGAAGTCGGCCACGTAGTAGTTGGCCAGCGGCACGTCGGCATTGGCGGCCTCGGCGGTGTAGAAATCGACCACCCAGGTGCCGTTCACCAGGATCGCCGCCTCACCATTGAGGAAGGCTTGCTGGCTGTCGGCGTAGTTCAGCTGCGGATTGGCGTAGCCCGCGTCGAAGAGTTGGGTCATCGCGGTGATGGAGTTGCGCGCTGCCTCGTTGTCGATGGTCGCGGTGTCGCCATCGAAGATATTGGCACCCTGCTGCCACATCAGGGCCAGCACCAGGCGCACCCCGATCGGGAACTGGGCGAAGTCGGCTGCCAGGTAATCCTGTCCGGTCGCTTCCTGCACCATGCGGGCATGTTCCAGCAACTCCGCCGGCGACGAGGGCAGGATCGGCGCGCCGGAGTCATCGACCAGCCCCGCTTCGGCCATCAGGTCCATGTTGACGTGCCAGAGGTTGGCGTGGAAATCCATCGGCACGCCGTAGATGCCGCCATTGTAGCTGACAGCATCGAGCGCGGCGGGCGCCCAGTCATTGACGTCGATTCCCGCGGCGGCAAGATCGTCCGACAGGTCGGCCAGCGCGCCCAGACCCGCGAATTGCGGCACGCGATGGCGGTGCAGCACGTGGATGTCGGGCGGCGTGCCACCGGCATAGGCGGCGATGATCTGGTCATAGTAGTTGCCCCAGTCGGTGGGCAGCGTGTTGACGGTGACGCCCTCGATCTCGGCCGAAGCGGCATTGATGATCGACTGGATGATGCAAGCCTCGCCAACGCTGGCGCTGGTGTCGGTTCCGGCATCCTCGCAGGCCCCGAAGAAACGGCCGAGCGTGACTTCCTGGGCACTTGCTGCTGTGGTCAGCGCCGTGGCCAGCGCCGCCCCGAGTACGATATATTTCATGGGTCTCCTCCCGGTTCTTGTTTTGGGGTTGCCCCCCGGTGTCATCCCTTGCTTCCGCCCACGGTCATGGCTTGCACCACGTAGCGCTGGAAGATCAGGAACAGGATCACGACCGGAAGCGAGGCGATGACGCCCGAGGCCATGACACGGCCCAGCCCTTCCGATTGCGCAAAGTTGGATTGGATGCTGGCCAGGCCAAGCGTGATGGTGAAATACTCCCGCTGCTGTGCCGATACGAGCGGCCAGAGATAATCGTTCCACGCGTAGAGGAAGGTGAGGATCGCCAGCGTCATCATGGCGGGCCGCGCCAGCGGCAGCATCACGTGGCGGAAGATCTGCAACCACCCCACCCCATCGAGCCGCGCGGCCTCTTCGATGTCCTTCGGGATCGCCTTGAAGAACTGCATCATCAGGAACACGCCGATGGGCACCGCCATGCGCGGCAGGATCAGCGCGTGATAGCTGTTGTGCCAGCCCAGATCGGCGAACATCGTGTAGAGCGGTATGAATACCGCCTGTTCGGGCACCATCAGCCCGACAAGGCACAGGATCATCACGGGCGTCTTGAAGCGGAATTCCAGCCGCGCCAGCGCGTAGCCCGCCGTGGTCGACACCGCCAGAACACCAAGCGTCATGCCCACGGCCACGATCACCGAGTTGAGGAACCACCACGGCGTCTGCCCGAAGCTGAACAGCGCGGCATAGTTGTCGGTCGTGAAGGGCACCGGCACCAACCCCAGAGCCGTGGACGATGTGGTGCGCGCCAGCACGTCATTGGGCTGAAAGGACAGCGACACCATCCAGATCGTCGGCACGAGCCACAGGAAAGCCGGGATCGCCAGTGCCGTCACCAGCCAGTAATAGCCACGGTTCAGCATCAGTCCTCCTCCCGCCCGACCAGGAACTGCAGGACCGAGAAGGACCCCATGATCACGAAGAGAAAGACCGCCATCGCCGAAGCACGCCCAAGCTCGCTGTCTCGGAAGGCCGTCTGGTAGACGTAACGCACCAGCACCTGAGTTGTGTCGTTGGGGCCCCCGTTGGTCATCAGGTGCGACTGCCCGAATACCTGGAAATGCAGGATGATCTGCAACACGATGACCAGCGTGATCGTGCGCTTGAGGTTGGGCAGGGTGATATACCAGAAGGCGCGAAAGCCGGTGGCATTGTCCAGCGCCCCGGCCTCGTAGAGGTCGCGGCTGATGTCCTGAAGCCCGGCCAGAAACAGGATCATCGCGATCCCGACCGACCACCAGACCGTGGTGATGACGATGGCCGCCATGGCAAAGCTTTCGTCGGTCAGCCAGACGATGGGCGAGCCGCCGAAAAGCTCGGTGACGTTTGCGATCAGCCCTTGGCGCTGTGAAAACATGATCTGCCAGATCAGCGTGACCACCGTTACCGACAGGACCTGGCTGAGGAAAAAGAGCGTGCGCAGAACCGACATGGCGCGCGTTTCACGGTTCAGCGCGGCCGCAAGCACCAGCGCGCTCAGCGTCACGCCGGGAACGGTCCAGCCCACGAAGAGGATGGTATTGCCGACCGTGGGCCAGAACCTGCGATCATACCAGCGCCCTCCTTCGCCGGGATGGAAACCGGGTAGGACAAAGAGCAGCAACGCCGCCAGCCCGAGGGCAATAGCGGTCGCACGGCTGACCCGCTCCGTCCGGCGAAGGAAGACGCTGAGCCCGACACCAACTACACCTAGCACTTGCAATGTCGGGCAGGAGAAGGCGGCCCATTCGATGTTCCGCCCCCACAGGATGCGCTCGTAATTGTGGAGCCCCACGAACTCGCGCGCGTCTGGATTGAACGCCACGGCCAGGAGGTTCCAGTCGTGCAGACTGATCCAGATCCCCCGAAAGAACGGATAGACCAGAAACGCGCCGTACACGACCAGGAACGGCGCAAGCAAGATCCAGGCGGCCTGCGCCTGGCTCAGATGCTTGCGGTGTCTCTGGTCACTCGTCACGGCAACGCCCTCCCAAGCGTCGGGAAAACCGCGATTCTCCCCGTGCTAAAATTATTAGCAATATTTATTAGCAAAACGCAACCCGCTATGGTGAGGCCATGACAGATGACAAGGATTCCCCCCCGGCCCGCGTGACGATGAAGGATGTGGCGCTGCGCGCGGGCGTGTCGCAATCCACCGTGTCCTTCGTGCTGAACGGCATGGAAGACATGCGTATCAGCGCCGAAACGCGCGCGCGCGTGCTCGATGCGGTGGCCGAGCTTGGCTATCGCCCCCGCTCGGCCGGGCGCCCGCCCGCCACAACCGGGCAACGCGTGATCGGGCTGATGTTCGACGAGGTGGCCACCAGCCCCTTCGCCTCGATCTCGATCGAAGGCGTGCAGGAAGAGGCGTGGAAACAGGATGTCCTGGTCGAGGTGGTGATGACCGGCGGCGACAAGGGCTACGAGGCGGCGATCCTGCGCAAGTGGGCCGCCGACCGGGTCGAGGGCGTGATCTATGGCTCGATCCTGACGCGCAAGGTGACGCCGCCCGATGCGCTGGCCAAGCACCGGTCGGTGCTGCTCAACTGCTATGACCCCGATTCGCGCTATTCCTCGGTGGTGCCCGCGGAACGGCGCGGGGGGGAAATGGCCACCCGCTTCCTGCTGGAGGCCGGGCACCGCAAGATTGCTTTCATCTCGGGCGAACCGTGGATGGAGGCCTCTGATCAGCGGATGGAGGGCTATGAACGCGCGCTGCGCCAGTCCGGCCTGCCCGTCGATCCTTCGCTGATCGTCGAGGGCAACTTCCTGCCCTCGGGCGGCCGCGAGGCGACGCTGAAGCTGATGCAGGGGCCGACACGACCCGATGCCATTTTCTGCGCCAACGACCTGATGGCCGTGGGTTGTTACGAGGCGCTGAAGGAACTGGGCGAGAAGATCGGGCGCACGGTTGCCGTCATGGGCTATGACGACCAGGAAATCGCGCAGCACCTGTCCCCGGCGCTGTCCACCGTGCTGCTGCCGCATCGCGAGATGGGTCAATGGTGTGCGGCGCGGCTTCTGTCATCGGGGGCAGAGCCGGTGCAGGACCGCATGGAATGCCCGGTGGTGCCGCGCCTGTCGCACTTCTCTGACTAGCCCATGCGCGGGGCCAGCGGGCGCGCCGGATCATACCCCATGGCGCGCGAAACCGCATCGGCGGCCCGTGTCACGGCATCGCCAAGACGCTCGGTCGCGGCTTCGCTCACGCGGCTGGTCGGCCCCGAAATGGACAGCCCACCGACCGCCTCGCCATAGGCATTGAAGACCGGGGCCGCGATGCAGCGCATGCCCAGGTTTCGTTCTTCGTCATCAATGGCGAAGCCCCGCAGGCGCGTGCGCGCGAGGTCCCGCAACAGCCCTTCGCGCGTGGTCAGGGTGCGCTCGGTGAACGGGTCCAGCGGGGCCGCGTCAAGAAAGCCCTGCAACGCGCCCTCCTCCATCTCGGCCAGGAGCGCCTTGCCGATCCCCGAGGCATGGAGCGGCGAGGTAGAGCCGGGCGGGAAGAATGCGCGGATATTGGCATGGGTTTCGACCTGCCCGACGAATATGACCTCGCCGCCCTTCCGGATCCCGAGATTGGCGGTCTCGCCCGTCTCTTCCATCAGCCGCCGCAGAACGGGCCGCGCGCGGTCCACGAGGTTCGTGCGCCGCAGGTAGGCCGACCCGATCAGGAAGGCCTGGGCCCCGATGTTCCAGACCTGCGCGGCGCTGTCGAATTCCACCAACCCCCGCAGGCTGAGCGTGACCAGAACCCGGTAGACCGTGGCGGGCGATTGCGACAGCGCCTCGGCAATGGCCGAGAGCGACTGCCCGTCGGTGCGCGAGAGGTGCTCGAACACCTCCATCGCGCGATCGAGCGACTTGATCGTATTCTGTTCGGTCTTGTCGTGCCAGTCGCGCGGACGGCCCCGCGCACGCCGGGATTCTGTCGGAGTCTGATCGGGATTCGCCATGCGCCCTTACTTTCTAAAAAATGATTTCACTGCGTGAAAAACTCTAACCCACTGCATTGATTTGTCAAATCCAGTCAAACTGATTTTGAAAAACTTTTTTAAAAAAATTTTGCTCCGCGCCCCGCCCCGCTAGCCTGACCCAAGCAAGTGGAGGTTGCCATGCACCATCAGAATCCCGTTTTCATCCCCGGCCCGACCAATATCCCGGACGTGCTGCGCCGTGCGGTCGATTACCCCTCGATCGACCATCGCTCGGCCGATTTCGTGGACATGTTCCTGCCTGTCCTCGACGGGGTGAAGCGGGTGCTGAAAACCTCGACCGGCGAGGCGTTGATCTTCCCCGCGACCGGCACCGGCGCGTGGGAAGCCGCGATCACCAACACGCTTTCTCCCGGCGACCGGGTGCTCGCGGCGCGCCACGGCATGTTCTCTCATCGCTGGATCGACCTGTGCCAGCGGCACGGGCTCGACGTGCAGGCGGTGGAGGGCCGTTGGGGCGCAGGCGCGCCGGTCGAGGATTTTATGCGCATCCTGTCGGAAGATGCCGGGCAGGCGATCAAGGCGGTTCTGGTCACCCATAACGAGACCGCGACCGGGGTCCGCTCCGATGTTGCCGCCATGCGTCGTGCACTCGATGCCTGCGGGCACCCGGCGCTGTTGATGGTCGACGGGGTCAGTTCCATCGCCTCGATGGATTTCCGCATGGAGGACTGGGGCGTCGACCTGGCAATCACCGGGTCGCAGAAGGGCTTCATGCTGCCTGCGGGCCTTGCCATCGTGGGGATCAGCCAAAAGGCGCTGGCAGCGATGGAGGACGCCCGCTGCCCGCGCGGCTTCTTTGACTTCCGCGACATGCTGGCGGCGAACCGGACCGGCGGCTTTCCATACACGCCCCCCGTGGGGCTCATCCGGGGCCTGCACCGGTCCATCACGCTTCTGGAGGCCGAGGGGCTGGAGGCGGTCTTCGCCCGCCATTTCCGCATTGCCGAGGGCGTGCGCCGGGCGGTGGCGGCCTGGGGCCTTCAGACCTGCGCCGAGACCCCGGAAATCGCCTCGGACACGGTGACCGCGATCCGCATGCCGGAGGGGGTCGATGCAAACCGCATCGTGGCCCTCGCGGCAGAGAAATACGCCACCGCCTTCGGGACCGGGCTTGGGCAGGTCGCGGGCAAGGTCTTCCGCATCGGTCACCTGGGCCTGATGACGGATGTCATGGCGCTGGCGGGCATTGCCACGGCGGAAATGGTGATGGCCGACCTGGGCCTTGCCGTCACGCCCGGATCGGGCACCGCTGCCGCGCAGGGCTATTACCGCGCCACCGCCCGTTCCGCCGAGGCCCCCGGCCCCGGCCGCCAAGCTGCATGAGGACCGAGATGACCATTCACCCCCCTGCCCCCGCACTCACCATCCCGAGCTATGCCGACATGCTGGCGGCGGCGGATCGGATTGCCCCGCATATCCGGCGAACGCCTGTGCGCGTGTCGGACTACCTCAACCGGCTGACGGGCGCGGATCTCTTCTTCAAGTGCGAGATGTTCCAGGAACCCGGCGCCTTCAAGCTGCGCGGCGCGGCGAACGCGGTGTTCGGGCTGAGCGAGGCGCAGGCTTCTAAAGGGGTTGCGACACATAGTTCGGGCAACCACGCCAGCTGTCTGAGCTACGCCGCGATGCTGAGGGGCATTCCCTGCCACGTGGTCATGCCGCGCACCGCGCCGCAGGCCAAGAAGGATACCGTGCGCCGCTATGGCGGTGTGATCACCGAATGTGAACCGTCGACGACCAGCCGCGAGGCGACATTTGCCGAGGTGCAGGCTGCAACGGGGGGCGATTTCGTGCACCCTTACAACGACCCGCGGGTGATCGCGGGGCAAGGGACCTGCTCGAAGGAACTGGTGGAGCAGACCGGCGGGCTCGATGCGGTGGTGGCCCCGATCGGCGGCGGTGGCATGATCTCGGGCGCCTGCCTGACGCTGGCCACGCTGGCCCCCACCTGCAAGGTGATCGCCGCCGAACCGGAACAGGCCGACGATGCCTGCCGCAGCTTCCGGGCGGGCCGCCTGATTGCCGATGACGCGCCCGAAACCGTGGCCGACGGGCTGAAGGTGCCGCTGAAGGACCTGACCTGGCATTTCGTGCGCAACCACGTGAGCGAGATCTACACCGCCAGCGAGGACGAGATCGTGAACGCGATGAAGCTCATCTGGAAACATCTGCGCGTGGTGGCCGAACCATCGAGCGCCGTGCCCCTTGCCACGATCCTGAAGAACCGTAACGCTTTCGCCGGCAAGCGCGTGGGCGTTATCCTGACCGGCGGCAACGTCGACCTGGACAAGCTGCCCTGGACCTGAGGGCCGAGAAGGAGACCTGACATGAAAGACCTGACCACGCTCGATGCCTACGAGGTCGGCTTCGACATTCCCGCCAAGCCCGGCATGGACGAGGCCGATATCCAGACCCCGGCGCTGGTGCTCGATCTCGACGCGCTGGAGCGCAACATCAAGAAGATGGGCGACTATGCCAAGGCCCACGGCATGCGCCACCGGGTGCATGGCAAGATGCACAAGTCGGTCGATGTGGCCAAGCTGCAGGAACGGCTTGGCGGCGCGGTCGGTGTCTGCTGCCAGAAGGTGAGCGAGGCCGAGGTCTTCGCGCGCGGCGGCATCAAGGATGTGCTGGTCTCGAACCAGGTGCGCGATGCGGCCAAGATCGATCGGCTGGCGCGGCTGCCCAAGCTCGGCGCGCGCATCATCGTCTGTATCGACGACCCGGAGAACGTGGGCGAGCTGTCGGCGGCGGCGGTCCGGCACGGCACCCGGATCGAGTGCCTGGTCGAGATGGACGTCGGCGCAGGGCGCTGCGGCGTGATCGGCGCGGGCAAGGTGGTGGCGCTGGCCCAGGCGATCGAGGCGGCCGAGGGTCTGCGCTTCACCGGCATCCAGGCCTACCAGGGCGCGATGCAGCACATGGACCGTTACGAGGACCGCAAGGCCAAGCTCGACGCCGCCATCGCCATGGTGGCCGAGGCGGTCGCGGCGCTGAAGGCCGAGGGGATCGCCTGCGAACTGGTCTCGGGCGGCGGTACCGGCAGCTACTATTTCGAGTCAGCCTCGGGCGTCTACAACGAGCTGCAATGCGGCTCCTACGCCTTCATGGACGCCGATTACGGCCGCATCCTTGACAAGGACGGCAACCGGATCGACCAGGGCGAGTGGGAGAACGCCATGTTCCTCCTGACCCAGGTGATGAGCCATGCGAAGGCGGACATGGCCATCTGCGACGCGGGGCTGAAGGCGCAGTCGGTGGATTCCGGCCTGCCCGTCATCTTCGGGCGCGACGACGTGGAATACGTCAAGTGTTCGGATGAGCATGGTGTCATCGCCGATCCGCAAGGCGTGCTGAAGGTTGGCGACAAGCTGCGGCTGGTGCCCGGCCATTGCGACCCGACGGCGAATGTCCATGACTGGTACGTGGGCGTCAGGAACGGCGTGGTCGAGGTGGTCTGGCCCGTTTCGGCGCGCGGGCGCGCCTACTGAGGATCGACGCCTTCGGCGCCGACCCGGGGGGGGGGGGGGGGGGGGGGGGGGGGGGGGGGGGGGGGGGGGGGGGGGGGGGGGGGGGGGGGGGGGGGGGGGGGGGGGG
>NZ_CAXREX010000211.1:0-2451 GCF_964229645.1 Nioella sp. | reverse complement strand
AGATGATCCGCGTCGCGGCGGGCGAGCCGCTGACGATCACCCAGGACGACGTGAAGCTGACCGGTTGGGCGATCGAAAACCGCCTTTACGCGGAAGACCCCTATCGCAACTTCCTGCCCTCGATCGGCCGCCTGACCCGTTATCGGCCACCCGCCGAAACCGCTGCCGGCCCGATGCTGGTGAACGGCAAGTGGCAAGGCGATGCGCCCGAGGGTCCGACCGCCGTGCGCAACGATACCGGCGTCTACGAAGGCGGCGAGATCAGCATGTACTACGACCCGATGATCGCCAAGCTCTGCACCTGGGCGCCGACGCGCGCCGAGGCGATCGAGGCGATGCGCATCGCGTTGGACAGCTTCGAGGTGGAAGGCATCGGTCACAACCTGCCCTTCCTGTCGGCGGTGATGGATCACCCCAAATTCATCTCGGGCGACATGACCACGGCCTTCATTGCCGAGGAATATCCCGACGGGTTCGAGGGGGTTACGCTGCCCGCAGACGAGCTTCGCCGCGTCGCGGCCTCGGCAGCGGCCATGCACCGGGTCGCCGAGATTCGCCGCACCCGCGTCTCGGGCCGGATGGACAACCACGAACGCCGCGTGGCCACCGATTGGGTCGTGACGGTTCAGGGCGCGGAATTCCCCGTGCATATCGACGCCGATCATGACGGATCCACCGTCACCTTCGATGACGGCCAGGCGCTGCGCGTGACCTCCGACTGGACGCCGGGCGATCAGCTGGCGGTGCTGGATGTGAACGGCGATCCGCTGGTGCTGAAGGTGGGCAAGGTCACCCAAGGCTTCCGCATCCGCACCCGTGGTGCCGACCTCAAGGTCCATGTGCGCAGCCCGCGCCAGGCGGAACTGGCCCGGCTGATGCCCGAGAAACTGCCGCCCGACACCTCCAAGCTGCTGCTTTGCCCGATGCCCGGCCTGATCGTGAAGGTCGACGTGGAAGTGGGCCAGGAAGTGCAGGAAGGCCAGGCGCTGTGCACCGTCGAAGCGATGAAGATGGAAAACATCCTGCGCGCCGAGAAGAAGGGCATCGTGGCCAAGATCAACGCGGGCCCCGGCGACAGCCTGGCCGTCGACGACGTGATCATGGAGTTCGAGTGACGCGATGATTGTCTTCGCCCGCCACGCATGCCCCGCCAGGGGCACGGCACCCGGTCTGGCGACCGGGGCGGGCGGAGATTGGCGCAATCTCCGTGGGGACATCCGGCGCGGATTTCGGCAAGCTGCCCCATCCGGCAGCGCGCGGGCGGAAACCGCTGCGGTTTCCGGTTCAAAATCCGCGGCGGATTTTGCCCCCGCGCGTTACTGGCTGAGCCCCATTTCCTCGATGCGCATCGGCAGGTTGTCGATGGCCCGCGTGATCTCGCGCACGTCCCAGGGATGCGGTTTGCGCAGGGCGACATGGCCATCGCGCTGGACGATCACCATGGAAAAGCCCCGTGGCCGCAGTGCCAGCCGCACCGGGCTGCGGGCGTCGGGGTCCGCGTCGAAGATCACCACCACGTCGCGCTCGATCAGCGGCCCCGGCCTGTCGAGCAGCATATCCAGCTGCTCCTGGAAGCGGGGGTCGCGATCGGTATCGGCAAAGACCACGATGGGGCGCGACACCCACATGAGCTCGTCCAGCGTGATGCCGCTTTCCACGGCATCGATCACCTGCAGGACGGGGGCGGGGTCCTCGGACTCGATCACGGGCTCGGCCTGCTGCGCTGCCCCGGGCAAGGCGAGCGTCAGGGCGACCATCAGGAACAGAACAACGCGCATGAAACCTCCGTTTGTCAGAGATATAGGCACGGGCGGGGCGATTGCGAAGGGCAATGACGGGCAGGGCGTGAAATCGCGCGCTGCCAAGGCGCCGGGCAGGGCCATTTCCCTGCCTGCGCGGGATTGAGAAGAGGACCGACAAGATGAGCGACAAGACCCAAGACTGGCGCGCACTGGCCGAGAAAGAGCTTCGCGGCCGCTCGCCCGATGACCTGACCTGGAACACGCTGGAAGGGATCGACGTGAAGCCGCTCTACACGGCTGAGGATACCGCGACCCTGCCCCACATGGGCACGCTGCCCGGGTTCGAGCCCTTCACCCGGGGCGTCAAGGCCACGATGTATGCGGGCCGTCCCTGGACGATCCGCCAATATGCGGGCTTCTCGACGGCGGAAGAGTCAAACGCCTTCTATCGCAAGGCGCTGGCCGCCGGTCAGCAGGGCGTGTCGGTCGCCTTCGACCTGGCCACGCATCGCGGCTATGACAGCGACCACCCGCGCGTGGAAGGCGATGTGGGCAAGGCCGGCGTCGCCATCGACAGCGTCGAGGACATGAAGATCCTGTTCGACGGCATCCCGCTCGACAAGATTTCCGTGTCCATGACCATGAATGGCGCGGTCATTCCGATCCTGGCCAATTTCATCGTGACGGGCGAGGAACAGGGCCATGACCG
>NZ_CAXREX010000210.1:0-12909 GCF_964229645.1 Nioella sp. | reverse complement strand
GGTAAAGCTCGACGTGACCGCCCCAAGGCCGAACCACAGGGCGTTCGGGTCGTATTGCGTCGAGATCGAGCCGATCAGCAGCACCGTGTCGAGATAGACATGGGGGTTGAGCCATGTCAGCGCCAGGCAGGTCAGCAGGGTGGCCGTCAACGATCCAGCGCCAGCCTCGGCGGCACGCAACGACTCGCCCCCGCGCCAGGCAGCGCGGAAACTGCGCGCGCCATACCACAGAAGGAAGGCCGCCCCGCCATAGCGCAGAGCGGGCGCCGCCCAGGGCATCGCGTCCGAGATCACCGTGAAGCCCGACACCCCGAGCGCGATCAGCACGGCATCCGACAGCGAGCAGGTCAGCACCACCGCGAACACGTGGTCCCGCCGCAACCCCTGGCGCAGCACGAAGGCGTTCTGCGCCCCGATGGCAAGGATCAGGCTGAAGCCGAGATAGAACCCGGCAAAGGCGGCGGTCAGCATGGGCACACTCCGATTGACCGGTCCGGGATAGCCAGACAGAATCATGAGGTCGACTTAATTCTTCTTCTTTGTAATAAGATACTTTTATGAAGATCGATTACGACGCCCTCGCGGCCCTTGCCGCCGTTCTGCGCCACGGTTCCTTCGACGGGGCCGCGTCAGAGCTTGGCCTCACGCAACCGGCGGTGTCCCTGCGCATCAAGTCGCTGGAGGACAAGGTCGGCACCGTGCTGATCCAGCGCGCCCGCCCCTGCACCGCGACCGAGGCGGGCGCGCGCCTGTTGCGCCATGCCGAGGAGGTCGGCCTTCTGGAAAAAGCGCTGGCTGAGGACCTGGGCCAGGCCGCCGGTGGCCCCGCCCGGCCCCTGCGCCTGGCCGTCAACGCCGACAGCCTTGCCACCTGGATCCTGCCCGCGCTGGCCGAGACCGAGGGCTTTCTGTTCGAACTGACCGTAGATGACCAGGATCATTCCGCCGACTGGCTGAAACGCGGCGAGGTTGCCGCCGCCATCACCGCCAGGGCCGCGCCCATCCCGGGCTGCGACTGCATAGCGCTTGGCGCCCTGCCCTACGCGGCCACCTGCGCCCCTGCCTTCGCCGCGCGCTGGTTCCCCGACGGCGTCACCGCCGAGGCCCTCTCGCGTGCGCCCTGCCTGACCTTCAACCGCAAAGACCGGCTCCAGGCGCAGTGGGCCGAGGCCGCCACCGGCCACCGCCTGGCCCTGCCCACGCATTTCCTGCCGACCCCGCAGGGCTTCATCACCGCCGCGAAGCTGGGGATCGGCTGGGGCATGAACCCGGTCGCGCTGGTCAAGGAGGACCTGGCCGCGGGGCGACTGGTGGAACTCCGGCCCGGCCAGCGCCTAAGCACCCCGCTTTACTGGCAGGTCAGCCGCCAGGCCGCGCCAGCCCTGGCACCTCTCACACGGGCCCTGAAACGGCAGGCGGCTTTGTTTCTCGATCGGGACCAATCTGGAAAACCCGGCCAAATTGGCGCGAATTGAACCGATCCGCGCCCATATCTCGCCATGATTGACGCCTAGCCTGTGTCGAAAGAGAAAACCGGGCAAGGCATGAAACAATGGACAGGTTCACAACCGTAATGGCCGAGCTGCTGCGCGCACCGATCGACCCGACGCTGCGCTTCGCGCTTTACTACATCGCCCCCACGATCCTGCTGGCCTTCCTGATCTGGCTGGCGCGCGGGCGTCCGCAACCCTTCCTGGCCTGGCTTCTGCCACGCGCGGTCTACACGCACCGCTCGAACCTGGTGGATATCAAGCTCTTCCTCTCCAACCACATCCTTGGCGTCGTGGGGGTCTTCGGCGCGGTGGTCTTCACGCCGCTGGTGGCCTTCCACGTTCTCGGCACCATCGCGGGGCTTGCGGGGGGCGACTTCGCCCTGCCGCCGATCACCGCCGCCCGCGCGCTCCTGCTGACCTTCATCGTGGTGGTGGTCAACGATTTCTCGAAATACTGGACCCATCGCATCCACCATGAATGGCCCTCGCTCTGGCCCTTCCACGCGGTGCACCATTCCGCCGACGTGCTGACCCCGGTCACCGTGGCGCGCGTGCACCCGGTCGAGGTTCTCATCCGCAACATCATGTCCAGCGTCATCGTGGGCATCGTGCAGGGTATCACCCTTTACGCCCTGATCGGCCAGATCGACCTTGTCGCCATCGGCGGGGCCAATGTCTTCTACGTGGTCTTCAACGCGCTTGGCTCCAACCTGCGCCACAGCCATATCTGGCTCAGCTACGGGCGGATCGTGGAACATGTCCTGATCTCGCCGGCACAGCACCAGATCCATCATTCGGCCGCCAAGAAGCATTTCAACAAGAACTACGGCTCCATCTTCGCCCTATGGGACTGGATGTTCGGCACGCTCTACGTGCCCGACAGCTACGAGGACCTGCGCTTCGGTGTTGCCGACCGCGACGGCAAGATGATCGAGCAACCGCACCCCACCCTGCGCGCGGCGCTCTTCCATCCCTTCGTGGAAAGCTGGCAAGCCCTGCGCGCCCGCTTTGCCCCCGCGCGCCAAACCCCCGAAGAACCCGCCCATCACCACCCGGCGGAGTGATCCCATGACGCGAGGCTTTTCCCTCTGGCTCGACGTGATCCGCGCCCTTGCGGCCTTCACCGTCATCTTCGGCCACATGGCCCATATCCGCTTCACCCGCGGCGACTACTACGTGCTGCGCGAATGGAACGTGGCCTCGGATGCCGTTGTGGTGTTCTTCGTCATCTCTGGTCTCGTGATCGCCTACGCCGCCGAGCGTGACGGCGACCTGCGCACCTATTCCTACAACCGGCTGACACGCATCTTCACGGTGATCGTGCCCGCATTGGCCCTGACGCTGGCCTTCGACGCCATTGGCACCCGGATCACGATGGAGGCCTACCCGCCGGGATATTACCAGGACCTGCCTCTGATCGAGTTCCTCTTTCGCGGCCTCACCCTTACCCCGCAATGGTGGGGGCTTATGGACCCGGTGCGCCTTGGCTCGAACGGGCCGCTCTGGTCGCTGTCCTACGAGGTGGCCTATTACATGCTCTTCGGTGTCGCGCTGTTCCTGCGCGGAGCCCTGCGCATCGTGCTGCTGGCCCTGCTGGCGCTTGCGGCAGGCTTGCCGATCCTGGCACTCATGCCCGCCTGGCTTCTGGGCGTTCTGGTCTGGCGGCGCGTCTCCAACCCCCACACCACACCGATGTCGCTGTCCTTGGCCTGGGCGCTGGCCATCGGCGGTCCTGTCCTGATCGTGCTGACCAAGGCCATGGGCGCGGCAGAGAGCCTCGCCGCCCTGACGCAAGCGGCACTTGCGCCTGCCGATTACCGCATGGTTCTGGGCTATTCGGATGAGGTGCTGTGGAACAGCCTGCTGGCGATCCTCGTGGCGCTGCACCTTCTGGGCGTGGCGAGCCTCATGGCGCGCACCGACTGGCACGAGAACGCCCGGGCCGCACGCGCGATCCGCTGGCTCGCGGGGGGCAGCTTCTCGCTCTACGTCATGCATTACCCCGCGCTGCAACTGCTGGACGCGGCCCTGCCCGAAAGCATGCCGCTCTATGATCTGTGGCTTCTCGGCCTGACGCTGGCGATCTGCTTTATCTTCGCCGCCGCATTCGAGCGGCCCCTGAAGCTCTATCGCCACTGGCTGACCCGGCTGATGCCGCAACGCAGGGCGCAGGTCCCGGCAGAATAGCCACGGCTCCCCTTGGATATGAAAAGGCCCCCGGCAAAGCTGCGCGGGGGCCTTTTTCATCATTCTGTCTGCACGGGGGGTGTACAGGGGGTGTACGCCCGGTGCACGGGGGGCACCCCCCTCTTTTTCAGCCTGCGAGCTGCTCCATGATCTCGTCGGAGATCTCGAAATTCGCGGTCACGCGCTGCACGTCGTCATCGTCTTCGAGCACTTCGATCAGCTTCATCAGCTTCTGTGCGCCATCGAGATCGAGCGCCGTCGTCGTGGTCGGCTGCCAGATGAGTTTCGCGGTTTCCGACTCGCCCAGGGCCTCTTCCAGCGCGGTCGAGACCTCGTTCAGATCGGTGTCGGCGCAGGTGATGACATGGCCCTCTTCGGAGCTCTCCACGTTCTCGGCCCCCGCCTCGATCGCGGCTTCCATCACGGTGTCCTCGTCGCCGGCAGACAGCGCGTAAACGATCTCACCCTTGCGTTCGAACATGAAGGAAACGGACCCGGTTTCGCCGAGGTTTCCGCCATGTTTTCCGAAGGTTGAGCGCACGGTCGATGCGGTGCGGTTGCGGTTGTCGGTCATCGCTTCGACGATCACGGCAACGCCGCCGGGGCCATAGCCCTCGTAGCGGATTTCCTCGTAATCATCCCCGCCCGCGGCCTGGCTCTTGTCGATTGCGCGCTGGATCACGTCCTTGGGCACCGAGTTCGTCTTGGCTTCCTTGACCGCCAGGCGAAGGCGTGGGTTCTTGTCGGGGTCGGGATCGCCCATCTTGGCGGCCACGGTGATTTCCTTGGCCAGCTTGGAAAACAGTTTCGACCGCGCGGCGTCCTGACGCCCCTTGCGGTGCTGGATGTTCGCCCATTTTGAATGGCCTGCCATCACACGCCTCCTCAGTACCTTGATCGGCGGCGTTCTACTGCAAGGCAAAGGCAACACGCAAGCAGGGTTTCACGCCGCCGCCGACCGCGCGAGTGCCGCTTTCAAACGTCATGGCCCTTGGGCGCATGGGTTAGGGTGCGGGCTGCAACTCCGAAAGGACCGGACCCATGATGATCTATCCCACCATCGAGCTACAGAACGGCCGCTGCGTCAGCCTGCATCGCGGTCGGATCGAAGAACCGCAGATCTGGCACGTTGACCCGATCGCCAAGGCCCGTGGCTTTGCGGCAGACGGGGCCGAGTGGCTGCACGTCACCGACCTGGATTGGGTTGCCGGCGGCGCGGGCAGTGCAGAGATCGTCCAGGACATCATCCGGCACGCGGGCATCCCGGTGCAGATCGGCGGCGGCTTCCGCAGCCTCGACGCGATCTCGGCCTGGATCGAGAAGGGCGCCGGCCGGATCGTTGTCAGCTCTCTGGCGGCCTCCAACCCCGAGGTCGTCAAGCAGGCCGCCAAGCTCTATCCCGACCAGATCGTCGTCGCCGTCGATGTCTTCCAGGGCAAGCTGATGACCAATGGCTGGCGTGACACCGCCGCCATTACACCGGCAGATTTCATCGCAGCCTTCGACGAAGACCCGCTGGCCGCCTTCGTCATCACCGATATCGACGCCGATATTGCCGATAGCGACGGCTCGCTCGGGGTCATCTCGCAGCTGGCCGACGGTGCCCGCGCGTCGGTCATCGCGCGCGGCCTGTCGCGCAGCCTCGATGATATCGCGCGGCTGAAATACGTGCCCCATATCGCGGGCGCGATCATCGGGCGGGCGCTCTTCGACAAGACCATTGCACTCAGCGATGCGCTGGCCGTCGCCAAGGCCCGCCCGGGCCCGACCGCGGACTTCATCTGAGCCCGTGACAGCCCCGGTCATGGCGCGCTAAGACTGCGCCATGACCACTGACCAGATCCTTCTTTTCTCGCTTTTCGGTATCGTCTTCGGCCTGCTTTTGTGGGGCCGCTTCCGCTATGACCTGGTGGCCTTCGGGGCGCTCATGGTGGCGGTCCTGCTCGGGCTGGTTCCGGCCAGCGAGGCATTCGCCGGCTTCGGCCACCCCGCAACGCTGGTCGTGGCGCTGGTGCTTGTGGTCTCTGCCGGGCTGGTGCGCTCGGGGGCGGTGTTCCTGATCACGAGGACCTTGGTGGATGCCAGCCGCTCGCTCGGCACCCATATCGCGATCATGGGCGGCGTGGGCGGGGTGCTGTCGGCCTTCATGAACAACGTGGCGGCGCTGGCGCTGCTCATGCCCGTCGATATCGCCACCGCGCGCAAGGCCGGCCGCAGCCCGGGCCTGTCGCTGATGCCGCTTTCCTTCGCCACGATCCTGGGGGGCATGGTCACGCTGATCGGCACGCCCCCCAACATCATCATCGCGGCGATCCGCGAAGACGCCCTCGGCGCGCCCTTCGGCATGTTCGATTTCGCCCCCGTGGGCGGGGCTGCGGCCATCGCCGGTCTCGCCTTTGTAGCCTTTATCGGCTGGCGCTTTATCCCGGTCCGCGATTCCGGCGTGGGCGGTGACGCGCTTGGCGAGCTGGAACCCTATATCTCGGAACTGACCATCCCCGATGACAGCAAGCTGGCGGGCAAGCACCTGCGCGACCTGCTGGAGCCTGCCGAGAAAGCCGACGTGGCGATCCTCGGGCTTGTGCGCGACGGCAAGCGGCGCTTTGGCATGGGGCGTAACCTGGTGCTGAAATCGGCTGATATCCTGGTGCTGGAGGCGGTGCCCGAGGCGCTGGATGAATTTCGCACCGCGATGAAGCTCGACTTCGCGCCCGAGGGCCACCCGATCGAGGACGCCGTGGGCGAAGGGGTGAGCCTGATCGAGATGGTGGTCACCGCCGAAAGCCGCATCGCGGGCCGGACCGCGCAGGCCATCGGGCTTGGCTGGCGCAAGCGCACGGTCCTGATGGGCATCTCGCGCAAGGGCCAGCGCATGACCAAGCGGCTGCGCCAGACCATCATTCAACCGGGCGACATCCTGCTCTTGCTGACGCCATCTGACACGGGCGAGGACGTGGTGGACTGGCTTGGCGGGCTGACGCTGGCCGACCGGGGGCTGTCGGTCACCCGCGACAGCAAGACCTGGGCGGCGATCGGCTTCTTCGCGGGCGCGGTCATCGCGGCTTCGCTCGGGCTGGTCTACCTGCCGATTGCGCTTGGGCTGGTCGTGGTGGCCTACGTCCTGTTCAAGATCCTGCCGCTGGCCGAGATCTACGACCATATCGAATGGCCGGTCGTGGTGCTGCTCGGCTCGATGATTCCCCTTGGGGCGGCACTGGAGGCGTCGGGCGGGACCGAGCTTCTGGCGCAGGGGCTCGTGTCGATCAGCGCAGGCTGGCCTGCCTGGGGCACGCTGACGCTGCTCATGGTGGTGACCATGACACTGAGCGACGTGCTGAACAACACCGCAACGGCCATTGTCGCGGCCCCCGTGGGCATCCGCATGGCCGAAGCGCTGGAGGTGAACCCCGACCCGTTCCTGATGGCCGTCGCGGTCGCCGCCTCGGCAGCCTTCCTGACCCCGATCGGGCACAAGAACAACACGCTGGTGCTTGGCCCCGGCGGCTACGGCTTTGGGGATTACTGGCGCATGGGCCTGCCGCTGGAAATCATCGTGATCGGCGTCTCGATCCCGACCATCCTGCTGGTCTGGCCGCTCTGATCCGGGCGTGGGAGCGGGCGCTGCCTCGACGCAGCGCTACGGCCCGCCCGCGGGCCGGTTTCCACGCTGATCCCGCAGCCCGGCCAGGTTGTTCAGGCTCAGCGCCCCCAACACCACGGCCCCACCCGTCAGGGTCCAGGCCCCCGGAAACTCGCGCAGGACCAGCCAGACGAGGAGCGGACCGAAAACCGCCTCCAGCAGCATGATCAGCGACACGTCGGCAGGCGGCAGGTAGCGCGGCCCAAGGCTGAGAAGCGCGGTTGCCCCCGGCGTGACCACGAGCGCGATAAGCGCCACGAAGGGCGCGGAGGTGGCGGGCACCGCAAGACCCGGCGCAAGCAGCAGCGCCGCACAGGCCGCGACGGCCCCCGCAATCGCCATGGCTGGCACCATGGAGAGCGACCGCTTCTGCCCCGCGATGGCAAAGATCACCGCCCAGGACAGCGCCGTCACCATGGCGGCGAGATCGCCCAGAAGATCGCCCTGGCCGCCCCCTGCGCTGCCCAGGGCAATCAGCCCGATCCCGCCGAGCACGGCAAGGATGGTGGCCTTAGTGCGCCCGGGTACGGGTTGACCCAGGACGAACCGGGCGATGAGCGCCGAAAAGACCGGCATGGTGGCGAGGATGAACAGCGTGTTGGCCGCCAGCGTGTGCCCGACCGAATAGAGAAAGCTCACATTGCCGATCGTGTAGCTGAGCCCGATGGCAAGCCCGGCCAGCCCCACCCCCCGGAAGGCCCGCAGCGCCGCCCGACCGCGGCTCGCCACCAGCCAGAGCGTGATCATGCCGGCCATGCCCAGGCCCCGCCAGAACATCAGCGTCCATTCCGGCACGCCCGCCAGCCGGATCAACAGCACGTCGGGCGACAGGATCAGAACGCCTGTCAGCGTGATGAGAAGCCCCTTGGCATAGTCGCTCACGCAGCTCTCCTCACAGCGTCCAGACCAGGGGGATGGCGAGGCTCACGACAAGGCCGAGGCTGAGGTTGAGCGGGATGCCGATCTTCATGAAATCGGTAAAGCGATAGCCGCCCGGACCGTAGACGAGCATGTTGGTCTGGTAGCCGATCGGGGTGGCGAAACTGGCCGAGGCCGCGATCATCACGGCAATGACCAGCGGACGCGGATCGACCCCGATGGCGGTGCCAAGCCCGATGGCCACCGGCGTCACCACCACGGCCACCGCGTTGTTCGACACAAGCTCGGTCAGGACCGAGGTGATGAGGTAGATGACCCAGACCAGCACGAAGGGCGGAAGGTCCGACAGCCAGGGGGCGAAGGCCTCGACCACCAGGGCGACCGCGCCGGTATGTTCCAGCGCCGCGCCGATGGCGAGCATGGCGAAAATGAGCGCCAGAAGCCGCCCGTCAACGAAGGAAAACGCCTCTTCCGCGTCGATGCAGCGCGTGATGAGAACCACCGCGACGGCCAGCACGGAAAGCAGGAAGATCGGCGCCACCCCGAAGGCGGCCAGGACCACGACCCCGGCCATGGCGACCAACGCAATCGGGGCGTGTCCGCGCCGGTAGGCACGTTCGGTGGGGGCGGTGATATCGACAAGGTCCATGTCGGCGGCCAGGCGCTGAATATCGGCGGGATCGCCCTCCA
The DNA here is from genome assembly GCF_964229645.1 of Nioella sp. GTDB lineage: Bacteria > Pseudomonadota > Alphaproteobacteria > Rhodobacterales > Rhodobacteraceae > Nioella. The sequence continues at coordinate 4,020 of NZ_CAXREX010000210.1, read as the reverse complement.
GCAGCAGCGTGTCCCCAACCCGCACGATCAATTCGTCAAGCTGGCGGCCGATATTCTGGTTCCGGCGGTGAACTGCCAGCGGGTAGACACCGTAGCGTCGGCGCAGGCGCAGCGACCCAAGCGAGCGCCCCACCATGCGGCAACCGGGTGAGATCAGCACTTCGACCGTGGTGGTCTGAACCGAGCTGAGCTTGTCGATGGTGCGCAGATCCTTGCTTTGTTGCAGGCCCAGGACCTCGGCCATGTCGGTGCGCAGGACCACCCGATCCCCCTCGGCCAGAACGACCCCGGCCATATTCCGGCGCAACGAGGCGTCGCCGCGCAGCACGTCGATCAGGCGCACGCCTTCGCGCTTGAAGAGATCCACCTCGTTGACGTTCTGGTCAATGAGCGCGCTGCCTGCCGGGATCGCCACCTCGGTAAAGAACTTCATCCGCTTGCGCCCGGTCAGCATGTCCGCCATCGAACTGCGTTCGGGCAACAGGCGCGGACCGACAAGCGTCATGTAGGCCATGCCGTAAAGCACCACGACGAGCCCCATCGGCGTCACTTCGAAGATGCTGAACGGCGCCATCCCCTGCGTACGCGCCACGCCATCGACCAAAAGGTTCGTCGACGTGCCGATCAGCGTCAGCGTGCCCCCCATGATCGCGCCATAGGACAGGGGGATGAGCAGCTTGGAGGCGGGCCGCCCGAGCGACCGGGCGATCTGCACGAAGACAGGGATCATGACCACCACGACGGGCGTGTTGGACACGAAGGCCGAGGCGACCACCACGAAACCGAGAAGCGCCGCCAGGGCGACCCTTGGCTGTGTCTTGGCGCGGGCCTCGGCGAACTTGGTAAAGCCCGCCAGCGCGCCCGTGCGCACCAGTGCCCCCATGACGATGAACCTCGCCGCGATGGTCCAGGGGGCCGGGTTCGACAGCACGGCCAGCGCATCTTCATAGGGCAGAAACCCCGCCGCAAGCAGCGCCGAGGCGCCTGCGATGGCCACGACTTCGGTCGGGAAGGTTTCCCGGATGAACAACACGAACATCACGGCCACGACCGCCAGCGTCAGCAGGCCCTGCGTGGTAGGTGAAAGAAACTCGGCAAGCATGGGCAATCCCGTCCCGAAAGGTCAGCCGCCATCATCCCCGAGCGCGCGGCCCGCGGCAAGAGGCTGCTTGGGGCGCGGCTGAACCAGCGCGACCCCTGCCAGCATCACCGCGAAAGCCGCCCAGACCCAGATCGAATAGCGTTCCCCAAGCAAGAGCCACGACCAGCCGACGCTGAACCCGGTCACCAGATAGGAAATCTGCACCGCGAAGACCGGCCCGCCGCGCCCGACCAGCCAGACATAGCCCGCATAGCTGAGCGCGTGGGAGGTGGACGAGACCACCACCGCGAGGTCGGGCATGCCATAGGGCGGCAGCGGTGAAATCCACTCGCCTGACCAGATCGCCAGCGGGAAGGCCATCACGATCCCGACCAGGGAGGCCCCGAAAAGCACCTGCACAGCGTCCAGTTCCTGCGGCTGGTGGCGGGCGACGAAATTGCCCTCGAAGGCATAGAATGCCGGGGCGACAAGCCCCACGGGCAGCCAGACCAGCACCGCCCTGTCCGGCAGGCTCGTATCGGGCAGCGCGATCATGGCCATGGCCACCAGCCCCAGGCAGAGCCCGGCGAAGCGCAGGGCCGAAAAGCGGTCATTGCCCCAGGCCAGCGCGATCGGGAAGGCGATCATCGGCACGGTGGCGATGCAGAGCGCCAGTATGCCGCCGGGCAGGTGAATGGCCGCCGTGTAGCTGGCCGTGTTTGGCAGAAGCGTGCCGATCAGCGCGATGATGACGTAAAACCGCAGCGCGCGCGGGGTCACCGGCAAGCCCCGCCCCCTCAGCCCGTTGATCGCACCCAGGACAGCCGCGCCGATCACGAATTGCCAGAAGATGATGCCGATATGGCGATAGTCCTCGCTGACCGCGATCTTGCCCATCGGAATCGAGATGCCCCAGCCCATTGCGCAGGCCAGCAGAACGGCCATAAGCCAGAGCTTCTCAGAGCGCGCCATCCGGCCCCGATTGCTGCAAGCGCCCGCCAATCCGGACCGGGGCGACCCTCACCGCCTTGCCTGTCCTGTCATCGGTTTCCACGAAGACGCCCGACAGGGTCGCCTCGCCGCGCGCGGGCGTGAAACGGTCCTTCGGCATGCCGGTGATGAAGCGGCGCAGGGGCTCGTCCTTTTCCATGCCGATGACGCTGTTGTAATCGCCGCACATCCCGGCATCGGTCATGTAGGCGGTGCCGCCGGGCAGGATCTGCGCATCGCTCGTGGGCACATGGGTATGAGTTCCCACCACAAGGCTCGCCCGCCCGTCGCAGAAATGGCCCGTGGCCATCTTCTCGGAGGTGGCTTCGCAATGGATGTCGATGAGGATGGCACTGGCCAGCCCGCCAAGAGGGTGACTGCGCAGAACACCTTCCACCGCCGAGAACGGGTCCGAGAAGGGTCGTTTCATGAAGACCTGCCCCAGGGCCTGCATCACCAGCACCTTCTTGCCCGACGCTGTCTGAAACAGCTGATGCCCCCGCCCCGGCGCCGACTTGGCGTAGTTCAGCGGGCGCACGATCCGCGGCTCTTTCTCGATGAACTGCAGCATGTCGCGCTGGTCGAAGGCGTGATCGCCAAGCGTCAGGCAATCCACGCCCGCATTCAGCATCACCTGCGCATGGCTTTGCGACAGGCCGTGACCCGACGTTGCGTTTTCGCCGTTCACCACGACGAAATCGAGCCGCCAGTCCTGTTTGAGCCGGGGAAGCGTATCACAGACGGCAGCGCGGCCCGCGCGCCCCATCACATCGCCAAGAAAAAGCAATCTCATGGCGACAGGCTTAGGGCGTTCCGCGAAGGGCGGCAAGGGCGAGTCGCGCTATCCCTCGTCGCGCACGGTGTAGCTGGCGGCGTAGCTGACGGGAAAGGAAACAGAGCGCGCGATGAAGCAGACCTCGTGGATACGTGGATGGATACTGTCCGCGGCCTCCGGGTCAGAGCCGGGTGCAAGCGTGATATGCGGGCGCAGGGTGGCCGATAGGAACCGGCCCGCGCCGGAGGGCAGGCTTTCGCCCACGGCCAGCGGATCGTCCTCGTAGCCTTCCACCACGATCCCCGCGTCGCTGGCAAGGTGCAGGAACCATAGCATGTGACAGGCCGAAAGCGCGGCAATCAGCATGTCCTCGGGGTTGTGAAGCGTCGGGTCGCCGCCGAGCAGCGGATCGTTCGAGCAGTTGATCACCCGCTTGCCCGGCGTCTCCACGTTCCAGGTCCGGTCGTAGCCGCGATAGCTGGCCGTGCCCTGCCCCCGGTTTCCCGTCCAGACGATCCGCGCGGTGTAGTCGTGATTGGCCATGGATGCCCCCCCTTTTCCGCGCGCAGGCTAGCGCGAGTTTGGGGCTGGCGCATCCCCCTTCAGGGGCGGAAAACGCCCGCCTCCGTCACCACTGCATCCAGCAACTGGTCCGTGGGCTCCACCACCAGGCCCTCCAGTTCCTGCGCGGCGTAGGCGAAGCCGATGGCCAATGTAGGGCGCTTGGCACGCAGCTGTTCCAGAGTGCGGTCATAGAAGCCACCGCCATAGCCCAAGCGGTTGCAGCCACGGTCGAAGGCCACGAGTGGTGCGATGACGATCTCGGGTTCCAGCCAGTCGCCGCCCTCCGGCACCCGCGCGCCGAAGGGTCCATCGACCAGACGACAACCCGGCCGCCACTCGCGGAACCTCAGCGGCTGGCCATTGGCCTCGATCACCGGCACGCAGATGCGGTTGGCCTCGGCCAGTGCAGTCATCGCCAGAGTCGGGTCAAGCTCTGTCCGCATGGCCATGTAGGCGGCGATCACCTTGTCCTGAACCGCGCCGATCTCGGCCAGAAGCGCGGCATTGGCGTCTGCGACAGAGGCCCGTTCATAGGCTTCGGCACGGGCGGTGAAGGCTTTCTTGCGCAGGGCGGCCTTTCGGGCGGTCAGGTCCATTGCGGTGTTTCTCT
>NZ_CAXREX010000209.1:0-13623 GCF_964229645.1 Nioella sp. | reverse complement strand
CAGCCGGCGCAGGCGACGGCGGCGCGCGAGGTGATCCTGTCGGCCGGTGCGCTCGGTTCGCCGCAGCTGATGATGCTCTCGGGCATCGGGCCGGGCCAGCACCTGCAGGATCACGGGATCGACGTGGCGCACGAAATGGCGGGCGTGGGCGGCAACCTGCAGGATCACCTGCAACTGCGGCTGTCCTACCGGGTCGAGGGCGTGAAGACGCTCAACCAGATGGCCGCGACCCTCTTTGGCAAGGCCAAGATCGGGCTCGACTACGCGCTGCGCCGCAAGGGGCCGATGTCGATGGCCCCCTCGCAGCTCGGGGCCTTCGCCAAGTCCGATCCGAGCCTCGAAACCCCTGACCTGGAATACCATGTCCAGCCGCTGAGCTTGCCCAAGTTCGGCGAGGATCTGGACCCGTTCCCGGCCTTTACCGCCTCCGTGTGCAACCTGCGGCCTGAATCGCGCGGTGACGTCCGGCTGAAATCGCCCGACCCCCGCGAGGCCCCCGCGATCCGGCCCAACTACCTTTCCACCGAGGGCGATCGCATCGTTGCCGCCCGCTCGATCGAGCTGACCCGACGGATCGTCCAGCAGGCCCCGCTGGCCCAATACAACCCGCAAGAGGTCCGCCCCGGGCCCGAATACGCTTCCGAGGCCGAACTGGTCGAGGCCGCGGGCCAGATCGGCACCACCATCTTCCACCCTGTCGGAACCGCCCGCATGGGCGAGGGGCCCGGCGCGGTCGTGGATCACCGGCTGAAAGTGCACGGGATGGAAGGGTTGCGTGTCGTCGATGCCTCGATCATGCCCACGATCACCTCGGGCAACACCAACTCGCCCACGGTAATGATCGCGGAAAAAGCCGCCGACATGATCCGCTCAGGTCTCTGAGCGGGTGTGCAGCCAGCCAAGCAGCAGGGGCGTCAGGTACATCGGGAACTGGTAGCAGGCGATAAAGGGCAGCAGCGCGTCGACTGTCGTCGCAGGCAGCGCCACGAGGAACAGCGCCACGTTGCGGTTGCCCGCGATGATCGACAGCGCCACCTGGTGCGACGTGCGGGCGCGCAGGGCCAGGAACACCGCCAGTTGCAGGCCGAAATTAGCCGCGAACACCACCGCCAGCCAGAAACCTACCGCGCGCCAGCCCGTGTCGATCAGCGGCGCGACCCCGGCCATGAGACCGATCACGATGATCGCCAGAAGGATCACCCCGATCCCGTCCAGCCGCCGGGTCTGGCCCGCGTCGGGCCGGGGCAGGATCAGCGCCCTGGCCGCGAAGCCAAGCACCACCGCCAGTGCCACCACCGCCACCAGCCGCCCGGCAGCGGCCAGCACGTCCCCCGCCCCCGGCATGGCGTCCTGCATCAGCCACAGAACCGGCAGCACGGTCAGCGGAAAGAGCGCGGTTCCGAAGATCAGGATCTGCATCGCGGGCGCCGGGTCCTTTCCTGCCAGCACGACGAAATTGGGCGCCCCGGTGATCGACGGGGCCGAAAGCATCAGCATCACGGCAAGCGCCGGGATCGTGCCGATCACCCCAATGGCCGAGAAGAGGGCGAAACCCGCCACCGGCAGCAGCAATTGCAGCAGGGCCACGTCGCGCAGGGGCCGCCACAGGCGCGTCATCTGACCGATGGTCTCCGCCGGACCGATACGGAAGGCTGAGAAGAACAGCAAAACGGCCACCATCCAGGGCAGATGGGGCCGCATGGCCTGCGCCAGATCCGGCAGGCTGATCCCGGCCACAAGCCCCGCCACAAGGACAAGGCGGCCGTGGCGGGCGCAGGTTTCCAGCGCCCGCCAAAGGGTCTCGGTCATGGCCCCTGCCGGATGTTTTCAGGCAGCCACAGCGCCAGGTCCGGCACCCAGATGAGGACGAAGACCATCAGCACCATGATCGCGAACATCGGCAGCGAGGCCTTGGCGATGTAACTCATCTCGTGGTCTGTCATGCCCTGGAGCACGAAGAGGTTGAAGCCGATCGGGGGCGTGATCTGCGCCATTTCCACCACGACCACCACGAAGATGCCGAACCAGATCAGGTCGATCCCGGCTTCGCGCACCATCGGCTCCACCACCGCCATGGTCAGCACCACCGAGGAAATCCCGTCGAGGAACATGCCCAGGATGATGTAGAAGACCAGCAGCACCATGAGCAGCTCGAAACGGCTCAGGTCCATATGCGCGATCATGTCGGCCAGGGCGCGCGGCAGCCCGGTAAAGCCCATCGACAGCTTGAGGAAGGCCGCCCCCGCCAGGATCAGCGCAATCATGGCCGAGGTGCGGGTCGCGCCCATCAGGCTCTGGCTGAAGCTGTCCCAGTTGAGCGAACCCTGCCCAAGCGCCAGCACCAGCGAGCCGATGACGCCGAAGGCAGCAGCTTCGGTCGCGGTGGCAAAGCCCAGGTACATCGACCCGATCACCACGACGATCAGGCAGATCACCGGCAAGAGAAAGCGCGAGTTCTGCACCTTCTCGGCAAAGCTCATGCCCTTTTCCACGTCCGGGTTCCACGTTTTGGACAGCTTCGAGTAGATCGCCACATAGCCCATGAACATGGCCGCCAGCACGAGGCCCGGCATGATGCCCGCGAAGAACAGCCGGATGATCGACTCGTTTACCGTGACGCCATAGACGATCAGCGTCAGCGAGGGCGGGATCATCAGTCCAAGCGTCGCCGCCCCGGCCAGGGTGCCGATGATGACGCTTTCCGGGTAGTTGCGCGCCCGCAGCTCCGGGATCGACATCTTGCCCACGGTGGTCAGCGTCGCGGCCGACGACCCCGACACCGCCGCGAACACCGTGCAGCCCAGGATATTGGTGTGCACCAGCCCGCCGGGCAGCCGGCCAAGCCAGGGAGACAGGCCCTTGAACATGTCCTCGGACAATCGCGTGCGATAGAGGATTTCGCCCATCCAGATGAACAGAGGCAGCGCGGTCAGCGTCCAGCTGGACGAGGACGACCAGATCTGCGTGATCATCCGCTGGCCCGGATCGCCCGAGGCGAACATCTCCATGCCCACATAGGCCACGCCCATCAGGGCAAGCCCAACCCAGACCCCGGTGCCGAGCAGGAAGAAGAGAACAAAGAGGAAAATGACGATGGCATAAAGTTCGTGCATCGGATCACTCCCCGAAGCTCTGGTCGACCAGATCGCGCTCGATGCGATGGTCGCCATGCAGAATGACGGCAATCAGGTGATCGATCAGCGCGACGGCCAGGATGCCCCCGCCGATCACCATCACCGATTGCGGGATCCACAGCGCCGTGGCGTCCTGCGCCTGGCTGATCTCGTTGAATTTCCACGACCAGTAGGTGAACCAGTAGGCCTGGTAGGTGAAGTAGCACATGATCACCGCGCCAAGGCCGAAGCACCAGACCTCCAGCAGGCGGCGGATGCCCTTGGGCACGGCATTGAGCAGCAGCGACACGCGGATATGCGCGCCCCTGTTCAACGCGTTGGCCAGGGCAAAGAAACTTGCGGCCGCCATGAAATAGCCCGCGTAACTGGGGGCTCCGGGGAAGATTTCGCCCGTCCAGCGGGCGATCATCTGCGCAACGATAAGCAGCAGGATGACGATCAGGCACAGCGCGGCCAGCACGCCGGAGGACAGGTATAGCCCATCCAGGGAGGTTCGTGCCGCGACTTTTAACCGGGACATGGATCAGCCTCGTCTTGGAGTGTCGGAAAACGAAGATCCGGGGGCGCGGACGATGCGCGCGCCCCCGGAAACAGGTTTTGCCTTACTGGCGCTCGGCCATTGCGGCGTGATAGGCGTCGACGATTTCGCGACCGGTATCGCCAGCGGCTTCCAGCCACTCGGCGGTCATGATCTCACCGATCTCGCGCAGGTCGGCCACCAGCTGATCGCCCGCACGCTGCACGGTCATGCCACCTGCGGCCAGGCCTGCGAGCGTGAAGCCGGTGTATTCACGGGCGCGCCATGCACCTGCATATTCGGCCATGCCCGCGCAGCCGCGGATGATGTTCTGGTTGGCTTCCGAGGTGTCGCCCCAGACATCGGCATTGACGAAGACGTAGTTGCGCGGCAGCCAAGCGTCGACTTCGTAGAAGTGGCTCAGGCTTTCCCAGACACGGCGGTCATAGCCGGTCGCGCCCGAGGACACCATCGACGAGGCCACGCCGGTGGCAAAGGCCTGGCTGATTTCAGCCGCTTCGATCGTCACCGGCAGCATGCCGGTCAGTTCCGCAAGGCGGTTGGTGGCGTTGGAGTAGGAGCGGAAGCGGATGCCTTCCATATCGGCGACCGAGTTCACTTCCTGGTTGAAGTAGAGCCCCTGCGGCGGCCACGGCACCGAGTAGAGCAGCACCAGGTTCTGTTCGGCCAGCAGGTCCTCGATATAGGGCTCGGCGATCTCCCACAGCACGTCATGCTCTTCGAAGGAGGAGACGAGGAAGGGGATCGAGTCCACGCCAAAGAGAGCGTTCTCGTTCTGGTGGCCCGACAGCAGGCGCTCGCCGATCGGCACCTGGCCGGTCTGCACCGCGCGCTTGATGTCCGCGCCCGCGAACAGCGAACCGCCCGGATGGGTCACGATCTCGATCTCACCGCCGGTGCCGGTGGTCACGCACTGGGCGAATTCCGCACCCGTCACCGAGTGGAAGTTGGACCCCGAATAGGCCATCGGCATGTCCCAGGTATCGGCCAGCGCCGGTCCCGCCATCACGGTCGCTGCCGCGGCGAGGGTCAGTTTGAAGGTCTTCATGTCAGTCTCCTTGTTGGTTGCTGCATTCTTGGTCTTTGTTTTGCCCAATCACCCCGCAAACCTCTGTGGGTCGTAGGGGGTCATGTCGGTATTGGGCCTCTGGCCGGTGATCATCTGCGCCAGCCAGCGCCCGGTTTTCGGCCCGCCCGTCAGGCCGATATGGTGGTGGCCAAAGCCCGCGAAGACACCGCTGGATCGCACTTCCCCGATCAGAGGAAGGCTGTCGGTCGGTGCCGGGCGGTGGCCCTGCCATTCAATCTCGTTACTGGCCTCCAGGCCGGGGAAGGTCTGGGCGACCTGCCGGCGAAGAAGCTCGAAGGGCGCGCGCGAAGGTCCTGCCTCCAGCCCGCCGAATTCGACCACACCCGCACATCTTACGCCCTGCGCCATCGGTGTGGCGACAAATTTTCCGCTGGCGACCATGACCGGCACCGTCGGCCCGCCTGTCGCGCCTTCGAAGACGATGTGATAGCCGCGCTCGGTTTCCAGGGGCACGGTGATGCCCAGCTTCTTCATCAGCGGCTTGGACCAGACACCGGTGGTCAGGACCACCTGGTCGCAGGGGATCTCGCCCTCTTGCGTCAGCACCGCGCTGACCTTGTCCTCGGTCATGACGAAATCCTTGACCTCGGCCTGCCGGAAAGTGCCGCCAAGCGCCTTGAACTCCCCGGCCAGCGCCGCGACGTAGCCCCCCGGATCGCGGATGAAGCCGTGGTTCTTCATCACCGCCAGGCAACCCACCCGGTCGGAAAAACAGGTCTGGTATTCGTGGACCGCCGCCCCCTCGATCAGCTCGGGCGCGAAACCCGCCTCGCGGCGCAGGGTCCAGACATAGCTGTCCTTCTCGAAGGTGGCGCGGTCGGCATAGGCAAAGACGTAATCGCTCTCGACCACCCATTCCTCGGCCCGCGTGCCCTTGGCCAGCGCCAGGTGCTGATCGACGCTGTCGCCGATGACGCCATTAAGCCCCTGCGCGATGCGGCGCGTGTCGCGGTCATTGGCATGAGAGAGGTATTTCACCAGCCAGGGGATCATCCTGGGCAGGTAGCTCCAGCGCATGAATAGCGGAAAGTTGGGGTCCATCAGGTAGCCCGGCCCCTTGGGGATCAGCCCCGGCGTGGTGACCGGCACGATGGCGCAGCTGGCCAGCACGCCGGCATTGCCATAGCTCGTGCCCTGCCCCGGTTCGCCCCGGTCCAGCAGCACGACCTCGCGGCCCATGCGGCGCAGCCAAATGGCGGCGGAGACGCCGACGATCCCGGCGCCAATGACGACGATCTGGCCGGTCATGCTGGCCAACTCCTTGCTGCGGGGCGGGCCACACAGGGCCCTCTCCCACGATTCCCTGAGCGCAGCCTTGCCTCTCTTTTGTAATTCGTCAACATTTTATCAACGTATCGTCCGAGTTTTCTCGCTTCACTCATCCCGTGCCCGCCACCTTGTAGCGCTCCAGCACCTCGATATCGGGGTCGATCCCCAACCCCGGGGCCGTGGGCAGAACCACGGCGCCGTCTTTCACCGGGAAGGGCTGGGTCAGCACGTCTTCGACCAGGAAATAGCTGGCCTGGTAGAACTCGCAGCCAAGAGTGATCTCAGGGGTTGCCGCGATCATGTGCGCACCCGCCAGATGGGCGATTCCCGCTTCGAACATGTCGCCGCCATAGGCCGACAGGCCCGAGGCCGCCGCCATCCGCGCCACCGACTGCGCGCGCGTCAGCCCGCCCGATTTCATGATCTTGATCGAGACGCCATCGGCGATCCCCATCGACAGGCCAAGCGCCATGTCCTCGGGCCCGAAGATGCTTTCATCGGCCAGCAGGGGCACGTCGATCTCGTCCCGGATCCGCGCCATCAGCTCGCGCAGATGCGCCTTCACGGGCTGTTCGATGAAGGTGGGCCGGAAGGTCGCCACGTCGCGCACACAGGCCAGCGCGATGTCGTGGTGCAGGCCCTGGTTGTAGTCCACGCGAATGTCGAACTCCGGGTAATCGGCGCGCAGCTTTTCCAGCCGGGTGATGTCGAAGGCATGATCCTTGAACCCGGTCTTCAGCTTGATGATCCGCACCCCGTCCGCGCGCAGCCGGTCCATCAGCGCCAGGTCGCGCCCGAAATCGGGGTCGGCGATGGAACAGGACAGCGGAATGCGCGCCCGGTAGGTGCCGCCAAGCAGTTCCGACACCGGCAGGCCCGAGGCCTTGCCCATCAGGTCCAGCAGGGCCGTTTCCAGCGCCGCCTTCGCCTCGGTGCAATGGGCCACCGCGTAGTGCGCATCGGCCATGATCCGCGCCCGGTCCGACAGTTTGCGCCCCACAACCAGAGGGCGGATATATCGGTTCAGCGCCGCGAATGTCGCCTCGGCTGACCCGGTAAAGACAACCCAGGGGCTCGCCTCGCCCCAGCCCTCAAGCCCGCCTTCGGTCGTCAGGCGCAGCACGACGATATCGACCGCATGCTCGACCGAGCCAATGCCATGATCGCGCCGCGCGTTGACCGGCAGCGCAAGATGCCACAGATCCATTCCAGTGATCGTCTGGTCCCAGGCAGACATGCCATCCCCGCGTTTTCCCTGGGGTCAGCCTGCCTTGCCGCTTTCATCATTTCCAATACTATTTTATCAGTAGTCCATCACTTGAAATGATGGATAACCCATGTCCCTCCGCTTCCGCCAGCTGCAAGCCTTCCATGCCATCGTGGAAACCGGCACCGTGACCGCCGCCGCCCACCAACTGGGCATCTCGCAGCCCGGCATTTCCAACCTCATCGCACAGCTCGAACGCGAAACGCGTTTCAAGCTGTTTGAACGCGCGCGCGGGCGGCTTCTGCCCACGCCCGAGGCCGAGGTGCTCTACCAGGAAGTCGATACCGTGGTGCGCGGGCTCGACCATGTCAGCCAGGCCGTGGTGGACCTGCAAAACAAGCAGGCCGGGCAGCTTCAGGTCGCCTCGCAGCACTCCATGTCCTTCGGCTTCATGCCCAAGCTCATCGCGCGCTTCGCCAAGGACCGGCCCGACATGTCGATCTCGTTCCAGTCGCAGTATTCCACCAAGATCCAGGAATGGGTGCAGTCGGGCCTGTTCGAGATCGGGATCTGCGAGATGCCGCTTCTGCACGACGCGCTGAACGTGCATCCCCTGACGGTCGAAACCCTGCTGGCCCTGCCCGAAGACAGCCCGCTGGCCGTCCATGACGTGCTGACGCCCGAGTTGCTCGATGGCACGCCTTTCATCGTCATGGGCCCCGAACACATGACCCACCGGCGCACCCGCGAGGCGTTTCACAATGCCGGCGTGCCACTGCGCGCGCGGGTGCATTCGCACCTGTTCAAGAACCTGCTGAGCTTCGTCAAGGAAGGCATGGGCGTCGCCGTGCTGGACCCTTTCGCCCTGCATTTCGACTTCGAGGGCGGCTTCATCACCCGCCCCTTCCGTCCGCGCATCCTGATGGACATGGCGGTGATCACCTCGCGCACGCGGCCGCTTTCTGCCGTGGGGCAGGAATTCCTTGCGCTCCTGCTGCAAGAGCTGGAGCCCTACCAGGCGGAGCCCTGAGGGAGAGAGGCCAGGGCCCCGCCTGCGGGGCGCCTCACCCCATCCAGCGGCGCACGGGGGCGGCGGCTTCCTCGAGTGGCTGCACAACGACATCCACCAGCGTCGGCCCGTCATGGGCGATTGCTTCGGCCAGCACCTTGTCGAGCTGCGCGGGGTCTTCCACCCGCCAGGACTTGACCCCATAGGCCGCGGCCACGGCGGCATGATCGACCCGCGCGAAATCGACGTTGTAATAGCGTGCGCCCTTGTCGGCCATCTGGCTGGCCTTGATCCATCCGAAATTGGCGTTGGAAAAGACGACGAAGGTGATCGGCGCGCGGTGGCGCGTCACGGTTTCCAACTCGCCCGCCGTAAAGCCGAAACTGCCATCCCCCATCAGCGCCACGGTCTTGGATGCAGGCCGCCCATACCACGCGCCCAGGGAGGCCGAGAGCGAATAGCCAAGCGCCCCATGCGCCCGGTTGGTGATGAAGTAGCGGCCCGGCAGCTCCTGCTGGTAATAGGCCGACATGTAGGGGCAGCTCGTGCCCGGATCCGAGACGATGGTGGCATCGGGCGGCAGCAGGCGATTGAGCGTCGCGATCACCCGTTCGGGCCGGATCGGGGCCTCGTCGCTTTCAGCGAGTTCAAGGAACCGGTCGAACTTGCGCGCCTTGCGTTCGGCAACCGAGTCGGCACCACCGAAAACCTCGCCCGCTCCGCGCCTGTCCAGCACCGCGTTAACCTCGGCCAGCGACAGGCGCAGGTCGCCCACGACGCCCACCTCGGTCGGGTAATTCGCACCGATCACCATCGGGTCGCTGTCGAAATGCACGATCCGCGTGCCGGGCTTGGGGGCTTCCCATCTCGCCGTGGTGGTAGAGCCCGCCCGGATGCCCATGAAGATCACCAGGTCCGCTTCTTCCATCGCCTCCCAGGTTTCGTCCGTGCCGCCGTTCGACCCGACCACGCCGAGGCAGTTCGGATGGCTGTCGGCAAGGCTGCCCTGCCCCGAGATCGAGGTGGCCACCGCGATATCCAGCCGCTCCGCCAACCGCGCCAGTTCCTCCCACGCGCCGGAAATCACCACGCCGCCGCCGCAGACGATGAGCGGTCGCTTTGCCGACAGGATGGCATCGACCGCCGCCTCCGCCGCGCCCGGCCCTGACCCTTGCCGGTAGGCGGGGAAGACATGGGTCGCGGTGTCGGCCCAGATATCGGCAGGATCCACCGGATCATACTGGATGTCATAGGGCAGCCCCAGATGCGCCGCGCCGGGGCGGCCCGTGGTCATCGCCCGGAACGCGCCCCGCACCATGCGCGGAATATGGGCGGCCTGCTTGATGACCGTGTTCCACTTGGTCAAGGGCCGCATCAGCGCGTCCTGGTCCACCTCGGTCAGCGGGTATTTCCCATAGGTCCCGACCGAGATGTCCGACGTGATCGCCAGCACCGCGTAGCTGCTTTCCGACGCCTCGATCAGCCCCGGCAGGATATAGGTCGCGCCGCCGCCAGACGGCCCTTCGCAGACGCCGGGGCGTCCCGTCACGCGGGCATAGCCATCGGCCATGTAGGCCGCCGATCGTTCATCGCGGGTCAGCACGTGGGTCATGCCGTGATCCATTCCGCGCATCGCGTCATAGAAAGGCAGACTCGTGTCGCCGCAGAGGCCGAACACATGGCGCACCCCCTGCGCCTCCAGCATCTTCACCAGCGCCTCGGCCCCGTTCATCTGGTTGGTCATCGACTCGGCCCTCCGGATTCGTATTTCATGCTGTATACAGGTCAAAATATCTTGCAAAACTCAACCCGAAATATCAGGGTGCCGACAGATTGCCGGAAAGACCGACCATGACCGACCCCGCCCCCAAACCCGACGGCTCCAAACCCGAAAGCAATGTCGACCGCATCACCGCGCAGCTCAGGCGCATGGCGGCGGAGTTCGAGATCAAGCCCGATGAACGCATCCGCGAGGGCGAGATGGCAAAGCGTCTCTCGGTCAGCCGCACGCCGCTGCGCGAAGCGCTCAACCGGCTGGTGTCGGAAGGCTTCCTGACCTTTACCGGCGGGCAGGGCTTCTTCTGCCGCTCGCTGACGCCCGAGCGCATCCTCGATCTTTATGAGGCGCGCGCGGCGGTGGAATGCGAGGCGATGCGGCTGGCCCTCGCCCGTGCCCCCGACGCAGATATCCGCGCCCTGCGCGACGAACTCGACCGCTCTGAGCCGCATTACAACAGCGCAAGCGACCGTATCGCGCTGCTGGATATGGACGAGGCGTTTCACATGGCGCTGGCACGGCTGTCGGGCAATGCGGAACTGGTCGGAATGCTCGACAACATCAACGGGCGCATCCGCTATGTCCGCATGATCGGGCTCAACATGGGGCGCAGCGAAGCCAGCCGGATGAGCGCGCACCGCGCCATTCTCGATGCGCTGGCCGAGCGCGACGAGCGCCGGGCGCTGGCCACGCTCCGTGCCCATATCTCGCTGCGCACGGAAGACGCGACCCGCGCCGTGCGCGAGGCATTCTCTCACATCTACGTTCAGGCAGGCTGACATGACCACACGCGGCGGCAAGACGGTATTCGGGGCAACCGTGGGTATCCTGATGCTGGAAACGCAGTTTCCCCGCATTCCCGGCGACATTGGCAACGCGCTGACATGGCCCTTCCCGGTGCAGTTCCGGGTGGTGCGCGGGGCGACGCCCGACAATATCGTGCGCGGCGCGCCGCTCGATCGGGTGCAGGATTTCATCGACGCGGCACGGGACCTCGTGGCCATGGGCTGCGACGGGATCACCACCAATTGCGGGTTCCTGTCGCTGTTGCAGGGCGACATGGCCGCAGCCCTTGGCGTGCCGGTGGCGACCTCGTCGCTCATGCAGGTGCCGCTGGTCGAACTGCTGCTGCCGCCGGGCAAGCGGGTGGGGATCCTGACGGTCTCTGCCAGCACCCTCTCGCCTGACCACCTGAAGGCGGCGGGCGTAGCGCTGGATACGCCCGTGGTGGGCACCGAGGGCGGACGCGTCTTCACCCGCGACATCCTGGGCGACCGGCCAGAGATCGACTTCGAGGCCTGTCGGCTCGACCTGCTCGACGCCGCGCGTGAGCTTGTGCAGCGCAACCCCGAGGTGGGCGGCATCGTTCTGGAATGCACCAATATGGTGCCCTATGCCGCCGATATCCGCGCCGCCACCGGCCTGCCGGTCTGGTCGATCTACAGCTTCGTCAGCTGGTTCCAGGCGGGTCTAATGCCGCGCCGCTTCGCGGGCGGGATCGACGACCCGCGCTGGTAAGCCCGGCCCCGCGGATCGCGCAGGGCCGGAACCGGCGTCTTAGAAGAAGGCCTGCAACCCGGTCTGCGCGCGGCCAAGGATCAACGCGTGCACGTCATGGGTCCCCTCGTAGGTGTTCACCGTTTCCAGGTTCATCATGTGACGAATGACCTGGAATTCCTCGGAGATGCCGTTGCCGCCATGCATGTCGCGGGCCATGCGGGCAATATCGAGCGCCTTGCCGCAGTTGTTGCGCTTGATCAGGCTGATCATCTCGGGCGCGGCGGCGGCCTCGTCCATCAGGCGACCCACGCGCAGCGCGGCCTGAAGGCCAAGGGTGATCTCAGTCTGCATGTCGGCAAGCTTCTTCTGGAAAAGCTGGGTCTGCGCGAGTGGCTTGTTGAATTGCTTGCGGTCGAGTCCATACTGACGTGCCGCGTGCCAGCTGAACTCCGCCGCGCCCATCACACCCCAGGCAATGCCATAACGCGCGCGGTTGAGGCAGCCAAACGGCCCTTTCAGCCCCTCGACATTGGGCAGAAGCGCGTCTTCGCCCACCTCGACGCCATCCATCACGATTTCACCCGTCACGGAGGCGCGCAGCGACTGCTTGCCGGCGATCTTGGGCGCGGACAGCCCCGCCATGCCCTTTTCCAGCACGAAGCCCCTGATCTTGCCGCCATGCGCTTCGGACTTGGCCCAGACCACGAAAACATCGGCGATCGGCGCGTTGGAAATCCACATCTTCGAGCCGCTGATACGATAGCCCGTGGCGGTCTTCTCGGCGCGCGTCTTCATGCCCGCAGGGTCGGACCCGGCATCGGGCTCGGTCAGGCCGAAACAGCCGATGAGGTCGCCCGAGCACAGGCCGGGAAGGTATTTCCGGCGCTGCTCTTCCGACCCGTAGGCATAGATCGGGTAGATCACGAGGCTGGACTGCACGGACATCATCGAGCGGTAGCCGGAATCCACGCGCTCGATCTCGCGTGCGATCAGGCCGTAGGTGACATAGTTGGCGCCAAGCCCGCCATATTCCTCGGGCAGCGTCGCCCCCAGAAGGCCAGCCTGCCCCATCAGCGGGAACAGCTCCGGCGCGACGGTTTCCTCGGCATAGGCCTTGATCACGCGCGGCTGCAACTCGGACTGGGCAAATTCCCGTGCCGCGTCGCGCAGCATGCGTTCATCTTCGCTCAGCTGGCCTTCCAGCATCAGCGCATCGTCCCACTGGAAGCTCGACAGGTCGGGGCGGTCTTTGGCCTTCAGGCTCATCTGGTATCTCCTCAGTCTTTCAGGGCGGCCACGGCGCGGGCGATCCGCGCAAGGCCTTCGGTCAGGTCATCGGTGGAATAGGCATAGGACAGGCGGAAATGGCCCGGCAGCCCGAAAGCGCGGCCCGGCACAAGCGCCACGGCGACCTCGGACAGGATGTAGTCGCAGACATCGGCATCGGTCTCCAGCGGCTCGCCCGTGGGGCGGTGCTTGCCGATCAGCCCTGCACAGGACGGGAACACGTAGAAGGCCCCGCCGGGTTCCGGGCAGTCGATGCCGGGGATCGCGTTCAGCGCGGCAACCACCATGTCCCGACGCGCGCGGAAGGCCGCGCAGCGCTCGGCCAGCAGGTCCTGCGGGCCGGTCAAAGCGGCCAAAGCCGCCGCCTGAGAGATGGAGGAGGCGCCGGAGGTGGACGTGCCCTGCACCGCCGTCATCGCCTTGATCAGCGGCACCGGGCCGATCCCCCAGCCCAACCGCCAGCCGGTCATCGCGTAGGCCTTGGAGGCGCCATTGACCACCAGCGTGCGCGCTGCAAGGTCGGGGGCCGCGTTGCGGAAGGAGGTGAAGGGGTCGAAGGCGATATGTTCGTAGATCTCGTCGGCCATCACCCAGACATGCGGATTGGCGCGCAGCACCTCGGCCAGCGCCTCAAGCTCGGCCTTGGAATAGAGCGCGCCCGAGGGGTTGCCGTGATTGTTGAGCATAAGCCAGCGGGTTTTCGGCGTGATCGCGGCGGCAAGCGTATCTGCCGTCAGGCGAAAGCCGGTTTCCGCCCCGCATTTCGGCGCCACAAGCTCTGCCTCGCAGATCGTGAGAATATCGGCATAGCT
>NZ_CAXREX010000208.1:0-12883 GCF_964229645.1 Nioella sp. | reverse complement strand
GCATACCCGCGCGATCATCTTCACCGGCGAGGGTCGTGCCTTTTGCGCGGGCGACGACCGGCAGGATCATGCCCACCCCGAAAGCGAGGCCGAGGCGCGGGCGCTGGTCGATCTCATACAGGCCGCGACGCGGGCGATCTGTCTTGGTCCCAAACCCGTCGTGGGCGCGATCAACGGGTGGGCCGTGGGCGGCGGGTTTGAGTGGGCGATCAACTGCGACTTCCCGATCTGGGGGGAAAGCGCGAAGGGGTTCTTCCCCGAGGTCTCGCTCAACCTCTTCGTCACCGGGGCCGTCACGACGCTCCTGCCCAACCTGGTAGGGCTGGTGAAGGCGCGCGAGATGCTGATGTTCGGCGACCGCTACGGCGCGGCCGAGCTGCACGAACTGGGTGTTGCCTGGCGCGTGGTGGCCGATGACGCACTGGCAGGCGAGGCGCTGAACGTGGCAAGGAAACTGGCCGCGCTGCCCGCCCTGTCCACGCGCGCCATGAAACGCGTGCTCTACGCCGCCGCCGTGCCCGACCTGCACCGGGCGCTGGCGCTGGAGACCGAAGCAACCGTGGCGGGTTTCCTCGACCCGGAAACGACGCGATTGCTCAAGGATTTCTAGGTCAGCACCGCCCACAGCACCTGCACTCCCATCCAGATCACGATGAGCGAGCCTATGCTGTAGAACGTGGCGCGGATTTCATGGGGTTGCGCGGTGGCATAGGCCCAGAAATGCCCGGCCCGCGCGGCGACGAAGCCCCAGAACAGCCCCTGCGCCAGCCACGGCGCGGGGGCGATCAAGACGAAGAGAAACCCCGCCATCCAGAAGGCCGGGATGTTTTCAAGGTCGTTCCTGTGCATCCGGCGCGAGCGGTCGACATAGTCGTCGATCTCGAGTTGCGAGGGGTCAGGCGCGGGGTTCAGCAACCCCTTTGCCGCGTCCTCGGGGCTGGCCAGCCCCCTTCCGGTGGTCTGGAACCGCCAGACCGTCATCCAGCCCTGCCCCATCACCTTCAGCACGAGGATCGCCGACGCCAGCACATAGGCGGAGAAGACCGGGTTGTCCCATGTCAAGAGCTCTTCGATGCCGGTCATCTGCGCCGCCCTCTCTTGCCCCGGCTTGACGCCGGACCTGTCAGGCGCCAGTTTACCTACCATTGGTAAGTTTGCAAGGGGCACGCCATGGCACGGTCAGATACCGGTGCGCAGATTCTCGATATAGCCCGCGACCTGTTGGCCGAAGGCGGGCTTGGCGCGCTGTCGTTCGACACCATCGCGGCGCGGCTTGGGCATTCGAAACAGGCGGTGCTCTACTGGTATCCGACCAAGCCCGACCTGCTGGCGGCGCTTTTCCTGCCCTGGCTGGAGGAAGAGGCCGCACTGGCCGAAACCGCCGTGCGGGATGCGCGGGACGGGGCCGAGGCGATTGCCCGCTTCGTTCGGGCGCTGGCAGCGTTTCACCTTGCCGACCTGCCCCGGTTCCGCGCCATGTACCTCTTGCCCCAGACCCTTGCCCGTGGGGCGACCGATCCGCGCGAACGGCAGGTGCTGGACCGGGTCCATGCCATCACCGACCGGCTTTACGGCGCGCTGGCCCCGCATCTTGGGCCCGATCCGCTATCCGCGCGGCAACAGGCCGTCACCGTACATGCGGCGGTGCTGGGACTGGTGCTGATGTCGGGGCTGGCCGAGGCGCTGGACGATCCGCTAAAACACGGGGCAACGGGCCTTATCGAGGCGCTGATCGCGCGACTGACCGCCGCCTAGTCGCCAGCGAATGCCCGCTCCAGCGCGGCGATGTCGATCTTGCCCATCTCCATCATCGCGGCCCGCCGTTCAGGATCTGGCAGGGCGCTCCCGCAAGGATGAAAATCACTACCAGGGGCTCGGGGCCATCGGTTTCGGAGTCCATCCGGCGATCGGCAGAAGCGATACGCAAAACCGCGCCGCCGCCAGCCCGTCCTTTTCGAACCTCAGGCAGGGTCGCGTCTTGTGAAGACACTCCGTCACCTTGCACCTCGCGTCACTTCGAAATCCGATCTCGTGTTCAACTGAAAATCTGCCGCGAAAGAAAAGCCCCGCCGGATGCGCTCCGGCGGGGCCTGCCCTGGCATGACTCAGGGACTTCTCTGGAGTTACTTGTCGATCGGCAGCGCCACGAAACGCGGGGTGCCCCCGCGGCGGATCAGCAGCAGGACAGAGTTCTGCCCCGCTTCCTCGGCCTGGTCGACGCGGGCGTTGAATTCATCCACGCTGGTCACAGGCTGCTGACCCACTTCGACGATCACGTCCCCGGCCTCCAGCCCGCGATCTGCGGCGTCCGAGTTCGGATCGACCGCTTCGACCAGCAGACCGTCTTCGACGCCATTGGCTTCGCGCGCCTCGTCGGTCAGCGGGGCCAGCGTCAGGCCAAGCACCTCGGACGAGGGCGTCACCTGCTCGCTGCCGGGCTCGGGGAAGGCCACGTTTTCGGCGGTCTCCCGGCGGCCAAGCGTCACCAGCAGGGTCTGGGTTTCACCATCGCGGTAGACCACGACGCGCACGGTATCGCCCACGCCAGAGCCGCCGACGACGCGCACCAGTTCACGGGTATCGTCGATCTCGACCCCATCGAAGGTGGTGATGACATCGCCCACTTCCATGCCAGCCTCGCGCGCGGGTCCTTCGGGCACATCCGTAACCAGGGCACCGGTCACGATGTCCAGCCCAAGCCCTTCGGCGATTTCTGCGGTCACGTCCTGGATACGCACGCCAAGCCAGCCACGGCGGGTTTCGCCGAATTCGCGCAGCTGGTTCACCACGCCGGCAACCACGTTCGACGCCTGCGAGAAGCCGATGCCGATCGAGCCGCCATTGGGGCTGAGGATCGCGGTGTTCACGCCGACCACTTCACCCGCCATGTTGAACAGCGGCCCGCCCGAATTGCCCCGGTTGATCGCGGCATCGGTCTGGATGAAGTCGTCATAGGTGCCCGACAGCGCACGTTCACGTGCCGACACGATGCCCACGGAAACCGAGAAGCCCTGGCCGAGCGGGTTGCCCATGGCCATCACCCAGTCCCCCACGCGGGCGGCATCGCTGTCGCCGAAGCTGACGAAGACCAGCGGGGCCTCGGGCTCCACCTTCAGCACGGCGATATCGGTATTGGGGTCGGTCCCGATCACGGTGGCGGCCAGTTCGCGGCCATCGCGGAATTCGACCATGATTTCGTCGGCGCCCTCGATCACGTGATTGTTGGTCACGATGAACCCGTCCTCGGAAATCACGAAGCCCGAGCCGAGCGCATTGGGACGGCGCGGGGCGGGGCCATTGGGGCCGCGCTGCTGCTGGTCGAGGAAGTCGTTGAAGAAATCTTCCAGGGGCGAGCCCGGCGGCACCTGCGGCCCGGGGCCGGTTCCAGTGGCAACAAGGCTCGTGGTGGTGATGTTGACCACGGCATCGCCAACCTCGTCCACGAGGTCGGCGAAGCTCGCGGGGCCCGCGATCTGCGCGCGGGACGGCGCGGTGGTCACGGCGATGGCGGTCACGGCCATCGTCAGGATCAGCAGAAGGGTCGTCAGCGCGTGATGCTGGCTGCGGCGTGTTCGCGGCAGCGCCTGCGCGACGGCCTGGATGCGGTTGGTTTGCATGATCACTCGATATCCTCCTGTCAAACCAGTTTCAGGCTGTCCCTGCCCTCTCGTGCCACAAGATATTTGGTGGCGCGCGGTGTCAATCAAGCAATCCTCTTGTCACATCGGTCACATGGGCGTGATACTGCCGGAAATGACCCGGTTTTCTCTGTTTCGAGGGGGTGCCCAGGGGGATGGACTACCAGATCGACCCCGCCGACTGGGACGGGTTCCAGGCCGTAATGGGCGAAAGGGGCGGCTGCGGCGGCTGCTGGTGCATGCTCTGGCGTCGCTCGGCAGCCCAGATGCGCGCGGGCCAGGGTGCCGGCAACCGGGCCGCCATGAAGGCGCTCTTCGACGCGGGCCAGGTGCCCGGCCTTGTCGCCCGCCACGACGGTCAGCCCGTGGGATGGATCCAGGTCGATGCGCGCAGCGCCTTCCCCCGTCTCGCAGGCTCACGCATCCTGAAGCCCGTCGATGACCGCCCGGTCTGGTCCGTCGCCTGTTTCCTCGTCGACAAGGCGCATCGGCGCTCGGGTCTGTCCCGGCACCTGCTCGACGCCGCTGCCGATTTTGCAAGGGACAGGGGCGCAGAAATCCTCGAAGGCTACCCGATCGACACCGATCAGGATCGCTACCCGCCGGTCTATGCCTGGACCGGTTTCATGGGCGCATTCCTGGCCACGGGCTTCACCGAGGTCGCCCGCCGCGCCCCTACCCGGCCGATCATGCGCAAGGGGCTCTGAGCCTTCATTGTTCCATAAATATCCCAGGGGGGTGCGGGGGGAGGATCCCCCCGCGGGTCGGCGCGCCAAAGGCGCGGCGCAACCGGGTCCGGCACGCGCCCTGCGCCCTAACCGCGCGCCCTACCCGCCCAGGGCGTGGCTCAGCACGGCAAGCCCGGTCCCGATCACCAGCGCCCCGAAGCCCGCAATCCGCAACGTCTCTTCCGGTTCATGCTGCATGCGGCGCATCAGGTCCTTCATGAAAGAAGGGGCCAGCGCATAGGCCAGCCCCTCGATCACAAGCACCAGTCCGAGCCCCCAAAGGATCGACTGGATCATGATGTCACTCCGCCGGCGCAGGTGCCGGGACGGCGAGTCCGCGCCCCATGGGCGAGCCGAAGAAGTCGAAGAAGGCGCTGTCGGGCGACATCACCATCGAGCTGTTTTCGCCGGTCAGGGCCCGTTCGTAGGCGGTCATGGCGCGGTAGAACTCGAAGAAGTCGGGATCCTGCCCAAAGGCTTCGGCGAAGATGCGGTTGCGTTCCGCATCGGCCTCGCCTCGGATGATCTCGGCCTCGCGGTTGGCTTCCGACACCAGTTCGACCACGGTCCGGTCGGCCTGGGCGCGCACACGCTGCGCGGCTTCTTCACCGCGGGCCCGCTCATCGGTCGCCTCGCGTTCACGTTCCGCCCGCATCCGAGCGAAGGTGGCTTCGAGGTTCTGAAGCGGCAGGGCGGTCTGTTTCAGCCGCACGTCGAGGATGTCGAGCCCGAGCGGCGCGGCCAGCGCACGCGCCTGTTCGGTGATCCGGTCCATCAGGGCCGCCCGTTCCGACGACAGGATCGTGTTCGAGGTCACGCCATCTGCACCCAGAACCGCGCGGATCTGCGGGTTCAAGATGTCTTCCAGCAGACGCTCGGCCTCGGCAATGCCGCCGGCACCCACGGCCAGCCGGAACTGGCGCGTGTCGATGATGCGGTAGCGCGCGAAGGCGTCGACCACCAGGCGGCGGTCATCGGAGGGCGTGACTTCGATCGGCGCCGTGTCGAGCGACAGGATGCGGTCATCGTAGAACACGACCTGTTCGAAGACGGGAATCCGGAAGTTCAGGCCCGGTTCCTCGATCTCGGTGCGGATCTCGCCGAAGCGCAGCACCAGCGCGCGCTGGCGTTCGTCGACGATGAAGAGCGAACTCATGATCGCGGCCAGCACGATCACGATGACGGGAAGGATGAAGGTTGCCTTGCGCATCGGTCAGTTCCCCCGGGTCCGCAGTTCGTTGAGCGGCAGGTAAGGCACGACGCCCCCGGTGCCGCCGGTCGCGTCGGTGTCGAGGATGATCGTGTCCATCCCGCCAAGCACGCGTTCCATGGTTTCGAGATAGAGACGCTGGCGCGTCACTTCGGGGGCCAGCAGGTATTCCGCCAGAACCGCCGAGAAGCGGCTGGCCTCACCTTCGGCCTCGTTCACGACCAGCGCGCGATAGGCCTCGGCTTCTTCGAGAAGCTGCGCCGCTTCACCGCGCGCGCCGGCGAGGACGCGGTTGGCATAGGCGTCGGCCTGGCGTTCCAGCCGGTCGCGTTCCTGTTCGGCGGCCTGCACGTCGCGGAAGGCGTCGATCACTTCCGCCGGCGGGTCCGCGCGGTCGAGGTTGAGACGCACCACGTTGATACCGCTTTCATAGCTGTCCAGCGTGTCCTGGATCAGCTGCTGAACGGTATCGGCGATGATCTGGCGGTCGCGGTTGAGGATCGGTGCCAGCTGCGCGGCGGCGATCACTTCGCGCATGGCCGCCTCGGACACCGCACGCACGGTTTCCTGCGGCTCGGCCAGGTTAAAGAGGTAGGCTTCGGGATCCGAGATGTTCCAGACCACTTCGAAGTCGATATCGACGATGTTTTCGTCCGTGGTCAGCATCAGCCCCGCATCCCCCGAGCCCGACCGCGCGGTGCCGATGGATTCGGTGCGGTTCGTCGTCACCTCGACCACTTCCGCGGTCACGATCGGCCAGGGGGCGAAGTTCAGACCCGGTTCGCGCACGGCGAAACGTTCGCCGAGGAATAGCTCCACCGCGCGTTCTTCGGGCGCAACGGTGTAGACCGAGGCATAGGCCCAAAGCGCCAACAGCGCGATGCCGCCCACGATGAAGCTGCCGCGCCCGAAGCTCGGACCCTCGCCATCACCGCCGCTGCCACCGCTGCGGCCTCCGCGCCCGCCCATCAGGACGCGTAGCTGTTCCTGGCCCTTGCGGACGATCTCGTCGATCTCGGGGATCTGCTGGCCTCCGCCCTCGCCCGGGCGCCGCCCGCCGCGATTATCGTTGCCATTGCCCCTGTTTCCTCCGCCGCCGGAGCCGCCACCGCCGCCCCAAGGTCCGCCAGAATTTCCAGCCATGCCGGTCTTTCCCCTTGTTATCCTGAGGGCGCCGCCAGAAGGCACGCCCAATTCCCTTAGCTAACTGTGCCCGTGACGCCGGAAAATCAAGCCGTGCGCACCGGAGTTTTCATCGTGACCAGTTCCTCGGCCATGGTGGGATGCACCGCCATGGTCCGATCGAAGTCTTCCTTGGTGGCCCCCATCTTGACCGCGACACCGGCCAATTGGATCATTTCGCCGGCATGATCGCCCACCAGGTGCACGCCCAGAACCTTGCGCGTGTCGGCACAGACAATGAGCTTCATCAGCACCCGTTCCTCGTGCCCCGCAAAGAGGGTCTGCATCGGCCGGAAGGCCGCGGCATAGACCTCGATAGGTCCCGCATCGCGCGCCTCTTCCTCGGTCAGGCCCACGGTGCCCAGTTCGGGCTGCGTGAACACGGCAGAGGGGATCAGGTCATGATCGGCCTTGCGCGACGTGCCGCCAAAGACGGTATCGGCAAAGGCATGGCCCTCGCGGATCGCCACGGGCGTCAGGTTCACCCGGTCGGTCACGTCGCCCACGGCGAAGATCGAGGGGATGTTGGTCTGGCTGTAGTCGTCGACCTTGATCTCGCCATTTCGGCCCATCTCGACGCCGATCTCCTCCAGGCCCAGCCCATGGCTATTGGGCTTGCGCCCCGTGGCATAGAGCACCTTGTCGAAAACCGCTTCCATTCCGTTCGAAGCCTTGACCCAGAGCCCGCCCTCCACCTGGCGGATTTCCATCACGTTGCAGCCCAGGTGCAGCTCGATCCCGCGCGCCTGCATGGCGTCGGCCACGTGCCCGCGCGCCTCGTCATCGAAGCCGCGCAGGATCTGCGCGCCACGGTAGAACTGCGTCACCTTGGTGCCGAGCCCGTTGAAAATTCCCGCGAATTCGCAGGCGATATAGCCGCCGCCGACGATAAGGATGCTGTCGGGCCGCGCGTCGAGCTTGAAGACGTCGTTCGAGGTCATCACCAGGTCCGAGCCCGGGAACTCCGGCACGAAGGGATAGCCGCCGGTCGCGACTAGGATATGGGCTGCGGTGACCGTCTGCCCGTCGGACAGCTGCACCGTATGGGCATCCTTCAGCGTCGCGCGCGCGTCCATGGTGGTCACGCCCGAGCGGTCGAGATTGCCGCGATAGGCCGCTTCCAGCCGGTCCAATTCGGCATCGAGCTTGCCCCGGAACATGCCCCAGTCGAAACCGCCAACACTGGCCTGCCAGCCATAGGCCGCCGCATCCGCGACCTGGCCGGGATAGCCCGAGGCATAGACCATAAGCTTCTTGGGCACGCAGCCCCGAATGACGCAGGTGCCGCCCATGCGGTATTCTTCGGCCAGCGCGACCTTGGCGCCATGTTCAGCAGCGATGCGGCCGGCGCGCACGCCGCCGGACCCGCCGCCGATGACGAAAAGGTCATAATCGAAATGGCTCATGGCCCGCTCCTTCCAATCGTTTGACGCTGCCGGACGTAATCTGCGCCACGCGGCGGCGCCACCGGCAGTCACGCACAGGTGCCTGCGCGCGAGATGTCAGTCGCGCACGTCGACGAAGAGATTGTCGGTGTCGATGATGTCGATCTGCTCGTGCTCGACGGTGCCGTTGTTGATGTCGCGCACCTCGACGCTGCCATCGCCCGCGCCGATCACCACCACGTCGCAGATATCGAGGAAGAGCCCGTTCTCCACCACGCCCGGCACCTGGTTCAGCACCATCGACAACTGGTGCGGGTTCGGAATGTGGCGCAGGTGCAGGTCGAGGATGAAGTTGCCCTCGTCGGTGCGGAAGGGCTTGTCATTGGCCAGCCGCAGCGAGGCGGTCTTGCCCAGCACATCGAGATTGCCCAGCATCTCTTCGATCAGCGCCTTGGAGGTCTGCCAGCCGAAGGGAATGACCTCGACGGGCAGCGGGAAGGCCCCGAGCGTTTCCACCTGCTTGGTGGCATCGGCGATCACGATCATCTGGTCCGAGGCCGTGGCCACGATCTTTTCCTGCAACAGCGCCCCGCCGCCGCCCTTGATGAGATTGAGGTTGGGGTCATACTCATCCGCCCCGTCGATGGTCAGATCGAGCCACTTCACCTCGTCCAGCGTCGAAATGGGCACACCGACCTGGCGGGCCAGTTCGGCGGTGCGGGTTGAGGTGGCGACCCCGGTGATCTTCAGGCCGTCATCGCGCACCAGCTCGCCCAAGCAGCGCACCATCCACGCAGCGGTGGATCCCGTGCCAAGGCCAACGCGCATGCCGTCCTCGACATAGTCCACGGCGCGCTTGGCGGCCACGAACTTGGCGATATCAATGGGAGAGAGATCAGCGGTCATCGGTCTGCCGTATATTCAGTTGCGTCACGAGGCTCTTACACAAGCGCGCCCGCACGTGCGAGGGAAAACGGCCCTAGAAGAGCGCCGAAACCGCCGCATCCAGGCAGGTCTTGGGTAAAATCACCAGCATTCCGGGGCTGTCGAGCTCCAGCACCACCTGCGGCGCGTCGCTGCGGTTCGAGGTGCCGATGGCCTGCCCCGGCGCAAAGGCGATGCCCTCGATGGGCCAGTGCAGCCCCTGCGAGCGCCCGGTTGCGGGAAGCAGGGGAAAGAGCGACACGCGCGTGCCAACCGGCAGTTCCAGCACGATCCGCGGCGGGGCCAGGAACACGATGTCTTCCTCCGCGATCACAATGCAGCGCGGGGACGGGCAGCGCAGAAGCGTGTGCCAGGCGGCCAGTTCATGATCGGTGCGCCGCCCGGTCATTCCAAGCGCCAGCACGCCGCGCGCCGCAACCCGCGACAGGGCCTTTTCGAAATCGGTGCTCTGCTGTTCGGGGACGTGAATCAGCTTGTCTGCTGGCAGCGCGGCGCGGGTTTCAGGGGAAAGCGAATCGAAATCTCCGATCACCAGGTCGGGCGTTCTGCCGAGGCTCAGCGCCGCCTCTGCCCCGCCATCAGCGGCCACGAGAACCGGCGCAAGGCCCATTGCAAGGGCCAGATCGGCCTGATTCACGTGACCCGCGCCTAAAATTGTCACTAAAGTGTCGGCGCGCGATGTCTTTTGGGTAAGTGGCAAATTATTGCCATTTTTCGTATCAGAAATCACTGAATGGCCCCAATGCCGTCCCCTTTGGCTGGAATAGGTTTGTTACACCTTTTCGCAAGATGGTAAATTCCGGGGCTGAACCCTGGGCGAGCAGAGACGAGCCATGAGTGACCAAAACAAGATCCTAACGGTATCCTACGGGACCTTCTCATGTACCCTCGAAGGGTTCGACAATCCGTTCGAGGCCATGAAGGCCATCGCGGAGTATTTCCGAGACCTCGCAGCGGGTGACCGCTTCTTCGGGGCGGAACCGCCGACCCCGGATGCCGAGATGCTTCACCGGATCACCGAGGAGGCGATCCAGGCCCGTGTCGACGCGCGCATCATGGAGAGCGGCCTGCTTCTGCGGCCCCACACCGAAGCGCGCGACGAGGCCGAGGAGGCCGAAGCGCTGGACGCCGGGGACGTGACCGAAGCCGCCGCGCCGGTGCGCGCTGCCGCGCTTGAAGAGGAGGTCGAGGAAGCCGAGTCCGCGCTGGACGCCGAGGAAGCTGAGGATGCAGCCGAGGCTGACGACAGCCCCGAGGACGCGAGCGAAGAAATCGAGCAAGACGCTCAGGCCGACGCAGAGCACGAAGCCGAAGATCACTCCGCTGCCGCTGATGCCGCAGACATCGAAGCCCCCGAAGTTGAGGCTGAGGCTGAGGCTGAGGCTGAGGCTGCCGATCTGGCAGATCAGGACGACACGCAAGACCGCAGCGACGCAATCGCCGCTGCCGCTGCGCTGGCCGGTGCCGCCGCTGCTGCCGTCATGTCCGACGACGCCGACGAGGCCGAAGACGCCCCGGCAGAGGCTGGCGAAGACACCGTCTCTGCCGTGATGCAGGCCATGGCCGCCTTCTCGGATGACGAGACCGAGGAGGAGACCAGCGAGGACGACAGCGCCGAAGACGCGCTTTCTGACGCCGCAGGCCAGGACGCCATTGCCGAAGATACCCCTGTCGCGGCAGAGCCCGAAGCCCTTGCAGACGACATCGACGACACCCCTGCCCTCTCGGCAGATGCAGAGGACGAGGCGCCCGAGGCCGCCGCCCCCGCCGCTTCCGATGACAACTACCCCGACCCCGACAGCGTTGCCGCCAAGCTGGCGCGCATCCGCCGTGTCGTGGCGCAGGAAGAGGCCGAGGACGACGCCCCCGCTGCCGGATACAGCGAGGACGAGAACGAACAGGACCCTTTTACCGATGGTCCGGCCGCTGAGGCTGAGGCAGAAGAGACCGCCCCGGAGGCCGTGACCGAAACCACCCCCGCCCCTGCCGAGCAGGCCGCCCCGGCGGACCAAGCCGAAGCCGTCGAAACGCAGGAAGAAACCCCCGCTCCGGTCGCAGCGACCGAGGTGGCAGAACCTGCCGTAGAAGCGGACGCTGCCGAAGCCGCCACCGAACCTGCGCCTGCCGAAGAAGCTGCCGCCACCCCGGCGCGTTCGCCGCGCGTGTGGGTGATCCGGGGCCGTGCACCGGAAGCGTCCGAAGAGAACACCGCCGAGGCCGCTGACGCTGCCCCGGTGGCGCAGGAGCCCTCGACGCTGGAACCCGATGCCGAGGAAGACCTCCAGCGCGAACTGGCCCAGATCGAGGCCGAACGCACCGCCCGCCGCGCCGAACGCGAAGCGCGCCGCCAGCACCTGGCCGGCGACGACATGGCCGAGGCCAATGTCAGCCGCCTCTTCGACGCGACCGACAGCCGCCTGTCGACCGACGAGACCGCTCGGCGCCGCGCCAATATCGCCCATCTCAAGGCCGCCGTGGCCGCCCGTGCCGCCGAAGAGCAGCTTGGCGGCAATGCCGAACCGCAGGACGCCACCGCCCAGTATCGCGAAGACCTGGCACAGGTCATGCGCCCGCGCCGGGTGCAGAAGGACGGCCAGCGCCGCTCGGACCGCCCCGCCGGGGAACGCCCGCGCCAGACCCCGCTGGTCCTTGTGTCCGAACAGCGCGTCGATTCAGGTGACAACCGCCCCGCACCCCGCGCCAGCATCGTGCGCCCGCGCCGGATCGTGCGCGCAGCCGCCGGTGGTGCCGCCACGGCCCGCGTGCTGGAAGACGACCATTCCGAACCGCTGGCCCTGACCGCCGAGGCCCGCGTCACCCGCATCCCCGCGCCCGAGGAAAACCTCTTCGGGGCCGAGCAAAGCTTCCTCGACTACCTGCGCGAGCGCGAGGTCGACGACCTGGAAGACATCGCATCGGCCGCCTGCGGCTACGCCACCCATGTCATGGGGCAGGAAATCTTCGGCCGCGCCGAGGTGATCCGCCTGATCCAGGACGGGGCCGACATCACGGCCTCTCGTGAAGAGGCAATGCGTGTCTTCGGCCAGGTGCTGAATGATGGACAGATCGAGAAGATCCGCCGGGGCCAGTTCCGCCTGACCACGCGATCCCCCTACTATCGCCGCTGACATCTCTGCCCGCGCGACAGATGAAAACCCCGGGTCAGGTGCCCGGGGTTTCGTCGTTTCCGCTATCCGGATCGGCCTGCCCCACGCCCTTGAACACGGCGCGGAACGGAATCGCCCAGACAATGCCAAGCGCGATGTAGATGCCCAGTTCCAGCAGGATCGAGGGGCGCTCGAACAGGCTCAGCAGGAACCACGACAGCCCGATATAGAGGGGCAGCCCCACCAGCAGGATCACCAGCGACCAGCGCCGCCGCGCCTTGTAGGACAAGGCCATCAGTCGGCGAACGGGTCAGTCACGAGGATCGTGTCTTCCCGCTCCGGGCTGGTGGACAAAAGCGCGACGGGGCACTGGATCAGTTCCTCGACGCGGCGCACGTATTTGATCGCGTTCGCAGGCAGATCCGCCCAGGACCGCGCCCCTTCGGTCGATTCCGACCAGCCGGGCATTTCCTCATAGATCGGCTTGCAGCGCGCCTGCTGATCGGCTGCGGTTGGCAGGTAATCCAAACGTTCGCCATCCAGATCATAGCCAACACAGATTTTCAGGGTTTCGAACCCATCCAGCACGTCCAGCTTGGTCAGCGAAATACCGGTAATGCCCGACGTTGCGCAGGTCTGGCGCACCAATGCCGCATCGAACCAGCCACAACGGCGTTTACGGCCGGTG
>NZ_CAXREX010000207.1:0-2309 GCF_964229645.1 Nioella sp. | reverse complement strand
GGGGCTGAAGATCCGGCTGTCGGGCGCGACCGCCCATGCCTCGATGCCCGAAGACGGCAGGGCCCCGACGGGGGCGCTGCCCCGCTTGATCGACGGGCTGCGCGCCATGGGCCCGGGCGGCGCGCTGGGGCCCGGTTTCCGCCTGACGACGATCACCCATCTGCGCATGGGCGAGCCCGCTTTCGGCATCGCCCCCGGCGAGGCCGAGCTGTGGGTGACATTGCGCGGTCTGGGCGACGAGGATCTGGAAACCCTTCTGGAGCAGGCGAAGACCCTTGCGCGGGACGAGGCCGCGGCGGCCGGTCTGGGCGTGGATTTCGAGATCCATGACCATTTCGGCGCCTGCCGCAACGATCCCGACGCCACCGCGGTGCTGGCCCGCGCGCTGGATGCGAACGGCATCGCGCACGAACCCGGCGACCTGCCGATGCGCGCGTCCGAGGATTTCGGCCGGTTCGGTGCGGTGTCGAAATCCGCGATGCTGCTACTGGGCGCGGGGCGCGACCATCCCGCCTTGCATACGCAGACCTACGATTTCCCCGATACCCTGATCGCGCAGGGCGTCGCGATCTTTCACAGCGCGATCCGCGAATTGCTGAGCTGAGCCCGATCCGACCCGCCCGCTTCAGGCTTCCGGTGCCAGCACCAGCGCCCGCCCCTCGCAGATCAGCGTCCCATCCGGCAGGTGACAGGTGGTGGCCAGATCGACGAGCCGCTTCTCGGGGCGGATGCGCGTGACCTCGACCCGGGCGGAAAGCCATGTATCGAGCGGCGCCTGCGCGTGGAAATGCAGGCTTTGCTTGAGGTAATTCGTCCCCGACCCAGGCAGCTCGACGCCCAGCAGGTAGGAAAACAGGGCGCCGATCAGCGGCTCGGGCACGCTGTCACCCGGTTGGGTGGCCCCCTCGCCATCCGTCAGCGCGGCGAAAGCCGCCAGATCCGCGCGCGTGAACAGGCGCCGGGTTTCGGCGTGATCGCCCGGTTTCATTCCAGCACCGCCCGGCCCTGCAGGCAGACCGCCCCATCCGCCTTGCGCGCCGCCCTGACGCTGATCGCGCCGCGCTCGTCCGAGATCTCGAGCACCAGCGCCTCGCCCGCATAGGCGGGGTTGGGAAACATCATCTCCTGCACCCGGTGACGCGCGCCGGGCCGCGCGCGGGCCAGCATGTGCCAGATCCGGGCATAGATCAGCATCCCGTGGCTGACCGGAAGCGCGAAGGGCGTGTCCCGGCAAAAGTCCGGATCGACATGGATCGGGTTCGTATCGCCCGAGACCCGGGCGAAGGCGTCGAACTGCGCCTGCGTCGGTGTCCATTCTTCGCGCATCACGCCAGCAGCTTTCGCAATTCCGTCTTGCGGATCTTGCCGGCGGCGGTGCGCGGGAAATCGTCCACCGCGTGGAAAGCGCGGGGCAGTTTGTAGCCCGCAATCCGCTGGCGCAGCCAGTCCGACAGATCCTGTGGCCCCGGCAGAGACCCGTTCCGCGCGATGAGAAACGCCACGCCGGTCTCGCCCCATTGGGTATCGGGAACACCGATCACCGCCGCGTCCAGAATGTCGGGATGGGTGATGAGCACCTTTTCGACCTCGGCGGGATACACGTTCTCGCCGCCCGAGATGTACATGTCCTTGATACGGTCGACGATGCGGTAAAATCCCTCGGAATCGCGCGTGGCGACGTCCCCGGATCTGAGCCAGCCATCGGCGGTGAAGGCCGCGCGCGTGGCCTCGGGATTATCCAGGTAGCCGGGCGTCACCGTCGGCCCGCGAAGCTGGATCTCGCCGGTGCCGGGCTCACCGTCGGGGACGCCATCGAGCCGTGCCTCGGTCATGAATTGCGGCTTGCCGACCGATCCGATCTTTCGCAGCACGGCATCGCGGTCCAGAAGAAATCCCGTGGGCCCCGTTTCGGTCATGCCGAAGCCGTTGCAGATCAGCGCCCCGCGCTCGGCGAAATGGTGGATCGTCGCTTCGGGCAGCGCCGCGCCGCCGCAGGCCCAGCCTCGGAGCGATCCCAGATCCACAGCCGACAGGTCCATCGCCATCAGCGCCTGGTAGATCGCCGGCACGCCGAAAAACTGCGTCACCGCCCCTTGTCCGATCAACGCGACCAGATCGGGCGCGTCGAATTTGCGCAACACGGTCGTGCAGCCGCCCCACAGGAAAAGCGGCATGGTAAACAGGTTGATCCCGCCGGTATGGAAAAGCGGCAGGTAATTGAGCGTCCGATCCTCTGACGTCAGGCGCATGCATTGCGCGATGTTCATCGCATTCGCCACCACCATGCGGGCGGTCTGGATCACGGCCTT
>NZ_CAXREX010000206.1:0-2507 GCF_964229645.1 Nioella sp. | reverse complement strand
GCCGGGTGCGGGGGATGCGCAGGACATGGCCGGTCCAGTTGAAGACCTCCGCTGTCAGCATGCCGTCGGGCCTGCCATCGACGAAGTAAAGCTCCAGCGACCGGCCTGCCGTCATCCCTGTGCCTCGTAGCGGCCCGATTTGCCACCCTCTTTCAGCAGCAGGCGGATGCCGGTGATCTCCATCGCCTTATCGACCGCCTTGACCATGTCATAGACGGTGAGCGCGGCGGTCGAGACGGCGGTGAGCGCCTCCATCTCCACCCCGGTCTGACCGCCCGTCTTGACCGTGGCGGCGATGCGGATGCCGGGCAGATCGGGCGCCGGTTCCAGTTCCAGCGCGACCTTGGTGATGGGCAGCGGATGGCAAAGCGGGATGAGCTCTGCGGTTTTCTTGGCCCCCATGATGCCCGCCAGCCGCGCCACGCCCAGCACATCACCCTTCTGGGCGGTGCCATCGGTGATCATGGCCAGCGTTTCGGGTGTCATCTTGACGAAGCCTTCGGCCACTGCGACGCGCGCGGTGACGGGCTTCTGAGAGACATCGACCATATGGGCCTGCCCCTCGGCATCGAAATGGGTGAGCCCGGCCATCACATCGCCCCGCGCAGCGGGTTGGCCAGCAGGCGCCTCGTGGCCTCTTCCACGTCGTCCTGGCGCATCAGGCTTTCCCCGATCAGGAAGGAGCGTGCGCCGTAGCGGGCGATCTCGGCCAGGTCTTCGGGCGTGTTCAGCCCCGATTCAGAGACCACCATCCGGTCACCGGGAATGCGCCGCACCAGCCGCTTGGTCACGTCGAGCGAGGTGACGAAGGTGTTGAGGTCGCGGTTGTTGATGCCGATCATGCGCGATTTGAGGTCGAGCGCGCGCTCCAGGTCGGCCTCGTCATGCACCTCGATCAGCGCATCCATCCCCCAACGGGTGGCCGCGTCCTCCAGCTCTTCGGCCTGCGCGTCAGACACGCTGGCCATGATGATCAGGATGCAATCGGCCCCGAGTGCGCGGGCCTCGGCCACCTGGTAGGTGTCGTAGAGGAAGTCCTTGCGCAGCACCGGCAGCGAGACGGCGGCGCGGGCCGCCACGAGATAGTCATCGGCACCCTGGAACGAGGGCGTGTCGGTCAGCACCGACAAGCAGGTCGCGCCGCCGGCCTCGTAGGCGCGGGCCAGCGCGGGGGGATCGAAATCGGCGCGGATGAGCCCTTTCGACGGGCTCGCCTTCTTGACCTCTGCAATGAGCCCGTAGCCCTCGCGCGCGGCAACCGACAGGGCCTGTGCAAAGGGGCGCACGGGGCTGGCCTCTGCGGCCGCCTCTTCCACGGCCGCCAGCGGGCGCGCGGACTTGCGCGCGGCCACGTCTTCCAGCTTGTAGGCCTTAATCTTGTCGAGAATGCTCGTCGTCATGTCTGTCCCGGGTCCGTCCAGTTGATGGGCGTCAGCCCTTGTGTTTGTAACCAGTTATTCGCCCGAGAGAAGGGGCGCGAGCCAAAAAAGCCCCGATGGGCCGAAAGCGGCGAGGGATGGGGCGTTTCGATCTTGAGATTGGCATCCCCCGGCACGCGCGACGCGGCCTTCTGTGCGGGCTTGCCCCACAGCAGGTAGGCACGCGGGGTGCCATCAGCCGACAGAAGGTCCAGCACCTGGCCCGTCAGCGCCTGCCAGCCGAGCTTTGCATGGCCATTGGCCGCTCCTGCAGGCACGGTCAGCACGGTGTTGAGCAGGAGCACCCCCTGCCGGGCCCAGAAGCGCAGATCGGCATTGGGCGGGCAAGACCCGAGATCGGCCTGCATTTCCCTGTAGATATTGGCCAAGGAGCGGGGCAGGGGCGACACCCCGGGCTCTGCCGAGAAAGCCAGCCCATGCGCATGGCCGGGCGTGGGATAGGGATCCTGGCCCAGAATGACGACGCGGGTGGCCTTGGGCGGGCAGGCTTCCAGCGCGGCAAAGACACGCTCGGGCGCAGGGAGCCATGGGCGGGGATCGGCCGCAAGCGCCGCGTCGAGGCGGCGCAGGTCTTGCGCGAAGAAGGGCAGGGCGGCCCAGGGGCCGAGCCTTGAGATGTCGAGCAGCATGGGACAGGGCCTATCGCGTGGGGCCGGGCGGGAACAAGGGTTTTCGAAAATCCTTGTCTTGCGCTGCGTCGATGCAGCACCCCCCGCCCATCAGGCCGCCGAGGTGATCCGGGCCAGGGTTTCCACGGCCTTGAGCGCTGCACCGGAGTCGATGCTTCGCGCCGCCTTCTCCACCCCGTCGGGCAGTGCGGCCACCGCGCCCGCCACCAGAAGCGCGGCAGCGGAATTCAACAGCACCGCGTCCCGGTAAGCCCCGCCTTCGCCGTTCAGAAGCGCCCGGAAGGCCACGCCGTTTTCTGCCGGGGTTCCGCCAAGGATCGCTTCGAACGGATGGGTGGGCAGCCCCGCGTCGGCGGGGGTGATCTCGAAATCCTCGACCGCGCCATCCTTGAGCGCGGCAACCGCAGACGGCCCGGCAATGGACAGCTCGTCGGTGCCG
>NZ_CAXREX010000205.1:0-2877 GCF_964229645.1 Nioella sp. | reverse complement strand
GGAGCGGGCGCATGATCGGGTTGCGCGCCGACATGGATGCGCTGCCGATCAACGAGGCCACGGGCAAGCCATGGGCCTCGCAGGTGCCCGGCAAGATGCACGCCTGCGGTCATGACGGCCATACCACGATGCTCTTGGGCGCGGCGAAACACCTGGCCCAAA
Organism: Nioella sp.; assembly: GCF_964229645.1. Classification (GTDB taxonomy): domain Bacteria; phylum Pseudomonadota; class Alphaproteobacteria; order Rhodobacterales; family Rhodobacteraceae; genus Nioella. The sequence goes on along the minus strand of NZ_CAXREX010000205.1, from coordinate 2,715 downwards.
GCCGCGCCTTCGACGGCACGGTGATCGTTATCTTCCAGCCGGCCGAGGAAGGCGGGGCAGGGGCCAGGGCAATGATCGAAGACGGTCTGTTCACCCGCTGGCCCTGCAACGAGGTCTACGGGATGCACAACCGGCCCGGAATGCCGGTGGGCGAATTCACGATTGCGCCCGGCCCGATCATGGGCTCGGTCGACGAGGTCCGCATCACCATCGAAGGGCGCGGCGGCCATGCGGCCAAGCCGAACGAGACCATCGATCCGCTGCCGGTCGCGGCAACGATCATCCAGTCTGTGCAGACCATCGCTTCGCGCACCATCGACCCGATGGACAACGCCGTGGTGTCCCTGTGCACCATGCATGCCGGAAACGCTTTCAACGTGATCCCGCAGACGGCAGAGATCACCGGCACGGTGCGCGCCTTGCGCGAGGAGGTCCGCGATCAGGTGGCGGCCCGGCTGAAGAGCCTGGTAGAAAATATCGCGTCGGGTTTCGGTGCGACCGGGAAGGTCGACTATATCCGCCACTACCCCGTGACCGTGAACCATGAGCGCGAAACGGACCTGGCCGCACAGGCAGCGCAGGAAGTGGCAGGTGTGGACCGTGTCGATCTCGAAATGGCGCCGGTGTTGGGCGGCGAGGATTTCTCTTTCATGCTGAACGAGGTTCCCGGTGCGATGATCAACATTGGCAACGGTCCCTCGGCGGGACTGCATCATCCGGAATACGATTTCGACGATGACGTGATCGGCTGGGGATGCTCGTACTGGACGACGCTGGTGCGTCAGCGTCTCCCGGCGGCTTGACGGCAGACGGGCTCGCAGTTGGGAAATCCAATTGCAGGCTACGCATGGGAGTTTCGCTGCATGCGCTTGGCCACGACATGAGACAAGACCCTGCGAGCCGGTGACATACTGACCGGTGACCCGACTCTGGATTGTCGGAAGCCGGAGTTTTCCGGCAGGTTCACGATGACGCGCGGGTTATCTGCGCGGCAACGAAGCCTCGGTCGGTCCGCGTGAGGAACCTGCCGGGGCCAAATCTATCACGTTCTTAACGGACGTTCCCGGATCGCCAACTGCGATGGCCCCCAGCTCCAAGCCAGCTGCGACGAGGGTCGCGTTCCTATGCGGCTCGAAGGCGGCAAAGCCGTCAACCGTGGGACCAATGACGCGGTCCGCGCGGTAGTGGGCCGTTCCGTTTAGGTGTTGACGGCGGAGAGGTGCAGGACCGGCGGGCTTTCCGCGGCCAGCAGCAGGGCGAGGGCGGCGCGGCTGAACGATGCGCGCTTTGGAGGGTGTTAATTTGTGCCCCCCTTAATAATCGATTATCTGAGGTTTTGCCAATTTTTGGTGTTTACATGGGTTATCCTGACCTCCTATGACTTCCACCCAGGAGGACAGCCCATGGCCCATCCCGCAAACCAACCATATCCTGCCGCCAAGCAGACGATTGCCGCCCGGATCGAGGCGCGGGTGCGTCAGGACATCCTGCACGGTCGGCTTGCACCCGGAGAAAAGCTGAATCTCGACCGGCTGCGGGATCAGCATGGCGTCGGGCTGTCGCCGCTGCGCGAGGCGATGAACCGGCTGGTCGCCACCGGACTGGTCGAGGCGGAAGCCATGAAGGGCTACACGGTCACGCCGATCTCCGTGGCGAACCTGGACGAGGTCGCCGCGCTGAGGATCGAGCTGGAGCCCTATGCCCTGCGCCGCGCCATCGCCAATGGCGGGCTGGAATGGGAAGGTGAGGTCATGGGCGCGCTGCACCGTCTGAACCGCACGCTGCGCGTGCCGGGGGATGCGGCAAGCCTTACGGCTTGGGAAGCCGCCAACAACGCCTTTCACGAGGCGCTGATCGCCCGCTGCGACATGCCGCTGCTGATGAAGATGTATCACCAGCTTGTCGCGCTGAACGACCGTTACCGGCTGATCTACCTCAAGGCCACGGCGATCCAGCGCGAGGTCATCGACGAGCACACCGCCATCGCACAGGCCGCTGTGGAGCGCCGCGCGGATGAGGCCTGCGCGTTGCTCACCGGACATATCACCCGCTCTACCGACAACCTGCGCCGGCTGATCGTGGCCTCTTTGCCGGAGACCCCGCAATGAACGCGCTGAACGGCATCGGCCTTGGGCATTTCACGTTTCTCGACCTGTCTCCGGTCGACCTGGTGCGGCTGGCGCGGCAGGCGGGTTTTGGTTTTGTAGGCCTTCGGTTCCACCCTGTTGCCACCGGACAATTGAACTGGCTGCCCGACGCGGCCGGCCTGCGCGAGCTGGCCAGCGTCATGGAAGGCGAAGGGATCGGCCTTTACGACATCGAAACCGTGGTGATCGACGCGGGGTTCGACCCCGAGGCGCTGATCCCCGCGCTGGATGCGGCGGCGCAACTGGGTGCGCAGCGGGTCAACACCTGTGCCGATGTCTTTCCCGCACTGGCAGAACGATTTGCGCGTGTCTGCGCGCTGGCGGGGGAACGCGGCCTGTCGGTGGACATCGAGTGCATGAAGTGGCGCGGCGTGAACCGGCCCGGCGCCTGTCTCGGCCTGATCAAGGCAAGCGGGGCCACCAACGTCGGTTATCTCGTGGACACGTTGCACCATGCGCGCTGCGGCGGCACGACCGACGATCTGCGGCAGATCGCGCCCCGCCTGCTGCGCTCTGTCCAGATCTGCGATGCGCCCTTGCCCGCGCCCGAAACCACCGACGCGCTGCT
>NZ_CAXREX010000204.1:0-8232 GCF_964229645.1 Nioella sp. | reverse complement strand
GCCGCCGCCCGCGCCTCGGCCGAAGGGCCATTGGTGGGCGCGCAGTCCCGTTTCGGGGGGATGAGGCTTGCCATCACGCCAGCGGCATCGCGCAACCGCGGGCGGGTGACGGCCTCGGCCGCGACGCGGGTCACGCGGGCGTTTGTCTCTTCATAGATCGCCAGCGCCTCTTCGGCGGGCAGGGCCCCGGCGGCGTCGAGCAGTCGGGCGGAATGGAGCAGCGGATCGTTGGCTTCGCCAGCCTCGACCTCGTCCTTCGACAGGTAGCTCAGCGCCACATCGGCGCCTGCGTGGCCATAGAGCCGCACGGTGCGCAGATGCAGGAAGGCAGGCTTGTTGCGCGCCCTCACGTAGTCCGCCGCCTCGCGGGCAACGCGGTAGGTATCGTAGATGTCCAACCCGTCCGCTGCGAAATACCGGATGCCCGGGCGATGGCGCATGCTGGCCTCGATCCAGCCTTTCGGCGTCTTGACCGAAATCCCGATCCCGTTGTCCTCGCAGACGAAGAGAAGCGGTAGGGGCGTGGACTGCACCGAGGTCCAGCCCGCCGTGTTGATCGCGCCTTGCGCGGTGGAGTGGTTGGCGGAGGCATCACCAAAGCTGCACATGACGATCGCATCGTCCTCGTACAGCCGATGCTCGGGCGGATGCCGCCGTGCAAGCCCGATGGAAAACGCCGCGCCGACCGCCTTGGGCAGGTGGCTGGCAATGGTTGAGGTCTGGGGTGGGATCATGAGGTCACGGCTGCCCAGGACCTTGTGACGACCACCGGAAATGGGATCTTCGGACGAGCAGGCAAAGCTCAGCAGCATGTCCCAGGTGATGGTCTGGCCCGGCACCTGCTGACTGCGGGCGATCTGGAAGGCCGCGTCACGGTAGTGCAGGAAGGCCGGGTCCGTCGGGCGCAGCACAGCGGCAACCGCAGCCATGCCCTCGTGCCCGGACGAGCCGATCGTGTAGTAGCCCTGCCCCGCCTTCTGCATCGCGCGGCTTTCCCGGTCGAGCGCCCGCGACAGGCACTGTGCACGGAAAAGCGACACCGCCATTGGGGCTGGCAAATCGCCCGCAGGCATCGCGCCATCAGGGAAATCCCGCGCCGCGACCCGACGAAGAAAGTTGTCATGGACGATCTCTGCGCGATCCATCTTGTCCGGTGCTCCTTGCCTTGCCCGCCCCATGTTGCGCGTTGCCTTCCGGTTGTCCAGCCGGGCAATCGGGCGGCGTTTCGGCAGACCTACCGCCCCACGCTGCTGGAACGACTTGACAATTCGGCAGGAAGAGGCCCCTTTCTGACAAATCATCGGTATAGGCGGCAGTTTGTATGAGAGATTCCCTTGATCGGCGTATTATCCGCGAGTTGCAGCGCAACGCGCGGGAATCGACGTCGAACATCGCGCAGAAACTGGGCGTGGCCCGCTCGACCGTCCATGAACGCATCGCGCGGATGGAAAAGGACGGCACCATCGCGGGCTATTCCGTGGTGCTCAGCCGGAACCCGGGCGAAGAGACCGTACAGATCCTGATGATGCTGGAAATCCGCCAACAGGATACCCGCAAAGTCCTGCAAAGACTGAACACTTACCCTGAAATCCAGGTGGTTTTCTCGATCAATGGAGAGTTCGACCTGTTCCTGTCCGCCGAGGCCCCGCGGGTCGAGGACCTCGACATTCTGATCGACGAGATCGGCGAGATTCCGGGCGTGGTGCGAACCACCACCTCCGTGGTGTTCGGACGCCGGATCGACCGCCGGTCGGACGAGACCGCCGAACGCATTTTCCGCCAGATGCAGGCGATGGCGACGGCAGACGCCGACTGACCCCGGCATTTTGCCGGAAATAACCAGAACGGCGAACATTCGCCAAATGACGCCAGAATGCGCCCCGCCCCACGCTTGGGAAAACGCCAAGCAGGAGACCGGACATGCGCAAATGGACCGTCAGCATCGTCGGCGCAGGCAAGATCGGCAGCATGATCGCCGAGCTTCTCAAAGCCTCGCCCAACTATTCCGTCATCGTCGTGGATGCCGAGTTTGCCAATCTTGCCCCGTTCCAGCAGGCGGGTTTCAAGGTCGCGCAGGCGGATGCATCGGATGCCGAGGCGCTGGCCCGGACGCTCAAGGGCTCTGACGCCGTGGTCAGCGCGGCACCCTTCTTTCTGACGCCCTCCATCGCAAAGGCCGCGAAACTCGCCGGTGCACATTATTTCGACCTGACCGAGGACGTGGCCGCGACCGAGGCCGTGCGCGACATGGCACGGGACAGTGACACCGCCTTCATGCCGCAATGCGGGCTGGCGCCTGGCTTCGTCGGCATCGCAGGTGCCAGCCTTGCGCGTCAGTTCGACAGTCTCGACACCCTGTCGCTTCGGGTGGGCGCACTGCCGCTCTACCCCACCAATGCGCTGAAATATAACCTCACCTGGTCCACCGACGGGCTGATCAACGAATACTGCCACCCCTGCGACGTGATCGAGGGCGGCGAGCGGATCAAGGCCGCGCCGCTGGAAGGGCTGGAGCTCTTCGGGCTGGATGGTGTCGAATATGAATGCTTCAACACCTCCGGCGGGCTCGGCACCCTGACGGAAACGCTTCAGGGCAAGGCGCGCAAGCTGTCCTATCGCACCATCCGCTATCCCGGCCACCGCGACATCGTGAAGATGCTGTTGCAGGACCTGCGGCTGGAAACGCGCCGCGACCTGATGCGCGAGATCTTCGAAACCGCCCTGCCCCGCACCGATCAGGACGTGGTGCTGATCTACTGCACGGCGACCGGCTGGGTCGACGGGGAATTCCGCGAAAAGAGCTTCGTCAACAAGTCGCTGGCAACAGAGGTGAACGGCAAGACCTGGGGCGCGATCCAGATCACCACGGCGGCGGGCGTCACCGGGGTGATGGAACTGATGCGCATGGGCAAGCTGCCCACCAAGGGCTTCGTCCGGCAAGAAGACGTGAACCTCGACGATTTCCTCAACACCGAATTCGGCCGCTACTACGGCAAGGGTGATCTCACCCGGCTGGATAGCGCCGCCTGAGACAAGGAACCAACCGACATGACCGCAAAAGACACATTGGCCGCGCTTGGCCTGACCACCGAGATGCTAATCGGGGGCAGCCTGAAGGTCACCTCCCCCATCGACGGGGCGACTCTGGCCGAGATCCATGAAACCAACCCTGCCGAGATGCCGGGCGTCATCGCCCGCGCCAAGGCCGCCTTCAAGACATGGCGCACGGTGCCCGCCCCCCGGCGCGGGGAACTGGTGCGGCTTCTGGGCGAGGAACTGCGCGCGGCAAAGGATGACCTGGGGCGGCTTGTCAGCTTCGAGGCTGGCAAGATCACCTCCGAGGGGCTTGGCGAAGTGCAGGAGATGATCGACATTTGCGATTTCGCCGTCGGCCTGTCGCGCCAGCTTTACGGCCTGACCATCGCCTCTGAGCGGCCCGGCCACAGGATGATGGAAACCTGGCACCCGGTAGGGCCCGTGGGCGTAATCACCGCCTTCAACTTCCCGGTCGCGGTCTGGTCGTGGAACACGGCGATTGCGCTTGTCTGCGGCAACCCGGTGATCTGGAAACCGTCGGAAAAGACCCCGCTGACCGCGCTGGCCTGTGCCAATATCTTCGCCCGCGCCGTCGCGCGCTTCGGGTCCGATGCGCCCGCTGATCTGCTGCAGGTCGTCGTGGGCGGCGCGGCCATAGGCGAGGAACTGGTGGACAGTCACGATGTGCCGGTCCTGTCGGCCACGGGCTCGACCCGGATGGGCCGCGCCGTGGGCCCGCGCGTGGCCGCCCGTTTCGGGCGCTCGATCCTCGAACTGGGGGGCAACAACGCGATGATCGTGGCCCCCTCCGCCGACCTGGAAATGGCCGTGCGCGCCATTGTATTTTCCGCCGTGGGCACCGCCGGGCAGCGCTGCACCTCGTTGCGCCGCCTGATCGTGCACCACTCGATCCGCGATGAACTGGTGGCGCGGCTGGTCAAGGCCTACGCGGGCCTGCCGATCGGTCATCCGCTGGAGGACGGCACGCTGGTCGGTCCTCTGGTCGACGAAGCAGCGGGCCAGGCGATGGAACAGGCGCTGACCGTGGCGCGCGAATCGGGCGGCACGGTGCATGGCGGCGCGCGGGTGACCGAGGGCGTCCCCGCAGGCGGTGTCTACATGCAGCCCGCCATCGCGGTCATGCCGCATCAGGCCGATATCGTGCAGGCCGAAACCTTCGCCCCGATTCTCTACGTCATGTCCTATGACAGCTTCGACGAGGCGCTGGAGATGCAGAATGCCGTGCCGCAGGGCCTGTCCTCCTGCGTCTTCACCATGAACATGCGCGAAGCCGAGCGCTTCATGTCCGACGAAGGCTCCGACTGTGGCATCGCCAACGTCAATATCGGGCCCTCGGGTGCGGAAATCGGCGGGGCCTTCGGGGGCGAGAAGGAAACCGGCGGCGGGCGTGAAAGCGGCTCGGACGCATGGAAGGCCTACATGCGCCGCCAGACCAACACGGTGAACTATTCGGACGCGCTGCCTCTGGCACAGGGCGTGCGGTTCGACATCTGACCGGATCGGGCTTCGGGGGGGTGGTACCGCCTCCCCGGCTTGAACGGGGGACCTCTGGATCCACAATCCAGCGCTCTAACCAACTGAGCTAAGGCGGCACTGGCGGGGTGGATAACGGCCCGCGCGGGGGATTGCAAGCCTCTCTGTCACCTCAGATCGAGCTTCCATGTCTGTTCGATCAGCGGCTGGCCGAAGCTGGTCACGGGGTGGCTGTCGATACAGACGAAACCTGCCTTTTCATAGAGCGCACAGGCGGCCTCGTGGCTGGCATGGGTCCACAGCACCATGTCGCGATAGCCCCTCTCCCGCGCATAGTCGACACAGGCCCGAAGCAGCCGCTTGCCCAGCCCCTTGCCGCGCGCAGCCGGCGTCAGAAGAAAGAGCCGCAGCTTGGCCTGCCCCGGCTCGCTGCCCCTGGCGCAGAAGATGGAGCCGAGCCGCTGGCCGTTTTCCCAGGCAATCCAGGCCCGTTCGCAGGTGGGATCGCGGTGGCGCAGGAAATCCACGAGGATTTCGGCCACCAGCGGCTCGAAGCTCCAGTCGAAGCCCTCTTCGGCGGCATAAAGCTCCGCATGGGCCTGAACCAGCCAGCCCATATCGCCAATGCCGATATCCCTAAGCTCCACCTCGTCCGACATCCGTGCCCCTTTGCGTGCCATCCCGTGGTGCAGTATTTTACCTTGTCACCCGGCGGGCAAGGGGCTAGGCCCTCTGCCAGCCAAGCTTGAACCGGCCTTCCGGAGGATGATCATGGGTATCAACAGCGAAAGCGAAATCGCCGCCAATCTGCAGATCGGCCCCACCTCCATGGGCATGGTGCGGATCTATATCGAGGCCGACGGCGTCGACCTGCCGCTCGATTTCGACCCGGAAGAGGCGCTGGAAATCGCCGAGGAACTGCGGGCCGCGGCAGAAACGGTGCGCAACATGGGCAAGGGCAAGGGCGGCCGTCGCTGACGGCCATGGCAATCCGCAGGGGGGCGGTCGTCTAGACGCTTCCCGGCTTGGGATCGCGATAGGCGTGCAGGCGTTGTGCAGCCGTGCGGGCAAAGCGATGCGTCAGCGCCTTGCGCCGGGCAGCGGCCAGCTTGGCCTCCTCCCCCATACGCAGGATTTCCGCATCATAGGCATCGGCGATGATCAGCCCGGTGCCCTCGGGCAAAAGGTCGGTCGGAAATTCCTGGTCCACGGCCCAGAAATAGCGGTCGCACCATTCCAGGTATCCGTCCCATTTCGCGTCAGACGTGAAATCCACCCGGCTCGACTTGCACTCGATCACCCAGATTTCCCCCTTGGGGCCAAGCGCCATCACGTCGACGCGCTTTCCCCGCTCGGGCACGAATTCCTCCAGCGTGGCGAAATCATGCTGGCGCAGGTGGCGGCACACGCCGCGCGCCAGCAATTGCCCAGGTTGCAGAAGGATCGGATCGCTCATGGGCAGACGATGGAACATTCAGCGAACGAATGCAATCGTTGCAAGCCCCTTGCCGGAGCCCCCCGCGCGGCTTATGTGAGCGGTCAGGCGGGTTCTGCCCTTCCCGTGCCGGGGCAACATTCCGGTGGCCTTAAGCAATTCCGAGGGAGCTGGCTCTGTCTGGACCCTGGTCCCGTTACCTGGCGCCCACCTGTATTTACAGGTCCTCGGGAATTGAGACCCCTACGGTTGTGGTGGTCCCGTCTACCAAAGAAAACGGCCCGAAGCGCGCTTCGGGCCGTTTTCTTGTTTCCGGGGTGTCAGCGGCGCGCGTCGCGCACAGGAACGGGGATCGCGTCGAGCATCGGCAGCGCGTCGCGCTTGCCGCCCTGGTCATCCTCGTCCTCTTCCCCCATCGACATGATCTTGTAGCCGATCTGGGCCGAGCCGAACGTGATGGTTCCGAACACGATCAGCATCAGGACCGCGACCGGGCCCTCAGCCGTGTGGGTCACGAGGTGCCACAGGTTGCCCACGTTCAGCGCCAGGATCAGCACCGTGAAGGCAACCGAGATGACAAAGCCGATGAAGGCGTGCCAAAGAATGAAACGGATGTGATCGGGCATGGGATCCTCCTGAAACTCGGTCAAAGGCTAGCACCAGGGATGCGGCCTTCAAGCGGAAAACCTGACGCAGGGGGCGCGATCGGCGGAAATCCCGCGCTTGCCTGATGGATGGGCATCGGCCTAGCGTCAACGAACAGAACGGAGGCAGGGCATGGGCACGGCGAAGGACATGGCGCGCCAGGTGGTGCGGGATCGAATGGACGAGATCTCGCGCTGGACGCGGGACATCTGGGATTTCGGTGAAACCGCGTGGCGCGAATACAAATCCTGCGCCTATTACGTCGACCTCCTGCGGCGCGAGGGCTTCGAGGTCGAGCAGGGCAGCGCCGGAATGCCCACGGCCTTCTGTGCCACCTGGGAAAACGGCGACGGTCCCACTATTGGCGGCTACGCGGAATATGACGGCATTCCCGGCAACTGCCAGGCAGCAGAGCCGCGCAAGGCGCCCCGCCCCGGGCTCAACGCCCATGCAGGCGGCCATACCGATCCGCATTCGGCCCTTGGCATGGGGGCGCTCGGCGGGTTTCTCGCGACCAAGGCGATGATGGAGGCGCAGGGCATTCCCGGGCGGCTCAAGTTCTTCGGTGAACCCGCGGAAAAGGTGCGCGGCTCGAAGCCCATCCACGCGGCGGCGGGCTATTACGACGATCTCGATGCCGCGATCAGCTTCCACCCGTTCTACATGGCCCCGCTGTGCAACACCGTGCGTTGGGATACCCATTGCGGCGTCGGCTACGGCGTCATCTACGAATTCACCTGCGAAACGCCCGAAACCTGGATGGCGGGCGAAGACGCAAGCCCTATCCCCGCCAGCCATGCCGCCGCCCGTGCGCCGGGGGCCACGGATGCGATGGTGCAGATGTATCAATCCGCCAAGGCCCTGCGCGAACATGTCATGGCGCCGGGGCAGAGCTGGTCGATGAACGAGACCATCCTCAGCCACGGGCAGGCCACGGCCGACAACATCCCCGCCCAGGTTGCGCAGATCATGTATTTCATCCGCATCTCGGAGGTCAGCGAGGCCGAGCACATCATTCGCGGTCTCGATCATTTCGCCGAGGCCGCGGCGCGGCTTTGCCATTGCTCCTGGCGGCGGCACTGGGTCGCCAAGTCCCGCCACGGCCTGCCAAACCACGCCATGGCGCGCGCGACCTATGCCAACCTGGAAACCGTGGGCGCCCCTGTCTGGGGCGAGGACGCGGCAGAGTTTGCCCGCGCGATCCAGTCCGAGCTGGGGCTTGAGCCGATGGACAAGCCCTTCCTGTCGATGATTTCCGAACTCATGCCGCCCGAGGAGGCGGAACGGCGGATGCGGGACATCCTGCCGCCCTCGCAGCGCCATTTCACATCCGATGACTACACCGAGTTCTGCTGGCACGCGCCCACGGTGCGGCTCTATATCGGGCGCCCCGCCCTCGCCGCGCCAGGGGGCTTTGCCTACCCGGCCTGGGCGATGAACGCCCTTGGCGGGCATCCCGCCACCATCGACCCGATGACCGAGGTGGCCGCGCAGGTCGTGGCCATGACCGCGCTCGACTGCCTGACCGATCCCAAGCTGCTGCGCGAGGCGCAGGCAGAATTCCGGGATCGCACCGGAGGCGGGATCGGCGGCAGCGCCTGGCTGGCTCCGCTTTGCGACTA
>NZ_CAXREX010000203.1:0-16675 GCF_964229645.1 Nioella sp. | reverse complement strand
GAATTGCAGGCGGGGCGCATCCACCTCGGCGTAACCGGCAGCGACCTCGTGCGAGAGCGCATCCCGTCCTGGTCGGACGTGGTGAGTGAACTCAAACCCATGGGCTTCGGCTTCGCCGATCTTATCATTGCCGTGCCTGCCTTCTGGGTTGACGTGAACTCTCTCGACGATCTGGACGCAGCCGCCGCCGACTTCCGCCGTCGTCACGGACACCGCCTCAGGATCGCCACCAAGTATCACCGCCTGGTCCGCGATTTTCTGCGCGAAGCCGGCGTTGCCGACTACCAGCTGGTCGACAGCCAGGGGGCGACGGAAGGAACGGTCAAGAACCTGACCGCCGAGGCGATTGCGGACATCACCTCGACCGGGGAAACGCTGCGCGCGAACCATCTGACGATTCTGCCGGGCGGCCTGATCCATCGCAGCCAGGCGGTCCTGTTCAAGTCGCGCGTCGCCGACTGGTCGAACGGCAACAAGGCCACGCTTGAGGGCCTGCTGGACCAGCTCGCCTAGTCCGAACCCGGAAATTTTCAAACACGGCAATGCCTTGCGCCAGTTGCAGCGGGTTCTGCACCTGTGCGTTTGACTTGGCCCCCGATCGCGCTAACTGCATCAAGTTTGCCACAGTTTTGCCATATCTTAAGATTCGTTAAACTCTCGATAGACGTTCTGAGCGCCCGCAAGTTAACTAAAGTTAACGTTATTTCACCGTCGAATTTTGTTTCGTTCTTTCAAGTAGCCAGTCTTCGACGGTTCCAAAAAGGAACCCAAATCATGTCTGCCCGTACGCTTCTTGCAACCGCCGCGATCCTCTGCGTTCCCGCCGTTGCCATTGCACAAACCGCCCCCACGATCACGTCGACGGTCACCGTTGGCTTTTCGAGCGCCTCGCTCGATGGCATCCCTGGTGCGAATATCGACATGACCACCACCACCCTCGACATGCAGAACGACATTGCCTTCACCCCGAACATCAATGTCGGGCTGGATTTCGGCATGTCGATGACCGACATCGACATCGCTGGCGTGCCGTTCTCGGTTGAAGCCGACCTGCTCAGCTTCGCCTTCGAGCCGTCCTACCATTTCGGCAACGGTGCCTATATCGGTGTTTACTACCGCTCGGGCGACCTTGACCTGTCCATCGTCCCCCTGCCGATCACCCTCGGCGTCGATACCAGCCAGATGGGTCTCTTTGCAGGTTACGAGAGCGGCCCGCTCTGGGTTGAGGCGTTCTACGGCACCTCCGACTCCAGCCCGAGCCTTCCCGGCGTCGACATCACCGACTATGGCATCTCGGCCTCTTACGACGTGATGCCGAACCTCGAAGTGTTCGGCCATCTCGCCCGCACCGATATCAGCCTCGGTGGTGCAAGCATCGACCTGACGGCATTCGCCATCGGCGCCGACTACGACTTCGGCAATGGCCTGTCGCTCTATGGCTCCTACGGCATGCTGGATGTTGGCATCCCGCTCCCGGTCTCCATCGACGCGGATCAGTTCAGCATCGGCCTGTCCTATGACCTGACCGCTGCCGGTTCCAGCATCCCTGCTCTGCTGAGCCTGGAATACACCAGCTCGACCGTGGATCTCGGCCCGCTGGCATCCATCGACGTGGACTCGATCGGCCTGGGCTTCACCATCCCGCTCGGCCACAACGGCTCGCTCACGCCGCTGAACTCCTCCACGCAAGTGGCCCGCGGCCAGTACCGCTCGGCCGTCTCCGGCACGCTGGCGTCGCGGCGCTGATCCAGCCACGCAAACAAAGAAGCGGCCGGGCATCTTGCCCGGCCGTTTTGCATTCGAAGGCCGCTGGCGGTCTAAAGCACCCCGATTTCTGCCAGCGCCGATTGCAACTCTGGCGGCAGGCTTTCCTCTCGGGCGCGGGCTGCTGACAGATCGGGGGGCGCATCCTCGGGCTTGAGGTAACGCCACCCCTGGAAAGCGCGCTTGGGCGTTGCGGCGACGCGCAGCAGCGGTTTGTCGAGCACAATGGCACAGCGGCGCACGCCATCCTGCCCAATCACCTCTTCCAGTTTCAGGATGCGCTGACGCGCCTGGATCATCCCCTTGATAACCCAGTAGATCGAGCCGCCGGCCAGCACCTCTGCCGCGCGCTTGGGCCACATGCGGGTCACGTGGCGCGGCTGGCCGTCGGCCCACCGTTCATGGGCCGTCGCTTGCCAGGCCGCGAGGTCCTCGACCGACTCCGTTCCGACGCTGAGCTTGATCAGATGGGTGAATTTCTCGGCCATGGCATCCCCTCGCAGGGGTTCAATCTAGGCCAGGGACCCCCGATTGCCAACGTTGACCACCGCAAGTGTTGTGCTATCTTCCCCCTCTGCCCCCGATCAGTATGGATGACACCGAATGAGCCGCTTTTCCGCCCCGATTGCCGAAGCCATCTGGGACATGAAATACCGGCTCAAGCAGGCCGATGGCACGCCGATCGACCAGACGGTCGAGGACAGCTGGCGGCGAATCGCCCGGGCGCTTGCCGTGGTCGAGAAAGACCCCGACCAGTGGGAAGACCGCTTCTACGCGGCGCTGGAGGACTTCAAGTACCTGCCCGCAGGCCGGATCACGGCAGGCGCGGGCACGGGGCGCAACGTCACGCTCTTCAACTGCTTCGTCATGGGCACGGTGCCCGACAGCCTTTCGGGGATTTTCGAGCACCTGCGCGAAGCGGCCCTGACCATGCAGCAGGGCGGCGGGATCGGCTACGACTTCTCGACCATCCGTCCCAAGGGCGCGGATGTGCATGGCGTGGCAGCGGACGCCTCGGGGCCGCTCAGCTTCATGGACGTGTGGGACGCGATGTGCCGCACGATCATGTCGGCAGGCAGCCGTCGCGGCGCGATGATGGCGACGATGCGGTGCGATCACCCCGATATCGAGGATTTCATCACCGCCAAGTCTGACCCGGCCCGCCTGCGCATGTTCAACATGTCGGTGCTGGTTACCGATCCCTTCATGGAAGCGGTGAAGGCAGACGGGTCCTGGGACCTGATCTTCGGCGGAAAGGTGTACCGCACCGTTCAGGCGCGCGACCTGTGGAACCGGATCATGCAGTCGACCTACGACTACGCCGAGCCGGGCGTCATCTTCATCGACCGCATCAACACCGCCAACAATCTGGGCTATTGCGAAACCATTGCCGCCACCAACCCCTGCGGCGAGCAGCCCCTGCCGCCCTACGGGGCCTGCCTCCTGGGCTCGGTGAACCTCGCGCGGCTGGTATCGGGCCCGTTCACGGACGCGGCGCGGCTGGATGAAGACGCGCTGGAGGACCTGGTCTCGGTCGCCGTGCGGATGATGGACAACGTGGTCGACGCGTCACGCTTCCCGCTGGAGGCACAGGCGCAGGAAGCCCAGGCCAAGCGCCGGATCGGGCTCGGGGTCACGGGGCTGGCCGATGCTCTGCTGATGCTCGGCCTGCGTTACGGCTCGGACGAGGCCGCGCGCCAGACCGAAGGCTGGATGCGCCAGATCGCGCATGCCGCCTACCGCGCGTCGGTCGCGCTCGCCAAGGAACGCGGGGCCTTTCCGCTCTTTGATGCCGATGCATTCCTCGCCTCTGGCAACATGCAGAACATGGACGAGGCCCTGCGCGACGACATCCGCAAGCACGGCATTCGCAATGCGCTGCTGACCTCGATCGCGCCCACGGGGACGATTTCCCTCTACGCGGGCAATGTCAGTTCGGGGATCGAACCGGTCTTCGCCTATGCCTATACCCGCAAGGTCTTGCAGCGCGACGGCAGCCGGACCGAGGAAGAAGTTGTCGACTATGCCGTGAAGATGTGGCGTGATCTCAAGGGCGATGCCCCCCTGCCCGACTATTTCGTCAATGCGCAGACGCTCGATCCCTCTGCCCATGTAAAGATGCAGGCGGCCGCCCAGAAATGGGTGGATTCCAGCATCTCCAAGACCATCAACTGCCCCGAGGATATCAGCTTCGAGGCGTTCAAGGACGTCTACATGCAGGCCTGGGACCTGGGCTGCAAAGGTTGCACCACCTACCGCCCCAATGACGTGACGGGCAGCGTGCTGAGCGTGTCGGAATCCGAAGACAAGGCCCCCGCCGCGGCAACGGATGGCGAAGTGGTCTATATCGCCGAGCCGCTCGATCGCCCGCAGGAACTGGAAGGCCACACCTACAAGCTGAAATGGCCGGACTCGAACCACGCGATCTACATCACCATCAATGACATCATCGTCGGCGGACGGCGGCGGCCTTTCGAGATCTTCATCAACTCGAAGAACATGGAACATTTCGCCTGGACCGTGGCGCTGACCCGGATGATCTCGGCCGTGTTCCGGCGCGGCGGTGACATTTCCTTCGTGGTCGAGGAACTGAAGGCCGTGTTCGACCCGCGCGGCGGGGCCTGGATGCAGGGCAAATACGTGCCGTCGATCCTGGCCGCGATTGGCGGCGTGATCGAACGCCACCTCATTGCCATCGGTTTCATCGACGGCGAGGGCATGGGCCTGAAATCCGACCCGCAGGCCCAGGTCATGGCCGTTGGCGCCCCCAATCCGCGCGGGCCGGCCTGCCCGTCCTGCGGCGAGTTCGGGATGCGCATGGTCGAAGGCTGCATGACCTGCCCGAGCTGCGGCCATTCGAAGTGCGCCTAGCCCTGTCCGTATCGCTGTGATAGTTTTGCCGTAATTTCGAAATATAAAGCGACAAAACAAAAGTCGCTGAGACGAGGCAAAGTGATGTGGCAAGGAACAGGGCGGACTGCCCTCATTATCTGTTTGCTTTCCGGGATGCCGAGCACCCTGTCGGCCCAGGAACGCACGGAACTGGGGCAGGCAAGGCTCTTTACCAATGACATGATCGGTGATCGCCGCGACCGCTGGCGGTCCGGCAGCTACGGTGTCAGCACCCTGCGCGGTGCGGAATGGACCGGGCAACTGCCTCTTCGGATGGGCGAGATCATGGAATATCGCTTCCGGGGCGAGGTCATCACGCCGGCCAATATCGCCAACCCGGCGGCAGGCGACAGGCTCTATGCAGGGGTTCTTTCGGTTGGCGCCCACACGCATTTCGGCTTCGCGGGGTTCGAGGCGTCACTCGGGCTCGACATCGTCGGCATGGGCGACCAGACCGGCATTCGCAGCCTTCAGGAAACCGTTCACGATGCGCTCAGCATGCCGATCCCGAACGTGGAGAACTTCCAGGTTGAAAACGGCATCTACCTGCACGGCACATTCGAACTTGGACGTGAATTCGACCTTGGCGGAACCCGCCTGCGCCCCTTTGTCGAACTTCAGGCCGGTGTCGAAACGCTGGCCCGAATGGGCTTTGACCTGACCTTCGGCAATTACGGCCTGGGCGGCCTGCGCGTGCGCGACGTGACCACGGGCCACCGGATCAGCGCCATCGACAGCGAATCCGATTACGGCCTGTCTGTCCTGATCGGCGGCGACGTTGCCTGGGTGGACAGTTCCCGCTATCTGCCCGCGGACAGGGGCTACGTGCCCGAGGACACCCGCTATCGCCTCAGGGCCGGGATGAACTACGCGGTCGGCTTCTCCAACATCTTCTACGGGCTGACCTACCTGTCAGAGGAATTCGTCGGTCAGCCGGAAGGCCAGACCGTCGGGTCGCTGACCGTCGACCTGCAATTCTGACGTCCCGATTCGCATTTTTCCGAATCGGATCCGAATCACCCTCTTCCCAAGGTGATTCGCCTTTGTTAGAATCACCGGACAGGGCGGCGGAAGCGGCATAAAAAACAGGCAAGAAGCAATGAGCACGGGCTATCGGGGCCTGACCATGATCTCATGGTCGCAAACCCTGATCGACGGCGTACCGGCGGATAAGAACAACGAACTGGCCGAAGGGATGACCTGGCGCTGGCATGGCCATGCTCTTCCTCTGGAAGGCGATGGCGCCGCGCTGCTCCTGGGAGTCAGCCAGGATCACGCCGAGCTCCGTGCACGGGCCGCGCGGGTGGTGCGCAAACTGATGCATCACCCGGCGCCCACCCCGGGACAGCTTGCCGCCGAAGATGCCGATCCCCTCTTCGCCGATGCCTTCATCGTTGCCGACGGAAACCGCTTCTTCACGGTGGTCCCGGTCGCCGCCGATGGCGGGCGCATGCCGATCCTGATCTTTCCCGAAACGATCCCGCCCACGAACCGTGATCTCTCGATCGTGCGCGTGAACCAGCCCCGCCCCCTGGCACAGACGGAAACCTCTTCGGTCATCTGCTTCACGCCGGGCACCCGCCTGCGCACCGAGGCGGGCGATGTCTCCATCGAAGATCTCGGCCCGGGCGACCGGCTGCAGACGCGTGACAGTGGCCCGCAAGAAGTTGTCTGGACCGGCCAGCGCCGCATGTCCGGCGCGCGGCTCTTTGCCATGCCCGACCAGCGTCCGATCCGCATCCGCGAAGGGGCGCTCGGCCTTTACCGCCCGGATGGTGACCTTGTTGTATCCCCCGATCACCGGGTGATCCTGTCAGGCGCCGTCGCGCGCGACCTGTGGGGCGAGGACGAGGTTCTGGTTTCCGCGCGCGACCTCGTGGGTGATCGCATGATCACCGTGGATCATGGCCTGCGCGAAACCTGGTACATTCACCTGATGCTTGAAAAGCACGAGGTGATCTGGGCCAACGGGCTTGAGGTCGAGACCTTCCATCCCGGTTTCATGGGCCTGCACCACCTCGACCCGGCGCAGCGGCGCAGCCTGCTGTCGTTCTTTCCCGACCTGGAAGACGATCCGTTCAACTATGGCGCTCCGGCCCGGCGCATGCTGGACAAGGCCGAAGCGGCGATTTTGATGCACGGGTTGCACCGCACCGCCTTCAGGCATTGACTCCCCCGACAGAGGCTGTAAAAGCCGCCCATCCCGGCAAGCGATTGCCGGGGTTTTCATTGGTGTTGGTGGCCCCCGCAAGGGGATGCCTGTCAGGCGAAAGCCAGAGGACAACGCCCTTCATAGCGGCCCCCGCGGGCTGCGGACCAAAGAAGGAGATCAGACGGTGACCAAACGCACCTCTGCCAAGTACAAAATTGACCGCCGGATGGGTGAAAACATCTGGGGTCGCCCGAAATCCCCCGTCAACCGCCGCGAATACGGCCCCGGCCAGCACGGCCAGCGCCGCAAGGGCAAGCTCAGCGACTTCGGTCTGCAGCTGCGCGCCAAGCAGAAGCTCAAGGGCTACTACGGCGACCTGACGGAAAAGCAGTTCCGCCGCATCTTCTCGGACGCCGAGCGCCGCAAGGGCGACACCGGTGAAAACCTGATCGGCCTGCTGGAAAGCCGCCTGGACGCAGTGGTCTACCGCGCCAAGTTCGTGCCGACCGTCTTCGCCGCCCGCCAGTTCGTGAACCACGGCCACGTGACCGTGAACGGCAAGCGCGTGAACATCCCCTCCTACCGCGTGAAAGAGGGTGACGTGATCGAGGTCCGCGATCGTTCCAAGCAGATGGCCGTCCTTCTCGAAGCCGTTCAGCTGGCCGAGCGTGATGTGCCGGACTACATCGACGCAGACCATTCCAAGATGACCGCCACCTTCGTGCGCGCGCCCGGCCTGGCCGACGTGCCGTATCCGGTGATGATGGAACCGAACCTGGTCATCGAATACTACGCTCAGAACTAAGCGTTCTGACGCGCCGAAATACGGGGGCCGCGCCGACATCCGGCGCGGCCCCTTTTTCGTTTCCCGGTCTTTTTCGCTGAAGGAACCTGCCCCATGACCCATCCAGTCTATGCACGTATCGACGGCCCCATCGTGATGATCGGCTTCGGCTCGATCGGAAAAGGCACCTGGCCGCTGATCGAACGTCACTTCGACTATGACGCCGACCTGTTCACCGTGATCGAACCCGACGAGAACCAGGCCAACTTCCTGCGTCAGCACAAGATCAATCACGTGACCACCGCCCTGACGCCAGAGAACTACCGCGAGGTTCTGGGCGCCCTGCTGGAACCCGGCAAGGGGTTCTGCGTCAATCTCAGCGTCGATACCTCGTCACTCGATCTCATGCGCTTCTGCCGTGAAATCGGGGTGCCCTATATCGACACCGTGGTCGAGCCCTGGGCGGGCTACTATTTCGGCACCACCGACAATGCCGCGCGCACCAACTACGCCCTGCGCCAGAAGGTGCGCGATGAGAAGGCCGCCAATCCCGGCGGCACTACGGCGGTCAGCTGCTGCGGCGCAAACCCCGGCATGGTCAGCTGGTTCGTGAAAGAGGCGCTTCTGACGCTGGCCAGGGATACCGGCCGCGACGTGGCCGCCCCGACGGATCGGGCCGGTTGGGGCAAGCTGATGCAAAGCCTCGGCGTGAAAGGCGTGCATATCGCCGAACGCGACACGCAGGCCCGCCGCGTGCCGCGCCCGCGCGGGGTCTTCGTCAACACCTGGTCCGTCGAGGGCTTCATTTCCGAAGGCTTCCAGCCGGCCGAGCTTGGCTGGGGCACCCATGAACCCTGGTTCCCCGAAAACGGCCACACCCATGAAACCGGCTGCCTTGCGGGCATCTGGCTGGAACGGCCCGGCGCGATCACCCGCGTCCACACCTGGTGCCCGACGCCGGGCCCGCAGTTCGGCTTTCTCGTGACCCATAACGAGGCGATCTCGATCTCGGACTACTACACGGTCGGCGATGCCGCTGCGCCAGAGTTCCGCCCGACCTGCCACTATGCCTACCACCCATGCGACGACGCGGTCCTGTCCCTGCACGAGATGTTCGGATCGGGCCGTCAGCAGACCAGGCATCACATCCTGACCGAGGACGAGATCGTCGAAGGCATCGACGAGCTTGGCGTGCTGCTCTACGGCCATGAGAAAAACGCCATGTGGTTCGGCTCGCGCCTATCCAACGAGGAAACCCGCGACCTGGCCCCCTACCAGAACGCCACCGGGCTTCAGGTGACGTCCGCTGTCCTGGCCGGGATGGTCTGGGCGCTGGAAAACCCCAATGCCGGCATCGTGGAAGCCGACGAGATGGACCATGCCCGCTGCCTCGAAGTGCAGCGGCCCTATCTCGGCCCGGTGGAAGCCCACTACACCGACTGGACCCCGCTTCAGGACCGGTGGGAGCTGTTCCCAGAGGATATCGACGAGAACGAACCCTGGGCCTTCCGCAACGTTCTGGCCAGCTGAAAAAGACAGATGGAAAGCCGCCCTCCGGGGCGGCTTTTTCAATGCGGGACGTGCAGCCCGGGCTGAGCGACCGCGCCGCGCTGGTCCAGCAGCCAGCTGGTCGCCATGCCGCCGATCCACATGCAGAAAAGCGCCAGCCACGCCGTTCCCACGAAGATCGAGCCGCCGGTCACGCCCGCCCCGATCGCACAGCCCCCGGCCAGCATACCGCCCATGCCCATGAAGGCCGCCCCGATCAGCGCGCGGCTCATGCTGCCTGCCCCCTCAAAGCCCTGAAGCTTCAATTCACGCCCCCAGGCCGCCGACAGGAATGCCCCAAGGAAGACGCCGGGCACCAGGCCGATGTCGAATTCCAGCACCGGGCTGGAGGTCAGGAAGAACATCAGCGTGTTGGCCGAAGGGCCGGTGAAAGTGGCGCTTTCCACCTGCACCGGGTCGAAGGCCACCTGGCTCAGCGAATAGGTCAGAACCCAACCCGCCGCCACGGCGAAGCCGACGCCCGACGCGGTAAAGAGCACACGCAACGACACCCGGTTCTTCCGCGCCAGCCACAGGGCCGCCAGGGCAAAGGCCAGCCCGATGACGAAGCCCGACTGCTGCGGCAGGTGCAGGCTGGTCAGAAGGTTGAAGTTGGTGCCGCCGGGCGTGATCCACAGGCCGGCGATCCAGTTGCGCACCGGCGCAAGCCAGCCTTGCAGCGCCATCTGGGCCACCACCGCGAAGACCAGCCCCGAGACGACGGAACGCATGTTTCCCGTCGCTGCCAGCACCAGAAGGCGTCCGGAACAGCCCCGCGCCATGACCATGCCCGCGCCGAACAGAAGCCCGCCCACGACCGCGCCCGAGATCGACCCCGGCACCGCCATCATCCGCGCATCCTCGGCCCGCATCATGCCCGACAGTTCCGCCATCTGCGTCCAGACCACCGCCGTGGAAAAGGCCAGAAGCCAGACCGCCATGCGGCTGCCAAGCCGTCCATGGGCAAACTCCACCACCGAGGCGCGCAGGCAGAACGAGGAACGCTGTGCCGCGATCCCGAAGATAAGCCCGGTGATCAGGCCAAAGAGCGCCGCGGCCTGCGGCTCTCCGATCCGGTCCAAGAGGGGCACGATGTCCATGGGTCTACTCCTTCACCTTGGCTGGCGGTGTGACCCATGAAGGGGGCGGGAACCTTGACCCATGTCATATTCACCCCTTGGAATGCGATTTTTTCGCTATCCTGCCCCCGGAAAAGGGCCTAAGCCCGTGGCCATGACGCAGCGCCCCCTTCTCCGATCCATGTCGCTCGACGATGCCAAGGCGCTGCCGCGCTGGCGTCAGCCGGTCGGCCTGTTGGTGGTGATGGCGCTGGCGATGCCGATCGCGTTCTTCACCTGGTCGGCGCTTCTCAACAATTTTGTCATCGAGGTCGCGCAGTTCGACGGCTCGGATATCGGATGGCTGCACACGGTGCGCGAGATTCCGGGCTTTTTCGCGATCGGGGTGATCTTCCTCATCCTGTTCATTCGGGAACAGGTGCTGGGACTCGTCTCTTTGACGCTTCTCGGGGTGGCGACGGCCGTGACCGCGCAGTTTCCCTCGCTTGGCGGCATCCTGATGGTGACGCTGCTCAGCTCGATCGGGTTTCACTACTACGAGACGGTCAACCAGTCGCTCCAACTGCAATGGCTCGACAAGAAGAAGGCCCCGCAATTCCTGGGCTGGCTGATGGCGGCAGGGTCGGGCGCGACGCTGGTGGCCTACGCGCTGATCATCCTGACATGGCGCGCCTATGATCTCAGCTTCTCGGTCGTCTACTGGGCGGCAGGCGGCTTTACCGCGCTCGTTGCGCTCTTCTGCCTCGTGGCCTATCCGCAGTTCGAGGCCCCGAACCCGCAGCGCAAGCAGATGGTGCTGCGGCGGCGCTACTGGCTCTATTACGCGCTGCAATTCATGGCGGGGGCCAGGCGGCAGATCTTCACCGTCTTCGCGGGTTTCATGATGGTCGAGCGCTTCGGCTTCGACGTGCACGAGATCACCGCGCTCTTCATGGTGACGCTGGTGCTGAACATGATCTGCGCCCCGCTTCTGGGCAAGCTCGTGTCCGTCTTCGGGGAACGCGCCGCGCTGACCTTTGAATATATCGGCCTGACGGGCGTCTTCTTGCTTTATGCCGGGATCTATTTCTTCGACTGGGGCGTGACCCTGGCGCTGGTGCTGTACGTGGTCGATCACCTGTTCTTCTCGCTCGCGCTGGCGATCAAGACCTACTTCCAGAAAATCGCCGATCCCGGTGACATCGCCCCCACGGCGGCGGTGGCCTTCACCATCAACCACATCGCGGCTGTCTTCCTGCCGGCGCTGCTGGGCTACCTCTGGCTGACCTCGCCGGGGGCGGTGTTCGGGCTGGCGTCCTGCATGGCGATGACCTCGCTGGGGCTGGCGCTGCTTATCCCGCGCCACCCCGCGCCGGGGAACGAGACCCGGTTCAGCGCATTGGCCCCCGCCCCGGCGGAGTGATCTGTCAGCGGCAGAGCGGCGAGACGTCGAAACCGACGATCTGTTCGTTCAGCAGCTCGAACTTCAGGACCGACATGCAGCCGTCCGCGGTCGTGGCCGTGCCTTCGAGGACGGTCGGCTTGCCGGTGCCGGTGGAGACGCTGGAGAACGAGACCTTCTCGTAGGCTTTCGCGCCCGCGAACATCTCGGCCATCTTGTCGGTGCTGAGCTGATCCTGCAGGCCGGGATGGAGGAGGGCGCGCGCCTCGGCGTGGCCGCCGGTGGTGCTGAGCGTGACGAACTGCCGGGCGATGTCGCGCGACCCGGAGGTGAAGAAGAACATGGCACCGGCGAACAGCGCGACAACAAGAACCAGGCCGCCAAGGACCTTGAGAACGGTTTTCATAAGAATGGACTCCGAAAGAATACGCTGTGAGCGTGGCGCAGTTTCGCAAGTCTGGCAATGCTGGCGTGTGCCCTCCGGCTGGTGTAAGGCGCGGAAGCACCCGATGGAGACCCGATGATGCCGACCTGGACCGCCTTCACCAAGATCGACGACAAGACCCGCGCCGAGGCGTTGGGCGAGGCGATGGAAGAGCTCGAACCGGAACCGACAGGCGTTGGCGTCTTCGAGATCGAGGACGGATCGGGTCTGTGGGAAATCGGCGGCTACTTCATCGAAGCGCCGAACGAGGTGGAGCTTGCGCTTCTGTCGGCGGCCTTCCACGCGCAGGGCTTTGTCGTGTCCGAAGTGCCGGACACCGACTGGGTCGACAAGGTGCGCCGCGACCTGACGCCGGTGGTTGCGGGGCGGTTCTTCGTCTACGGCAGCCACGATGCGGACAAGATCCCGGAAGGGTCGGAGCCGCTGCTGATCGAGGCGGCGATGGCCTTCGGCACCGGCCACCACGGCACCACGCAGGGCTGCCTTGAGGCGCTGGACCGGCTGGCGGGCGAGGGCTTTGTCGGCCGCAGCGTCGCGGACATCGGTTGCGGCACGGCGGTTCTGGCCATGGGTGCCGCGCGCATCTGGCCGGAGACCGTGGTGGCCTCCGACATCGACGAGGTTGCGGTCGAGGTGGCCGAGGCCAACGTGCGCGCCAACGCGCTTGAGGGCAAGGTCATCTGCGTCGAGGCGGCGGGTTTCGAGAACGACGTCCTGCACGAACGCGCGCCCTATGACCTGGTGTTCGCGAACATCCTAAAGCAGCCGCTGATCGACCTTGCCCCGTCGATGAAGGCGCATCTGGCCGACGGCGGCTATACGATCCTGTCGGGCATCCTGACGCGTCAGGCCGACGAGGTCGCAGAAGCCTACGCGGCAGAGGGAATCGCCGAGGTGAACCGCACCACGATCGGTGACTGGGTCACGCTGCTTCTGCAAAAATGAGGAGGGTTCATGCCGTTTTTGGGTAAAACCTGCGGCAAGTGCCCAATTCTCGCCACATTCCTTGGCTAAAAATGTGTCCAATCGGTGGGGGCCGGTATTTCAGAGGCTGCCATGGAAGAAGCGCTCTCCAGCTATAAACGTCGCGAACAGGCCCTTCGTCGCAAGCACGAGCGCCTGGCGCGGGGCTATGTGACGAAGCTCGACAAGAAGACAGGGAATTACGTGCAGGTGCCCGCCGGCAAGACCGGCGGCATGGGGCTGCGTGTCATTCTGGCGGCGGTGGCAGGCTTCATCGCCTTCAAGACGCTGGTCCTGACGTACCTCGGCAGCGGGGATTACCAGGTCCACGTCGATACCCTGGCCGCCGGCTCCATCTTCGAACGGGTTGGTGCGTGGCTCATGCAGATCGACCCGCTGACCGCGAAACTGGCCGAGCTCGGATCACTGCTTGTTTCGTAAAGACTGACTATCTCTCGCTGTGCTCACGTAAAAAGGGCCGCGTCTTTGCCAGACGCGGCCCTTTTTCTGTAGCGCCCCATGCGCTTAGTAGCGACGGGCTACGGCGTCGATGTCGCCGCGGTGCAGGCCGATGTCGTCGAGTTCGCGGTCGGTCAGCGATGCAAGTGCCTTGCGGGTCTGACGGGTGTCATTCCATGCGGCGAACGCGCCGACGGCAGTGGTGAACATGGTGCCAATGCGGGCAGCGGAGCCCGTGGCGGCGTGGTGGCGGGTGGTGTCGTATGCGGCCATCTCGATCTCCTGGATGATGGGGGGGGTGCATGTTTACAAAGCGCACGTAAAATGTGCGAAGCGCACAAGCAAGGGGCGGAAATTGCATGGGACATCTGCATTTTCTGCATGGCAGCATTCGCGGTTAACTGCCTATAAAAACTGGCAAAATTCCGCCTGAAATCGTGTCGCTTTCCACTCCGCAACCGGCGCAAACCGACACCGCCTGCCGCGCGATGTCGCCTGTGGATAAAGGGGTGTCGCTTTTGGGCTCCGGCGCTTTAACCTTGGCGTTTGTTCGCGTTTCGTGCTAACTGTGGCCGCATAACAAGAAAAGTGGGCGAGGATGCGGGTATTGGGCATTGATCCGGGGTTGCGACACCTCGGATGGGGGGTCATCGAGGTCGACGGCAGCCGCTTGCGGCACGTGGCCAACGGCATTTGCGATTCGGAAGGAACCGATCTGGCGCTGCGGCTGCTGTCGCTGCACGGCCAGTTGACGCGGGTCTTCGAGACGCACGCACCGGACGAGGCCGCCATCGAGAAGACATTCGTCAACAAGGACGCGGTGGGCACGCTGAAGCTGGGCCAGGCGCGGGGTGTTGCGCTGCTGGTGCCGGCGCAGTTCGGGCTGAGCATCGGGGAGTACGCGCCGAACCAGGTCAAGAAGACCGTGGTCGGCGTGGGTCACGCGGACAAGAACCAGATCCTGCACATGGTGAAGATGCAGTTGCCCGGTTGCCAGCCGGTCGGCCCGGACGCGGCGGACGCGCTGGCCATCGCGATCTGCCATGCGCATCACTCCGGCGTGCAGCGGATGAAGGTGCGGGCATGATCGGGCGGATTGCCGGACAGATCGTCTATCGCGGCGACGACCACGTGCTGATCGACGTGCGCGGCGTGGGCTATGTCGTCTATTGCACCGACCGGGTGCTGGCGTCGCTTGGCCGGGCCGGGGAGTTCGCGGCGCTTTATACCGACCTGCTGGTGCGCGAGGACCTGCTGCAGCTGTTCGGTTTTCCGACGCTGGTGGAGAAGGAATGGTTCCGCCTGCTGATGTCGGTGCAGGGCGTGGGCGCGAAGGCGTCGCTTGCGATCCTCGGCGCGCTTGGCGCGGACGGCGTGTCGCGGGCGCTGGCGCTTGGCGACTGGAACGCGATCAAGGCGGCGAAGGGCATCGGTCCCAAGACCGCGCAGCGCGTGGTGAACGAGCTGAAGGACAAGGCGCCGATGGTCATGGCCATGGGTGTGAGCGCGACCTCGGTGCCGCTGTCGGATACGCCCGACGAGGTGATCGAGACCGCCCCGCGCGCCCCTGCGGCGGCCCCGGCGCCCGTGGCCTCGGCCCAGGCGGAGGCGCTTTCCGCGCTCGGCAACCTCGGGTATGGACCGGGCGAGGCGGCAGGCGCCGTGGCGCAGGCCGCGGGAGAGGACGGAGCGCTGGACACGGCGGGCCTGATCCGCGCGGCGCTGAAGCTGTTGGCGCCCAAGGGGTGAGGCGGGTCGCGCACCCGACCGACCGGTAAGGAAGAGGCATGGAACCTGATCCGACGATGCGGCCCGAGCCCCTGCCCGAGGACCGCGACCGCGCGCTCCGGCCGCAGATGCTGGTGGATTTCGTCGGCCAGGCGGAGGCCCGGGCGAACCTCCGGGTGTTCATCGAAAGCGCCCGGTCGCGCGGCGAAGCGATGGATCACACGCTGTTCCACGGCCCGCCGGGGCTGGGCAAGACGACGCTGGCGCAGATCATGGCGCGCGAACTGGGGGTGGGGTTCCGCATGACCTCCGGTCCTGTGCTGGCCAAGGCGGGCGATCTGGCGGCGATCCTGACCAACCTCGAAGCGCGGGACGTGCTGTTCATCGACGAGATCCACCGCATGAGCGCGGCGGTGGAGGAGGTTCTCTATCCGGCGATGGAGGACTACGAGCTGGACCTCGTGATCGGCGAGGGGCCGGCGGCGCGCACTGTGCGGATCGAGTTGCAGCCCTTCACGCTGGTGGGGGCCACGACGCGGCTGGGCCTTCTGACGACGCCGCTGCGCGACCGCTTCGGCATCCCGACGCGGCTGAACTTCTACACGGTCGACGAGCTGGAGACGATCGTCACGGGCAACGCGCGCAAGCTGGGGGTGCCGGTCGAGGGCTCCGGCGCGCGGGAGATCGCGCGGCGCGCAAGGGGCACGCCCCGGATCGCCGGGCGGCTGCTGCGCCGGGTCGTGGACTTTGCCGTGGTCGAGGGCGGCGGTGTGGTCACGCAGGCGCTGGCGGATTCCTCGCTCACTCGGCTGGGCGTGGATGCGCTGGGTCTGGACGGTGCGGACCGGCGCTACCTTCAACTGATCGCGCAGAGCTATGGCGGCGGTCCGGTGGGGATCGAGACGCTCTCGGCCGCGCTGTCGGAAAGCCGCGATGCGCTGGAGGAAGTGGTGGAGCCCTACCTGCTGCAACAGGGCCTGATCCAGCGGACGCCGCGCGGGCGGATGCTGACGCAGTCGGCGTGGAAGCACATCGGCATGGCCCCGCCGCGCCCGGACACACCCCCCGACCTGTTCGGGAAGTGAGACAAAACGCCGGGATTGCCCGCAAGTGGAGTGGCGTGTAACCCCGCCCCACATCCTGTTGCGCCGGCCCCGGTGGCCGCACGCGCGCCCCGAGACATGGCGGAGGGCCCATGACCCAGAGCGACACCATCACCCCCGAGGACATCGCGGCCCTGTTCACCCGGTCGGACGGCAGTTTCTTCTGCGCCCGCTGGGGGCGGCCCATCGCGCCCATCGTGTTCGGCGTGGAGGACGCGACGCTGAGTGTGGTGAAGGGGGCGTTCGAGGCCGTCTGTGCGCTGGCCGGTCACGGCATGGCCGAGACGGACACGGAACTGGGCAGCAACTTCATGGTGTTCTTCTTCCGCGACTGGCCGGAACTGCTGGACGTGCCCAACCTCGACCGGCTGATCGAC
>NZ_CAXREX010000202.1:0-3812 GCF_964229645.1 Nioella sp. | reverse complement strand
TTCTGCGATGCCTTCGAGATCCCGATCCTGACGCTGGTGGATGTGCCCGGCTTCCTGCCCGGCACCAGCCAGGAATATGGCGGTGTCATCAAGCATGGCGCGAAGCTGCTCTTTGCCTATGGCGAAGCGACGGTGCCGAAGGTGACGGTGATCACCCGCAAGGCCTATGGCGGCGCTTATGACGTGATGGCCTCCAAGCACCTGCGCGGCGACTTCAACTATGCCTGGCCGACGGCGGAAATCGCGGTGATGGGCGCCAAGGGCGCGACCGAGATCATCCACCGCGCCGACCTGGGCGATGCCGAGAAGATCGCGGCGCATACGAAGGATTACGAAGACCGTTTCGCCAACCCCTTCGTGGCGGCCGAACGCGGCTTCATCGACGAGGTGATCCAGCCGCGCAGCACGCGCCGCCGGATCTGCCGCGCCTTCGCCTCGCTGCGGGGCAAGAAACTCCAGAATCCGTGGAAGAAGCACGACAACATTCCCCTTTGAGCTTCTTTCTCGGGTCTTTCCCCCACCCGTCGTCCGGCCGGCGGCTCGGGTGGGGGAACCCCATTCAAGGATTGCAGGATGCGCCTGGTCACGCACAGAACCATTGAGCGGGTGAACGCGCGGTGAGCCGCCGCGGGTGGCATATCCTGCGCGAGGGCCGCACGCTCACGCTGGCGCGGCACCTGCCCGCGCGGTTCGATTTCGGCGTCGAGGCACAGTTCGAAACGATGGGAAAGCTGCGGTTGGCGCAGCAGGTCCGCCAGGACATGTGGCGCGCGTTGAGGGACGTGCGCGGCTTTTCCCCCGTGGTTCATGTTGAGGAGCAGGACCACGGGCTGAGGCTGCGCGCGGGCGGGCGGGTCGAGGGCCCCGCCCCCCGTGCGAGCCTCGAAAACACCGTGGCGGGGCTATTGGCCTGCCCGCGAAACCGCGCCCGCTGGCGCGCCTATGCCGGGGGCGCGGCATGAGGATTGCGGGGACCATGATGGCGATGATGAGCGTCGCCGCCTGCCAGGACGAGGCGCTGGAGCTGCCCTCGGGCATGACGGCCGAGCTGGTCGAAACCCTGGTGGAGCCGCAGCCTGACGGGGAAAGCTGGATGATCCTGCGGGT
Organism: Nioella sp.; assembly: GCF_964229645.1. GTDB lineage: Bacteria > Pseudomonadota > Alphaproteobacteria > Rhodobacterales > Rhodobacteraceae > Nioella. The sequence continues at coordinate 2,705 of NZ_CAXREX010000202.1, read as the reverse complement.
GGTCGCGCCGGAGCTGGCCGGGCGCCAGGTCGGGGCCGAAACGATGGCCGCCGATACCGACCTCTTGTGCCGCACCTGGGGGCTTGAGGCCGCCGCAGAGGCCGAAGCGCTGCCTGACCAGATCGTCGTTCAGATGATGAGCGAGCGCGTCGAGCGCGGCCAGCCCGCGCGTGGCGTGACCCAGGCCTTCGCCGGATACCGTCTTCGGGACGGCGCCTGCATCTGGGAGGATTTTTGATGTATACACAATATGTTGCGATCCAATCCTGCTGTGGATATCTTGCTGATGCAGCCCTGACACAGGCCACAATTCGGCCATCTTTCGGCTGCGATTTCGCCTCTCTTTCGGGTATGATCAAAAATGGCCGCGTGTGTATGGCCGTTCCCGGGACCCCGGTTGGCGCAGAATCCGACCGGGTCAAAAACGATAGGAGAGCAGGATGTCCAAATTCCTCAAGGCGCTGCTGGCCCTCGGGCTGGTCGCAGGCGTGTCCGCCTGTGCCCCGGCCCCTGAACCGGAAGAGATCATCATCATTGATCCCGAGCCGATCCAGGCTGAACCGGTTTACAGCAACAAATACGACTAAAGCTTTGGTTTCCGGGCAGGTTCTGCCTGCCCGGACCCACGCCGCCACGGCCCTTAACAACAAGGAGGGCCGGCAATGATCAAGCATCGCGGCTTCCCGTCCCGGCTTCCGGGCACCGACTATCACTTCACCATCCGGCGCGAGAACAAGAAGGGGGCGACGCCCCTTGTTGCCCGTGAACGCTATGCCGATCGCCGTCCGGCCGATCGCCGGGCCGACGCGGCCTTCGTCGAGGCGCTGTGGCTGTGCTTTGGCGAAGAGCCCTTCGAGCGGGGCAACCTCGATGCGGGGCGGCTGTCCTGGCTTCTGGGGCGCGAGGTGGTGACGCTGGATGACCCGTTCGACCCGGAGGATTACGAGGCCCTGCTGCAACTGGATGTCGCGCGGGCCCGGGCGTCCTTCCCCGAAGCCTTCGACGGATCGGGTGTGTGGGAGGGGTCGGCATGAACCTGCCTACGCCCCGTCCGATTGCGCGATTTCGCGCCCAAAAATCGCGGCGCGACCGGAACCGCTTCTGCGGCGCGTCCGCCCGTGCAAACGTCCTCGTGCCGGCCTATGTCCCCAGCTTCAACCGGGCCGGTGGTAATGTGACGTGTTACCCTTCCCCTTCAAAACGGCCCGTCGGCATTGACGGCGGGCCGTCTTTTTTTCAAGGTGAATCACGCCACATAATCTCAATAAGGGAAGAGGCACGAGCAACATGCGTAACATCAAACTACTCGCACTCTGTGCGGTCGCCGTCGCAGGCCTGTCGGGCTGCTTCGCGCGCACCGATCTGGACCGGGCGGCCGTCGGCGCCGCTGTCGGCGGCGTGGGCGCCTATGCCGTTGGCGGCAGCGTCGCAACCGGCGTCATCGCAGGGGCCGCTGTCGGCGCGCTCTGCGACGAGGTTCTCACGGTCTGCAACTGACCTGATCCATAGCGGCCCCGCCTCGGCGCGGCCCGCACCCGCTTTGACCGGACCGTACGGGGCTGACCGCCCCGCACGGTCCTTTTTCGTTTCGACGCCAGCCGTGACGGCCCGGGCGTAAGAGGAGGACAAGGGACCATGTTCAACAAGATCCTGATCGCGAACCGGGGCGAGATCGCCTGCCGCGTGATGAAGACCGCCAAGAAGATGGGGATCGCCACGGTCGCCATCTATTCGGACGCGGACAAGAATGCGCTGCATGTGAAGATGGCGGACGAGGCTGTACATATCGGACCTCCGCCGGCGAACCAGTCCTATATCGTCATCGACAAGGTGATGGCGGCGATCAAGGCCACCGGTGCCGAGGCGGTTCACCCCGGCTACGGGTTCCTGTCGGAAAACAGCAAGTTCGCGGAAGCTCTTGATGCAGCCGGCGTGGCCTTTGTTGGCCCACCCGTCGGCGCGATCGAAGCCATGGGTGACAAGATCACCTCGAAGAAGATTGCACAGGACGCACAAGTATCCACAGTGCCCGGTTACATGGGCCTGATCGAGGATGCCGAGGAAGCGGTGAAGATCTCGAATGAGATCGGCTACCCGGTGATGATCAAGGCCAGCGCCGGTGGTGGCGGCAAGGGCATGCGGATCGCCTGGAACGACACCGAGGCGCGCGAGGGCTTCCAGTCCTCCAAGAACGAGGCCGCCAACAGCTTCGGCGACGACCGGATCTTCATCGAGAAATTCGTCACGCAGCCGCGCCATATCGAGATCCAGGTGCTGTGCGACGCGCATGGCAACGGCATCTACCTGGGCGAGCGCGAGTGCTCGATCCAGCGCCGCAACCAGAAGGTGGTGGAAGAGGCGCCCTCTCCCTTCCTCGACGAGGCGACCCGCAAGGCCATGGGCGAACAGGCCGTGGCGCTGGCCAAGGCCGTGGGCTACACCAGTGCAGGCACCGTGGAATTCATCGTCGACGGGCAGAAGAATTTCTACTTCCTCGAAATGAACACCCGTTTGCAGGTGGAACACCCGGTGACGGAACTGATCACCGGTGTGGACCTGGTGGAGCAGATGATCCGTGTCGCAGCGGGCGAGCCGCTGACGATCACCCAGGACGACGTGAAGCTGACCGGTTGGGCGATCGAAAACCGCCTTTACGCGGAAGACCCCTATCGCAACTTCCTGCCCTCGATCGGCCGCCTGACCCG
>NZ_CAXREX010000201.1:0-6283 GCF_964229645.1 Nioella sp. | reverse complement strand
CCGGATCCCGTCTGCCTTCGCCTTCGCCTCGGTCAGGCCGACCCAGGCGATCTCGGGGTCGGTATAGGCGACCGAGGGGATGCAGGCGGGCTCGAAGGCCGCGTTTTCGCCGCAGGCGACCTCGGCCGCGACCTTGGCTTCATGCGTGGCCTTGTGCGCCAGCATCGGCTGACCCACGACATCGCCGATGGCGAAGATATGCGACTGCGAGGTGCGCATCCGGGCATCGACCGACAGGAAACCCTGCGCCGTCAGCGCGATCCCCGCCTGCTCGGCGCCGATCCGGTCGGCATTGGGCCGCCGCCCCACCGCGACGAGGATCCGGTCATAGCGCTCGTGGAAGGTGTCGGCGGCGGTCTCGAACCGAGCCTCGAGCCTGTCGCCTGCCGTGACGGCGGTGACACGGGTATCGGTGTGGATCGTGATCCCCTTGTCGCGCAGCCGTTTGGCGAGCGGGGCGACGATATCGCGGTCGGCGCCGGGGATGATCTGGCCGGTCGCCTCGACAATGTCGATCCGGGCGCCGAGCGCGTGATAGACCTGCGCCATTTCCAGCCCGATGATCCCGCCGCCGATGACCAGCATCCGGTCGGGAATATCGGCAAGATCGAGCGCGCCACTGCTGTCGATGATGCGCGCGTCCTCGGGCAGGAAGGGCAGGCGCACGGGTTCGGACCCGGTGGCGATGATCGCCTGATCGAAGCCCAGGTCCTGCGGGCCGGTTTCCGTCTCGATGCGCAGGCTGCCCGGGCCGGTGAAACGGGCGGTGCCCCGGATCACCCGCACCTTGCGCCGTTTCGCCAGCCCGCTCAGCCCCGAGGTCAGCCGCCCGACCACACCGTCCTTGAAGGCGCGGATCCGCGTCAGGTCGATGTCCGGCGCGCCGAAATCCAGCCCGTGCGCGCGCGCCGCTGCGGCCTCGTCGATGACCTTGGCGATATGCAAAAGCGCCTTCGAGGGGATGCAGCCGACATTCAGGCAGACCCCGCCCAGCGTGGCACGCGGATCGATCAATACCACCGCGCGGCCCAGATCGGCGGCGCGGAAGGCGGCGGTATAGCCGCCCGGACCGGCGCCGATCACGACCAGCGGCGCGTGATCCCGGGTTGCCGGTACGGCAGAGGCTGCGGTTTCTGAAGCGGGTGCGGGAGTAGCCCGGTCCTCGGTCTCGACGCGCAGGATGACAGCCCCCTCGCTCACCCTGTCGCCCACCGAGACCAGCACCTCGGTCACGGTCCCGGTCACGGGGCTTGGCACATCGAGCGTCGCCTTGTCGCTTTCCAGCGTCAGCAGCGTGTCGTCCTCGTTCACCCGGTCGCCGGGCGCCACGAGGATCTCGATCACCGGGACGTCGTGGAAATCACCGATTTCGGGGATGGGAATATCCTGGATCATCGCGGCCCTCAGATCGAAACGCGCCGGAAATCGCTGAGGATCCGGCAGATATGTTGCAGGAAACGCGCGGCGGCGACGCCGTCGACCACGCGGTGATCCCAGCTCAGGCTCAGGGGCTGGATCAGGCGCGGCTCGACCCCGTCATTGCGCCAGACCGGCTGGATTTCGGCGCGCGTCACGCCCAGGATCGCCACTTGCGGCGCGTTGATGATCGGGGTGAAGCCCGTGCCGCCGATCCCGCCCAGGGACGAAATGGTGAAGCTGGCGCCCGACATGGCGGCGGGGGACAATTTGCCCGCCCGGGCCTGCGCGGCAAGATCGGCCATTTCCGAAGCGATTTCCGCCACGCCCTTCTGGTCGGCGGCTTTGACGACCGGGACGACCAGCCCTTCGGGCGTGTCCGCCGCGACACCGATATTCCAGTATTTCTTCAGCACGACGGCGTCGCCGTCGAGCGCGCTGTTGAACTTGGGATAGGCCTGCAGCGCCGACACCACCGCTTTCACGGTAAAGGCCAGAAGGGTGATCTTGGCGGTATCGGGCGGGGCTTCGGTGTTCAGCGTCTTGCGGAAGTCTTCCAGCGCGGTGATGTCGGCCTTGTCGAAATTGCACACATGCGGGATGACCATGGCATTGCGCGCCAGCGCCGGCCCCGAGATCCGGACGATGCGGCTGAGGCTCACGCGCTCGACCGGCCCGAATTTGGCGTAATCCTCTTTCGGCCAGTCGGGGAGGCCCGCAAGCGGCGAGGATTGCGCGGACTTCGGCGCGGTGAGCTGCGCCTTGACGAAGGCTTCCACGTCCTCGCGCAGGATCCGGCCCTTGGGGCCTGTTGCCGCGACATCGCCAAGCGCCACGCCCAGCATCCGCGCGTAGCGGCGGATCGAGGGCGAGGCATGGACCGCCGGGCCGGGGGCATTACCAGGGCCGGGGGCCACCGGGTCCGGGGCGGGGGGCGCCGGACGCGGCGCGGCGTCGCGGGCGGGTTCGCTGGCCGGTTCTCTTCCAGGTTCGCCGGCCGGGGCTGGCGCCGCCGGGCTTTTCACCGGGCTCTCCACCGGGCCTGAGGGTTCCAGCCGGGCGACGAGCGTGCCTTCGCTGACGATCGCGCCTTGGGTGACCAGAAGCTCGACGATGCGCCCCGCCCGCGGGCTCGGCACATCAAGCGTTGCCTTGTCCGATTCCAGGACCAGCAGCGTGTCGTCCGCGCGGACCTCATCGCCCACCGCGACCGGGATTTCCACCACAGGCACGTCCTTGAACTCGCCGAGATCCGGCACGCGGATTTCGATACTGTCGCTCATCTCGTTCTCCGCTCACAGGTCCCAGGGCGCCGGCGCGCCGGTATCGATCCCCATCGTCTCGATCATCTTCGACACGACCGTGTCCGCGACCTCGCCGCGCCGGGCCAGGGCCTTGAGCGCGGCCAGCGCGATATGCTGGCGATCCACCTCGAAGAAGCGGCGCAGGGCCTTGCGGTTGGCCGACCGGCCGAACCCGTCCGTGCCCAGAAGGGTCAGCGGGGCCCGGACGAAGGGCGCGATCTGGCCCGGGAAGCCACGCACGTAATCGCTGGCCGCGACGACCGGGCAATCGCCGGGCAGCAGCCGGTCCAGATGGCTGGTCTCGGCCTCGGCGACCGGGGCGAAACGGTTGCGCCGCTCGCAGGCCATCGCGTCGCGCGCCAGCTCCGTGAAGGACGTGGCCGAGAAGATGTCGGCGCCGATGCCGAACTCCTTTTCCAGCAGGTCGGCGGCGGCCAGCGTTTCCAGCAGGATCGTGCCCGACCCGATCAGCCGCACGCGCTTCTGTTCTCCGGGCAGCGTGGATTTCAGCCGGTAGAGACCCCGCAGGATATCCGTCTCGACCCCCTCGGGCATCGAGGGCTGGGCGTAATTCTCGTTCATCACGGTGATGTAGAAGAACTCGTCGCGCTTCTCGTCCAGCATCCGCGTCATGCCGTGTTCCATGATCACCGCAAGCTCGTAGGCAAAGGCAGGGTCATAGGCGCGGCAATTGGGGATGGTGGCGGCGGCCATGTGGCTCGACCCGTCCTGGTGCTGCAGCCCTTCGCCCGACAGTGTCGTGCGCCCGGCGGTGGCGCCCAGCAGGAAGCCGCGCGTGCGCTGGTCGGCGGCGGCCCAGATCAGGTCGCCCACCCGCTGAAAGCCGAACATCGAGTAATAGATATAGACCGGCAGCAATTCCGTATCGTGCACCGAATAGGCGGTGCCCGCGGCGGTCCAGGAACTCAGCGCGCCGGCTTCGGTGATGCCCTCTTCCAGAAGCTGGCCGTTCGCGGCTTCCTTGTAATACAGCATCGAGCCCTTGTCCTCGGGATCGTAGAGCTGGCCCTTGGGCGCATAGATGCCGATCTGCCGGAACAGGTTGTCCATGCCGAAGGTTCGCGCCTCGTCGGCGACGATGGGAACGATCCGGGGGCCGAAGGCCTTGTCCTTCAGCAGGTTGCCCATGATCCGCACGGCGGCCATCGTGGTCGACATTTCCTTGCCGTCGGCGCTCAGCGCGAAGCCCGCATAGGCCTGAGGCTTCGGGCGGGCGGGGGCGCTGGCGGCGGCCTTCTCGCTGCGGCGGGGCAGGTAGCCGCCAAGCGCCGCGCGGCGTCCTTTCAGGTAGCGGATCTCGGCGCTGTCCTCGGCGGGCTTGTAGAATTGCAGCGTCTCGACCGCCTTGTCCGAAAGCGGCAGATCGAACCGGTCGCGGAAGGCCATCAGGGCCTCGATATCAAGTTTCTTGGCCTGATGCGCGGTCATGCGGGATTCGCCCGCGCCGCCCATGCCGTAACCCTTCTTGGTCTTCGCCAGGATGACGGTCGGGCGCCCCTTGTGCGCCTTGGCCGCTGCGAAAGCCGCGTGGAGTTTCTTCAGGTCATGGCCGCCGCGCTTGAGCTTGTGGATGTCGTCATCGCTCAGATGCCGCACCAGCGCCGCCGAGTCCGGGTCCAGATCGAAGAACTTCGCGCGGTTGTAATCGCCCGCCTTCGAGCCGAGATCCTGATAGGCCCCGTCGACCGTTTCGGCAAAGCGGCGCAGCAGCACATGGTTGGTATCAGCCGCGAACAGCGCGTCCCATTCCGAGCCCCACAACACCTTGATGACGTTCCAGCCCGCGCCCACGAACAGCGATTCCAGTTCCTGGATGATCTGCCCGTTCCCGCGCACCGGACCGTCGAGTCGCTGCAGGTTGCAATTCACGATGAAGGTCAAGTTGTCGAGGTTCTCGCGCGCGGCCAGCGTCAGCCCGGCAATGGATTCCGGCTCGTCCATCTCGCCGTCGCCGAACACGCCCCAGACATGCCGCCCCCCGGTATCGGACAGCCCGCGCGCCTGAAGATAGCGCATGAACCGCGCCTGGTAGATCGCGCTGAGCGGGCCGATCCCCATCGAGCCGGTGGGCACCTGCCAGAACTCTTTCATCAGCCACGGATGCGGGTACGAACACAGGCCCTTGCCGGGCACTTCCTGCCGGTAATTGGCGATATCGTCTTCGCTCAGTCGCCCTTCGAGAAAGGCGCGGGCATAGATGCCGGGGGCGGAATGCGGCTGGAAATAGACCAGATCGCCGGCGAAATCGTCGGTCTTGGCGCGGAAGAAATGGTTGAAGCCGACCTCGAAGATTTCGGCCGCCGAGGCGTAAGAGGCGATATGCCCGCCCAGCTCGCCATAGGCCCGGTTTGCGCGCACCACCATCGCCAGCGCGTTCCAGCGGATGATCGAGGTGATCCGCTCTTCCAGTGCCAGATCGCCGGGATAGGCGGGCTGCTGCGCCAGCGGGATCGAGTTGCGATAAGCCGAATAGGGCAGACCGCTGGTCGTCACGCCGATATGGCGGGCGTGATCGAGAACCCGGTTGAGCACGAAGTTCGCGCGCTGGGGATCGGCATGCCGCGTGAGGCTATCGAGCGCGTCGATCCATTCGGCGGTTTCGGCGGGATCGGCATCGCTGGGGCGGGGCGTTCGGTCGGGCTGGGTCTGGGTCATGGGCGTCTCCTCTGCGCGCAGGATAGCCGATTGCGCGAAGTGGATGTTGCCAAAGACGCCAAGATACGGGAGATATTTGGAGCAATCCTCTTCAAAACATAAAATCAATGACACGATCACCTAATAAAGCCGGCGAGCTTGACGCAATCGATCTCGCCATCCTGACAGAGCTGCAACGCGATGCCCGGATGTCGATTCAGGACCTCAGCCAGCGTGTCGGCCTGTCCCCGACCCCTTGTGCGCGCCGCGTGCGGATCCTTGAGGAGAACGGCATCGTCCGGGGTTACACGGTCGTTCTGGCCGAGGCCAAGGTGGGCTTTCCGATCAGCGTATTCGTTTCGGTGAAGCTGGATCACCAGATCGACGACCGGCTGCGCAGCTTCGAAGAGGCGATCCGGAAATTCCCCGAAGTGACGGATTGCTGGCTGATGACGGGGGACCGGGATTATCTGGTCCGCGTGGCGGTAGCGGATCTCATCGAGTTCGAAAGTTTCCTGACCGGGAAACTGACCAAGGTGGTCGGTGTTGCCTCGCTTGAATCCTCGATCCCGATCCGGCGCGTGAAAGAGAAATCCGCCCGCTTGTCCTGACCATCCCGAGGCCGCGCAGGCGCAGGGCGTCGAGACGCGCCACGCGCAGATGGATAAGTCAGACTTATAAGACCAATACTATTCATTCATTTGACATATAATGCACCGCGCCCCTACGGTCCCGACGTCTGGGAGGCACGCGATGTTGGAAACCAAGGGTATCGACGCAACGAAGAGCGGGGCGCAGGAGGTTCTGCGCGTCGACGGGGCCTCGGTCCGGTACGGCGCGGCCACGATCCTCGATGGCGTCGACCTGACGCTGAACAGGGGCGAATTCGTTTGCGTGATCGGTCCCTC
>NZ_CAXREX010000200.1:0-4471 GCF_964229645.1 Nioella sp. | reverse complement strand
CGCAGAGCGTGACGAGGCCGCCGTCCAGCAAGCGCTGGAGGCCCTGCGCACGGCGGCTGCCGCTGGCGAAAACGTCATGCCCGCCTCGATCGCGGCGGCCAAGGCCGGAGCCACGACCGGGGAATGGGCGGGTGTGATGCGCGCCGTTCACGGTGAATACCGGGGGCCGACCGGCGTTTCGCGCGCGGTTTCGAACAAGACCGAGGGTCTGGATGATATCCGCGAGGCGGTAGACGCGGTCAGCGACAAGCTGGGGCGCCGGCTCAAGTTCATGGTTGGTAAGCCGGGGCTCGATGGCCATTCCAACGGCGCCGAACAGATCGCTTTCCGCGCCCGCGATTGCGGCATGGATATCTCTTACGAAGGTATTCGCCTGTCCCCTCAGCAAATCGTCGATGCCGCGCGCGCGGAAGATCCGCATGTGATCGGCCTGTCGATCCTGTCAGGCAGCCATATCCCGCTGATCCGCGATGTGATGGAACGGCTGCGCAGCGAAGGGCTTGGCCATATCCCGGTGATGGTGGGTGGCATTATCCCCGACGAGGACGCGAAAACCTTGCTGTCTTTCGGTGTCGCAAGGGTTTACACGCCCAAGGATTTCGAACTGAACCGCATCATGATGGATATTGTGCACCTGGTTGACACGCCATCAGTCGCCGCGGAATAAGCAGAAATTCAGATTAATTAAGAAGGCTCGCCCTGAAATTGGCGGGCCTTTTCCCGTTATTGCCTATACTTTTAGACAGGTCGTGCTATTATTCATTGAATTGAATTTGGTCATTTCCTAACAGTTTTATTACAAGTAACGGGAGAATAACAAATGACCATCGATCTCGATTCGATGTCGAAACAGGATTTGCTGGCACTGCGCAAAAGTGTCGACAAGGCGATTGCCAGCTTCGAGAAGCGGCAGAAGGAAGCGGCTCTCGCAGCGGCCCAGAAAGCCGCGCAGGAGCACGGTTTTTCGCTGGACGAAATTCTCGGCAAAAAGACTTCGGGGAAAACCTCCGTGCCGAAATTCCGCAATCCCGATGATGCGTCCCAAACCTGGAGCGGCCGTGGCCGCCAACCGGCTTGGTACAAGGATGCGATCAACGCTGGCAAATCGCCGGACGATCTGGCCATCTGAACCGGAAAAGCCGAGACGCGAAGGGCCCGGGGGCAGCAGCCTGCCCCGCGGGCCTTTTCCAATTCAGTGGCCCCGCCCGCCTTCCTGCTTTTCCAGCGCGCCGCAGTCGGGCAGGATGGGTGGACCAGCACAAGCGAGGATCCCATGACCATCCATATCAGCGCCGCCCCCGGCGAAATTGCCGAAACTGTTCTGATGCCCGGCGATCCACTGCGCGCGAAATGGGCCGCCGAGACATTTCTGGACGATCCCGTCTGCGTGAATGAAACGCGGGGGATGCTTGGATTTACCGGCCACTGGAATGGAAACCGCGTGACCATTCACGGATCGGGAATGGGAATGCCAAGCCTCTCGATCTATGCCAACGAACTGATCCGCGATTACGGCGCCCGGACGCTGATCCGCATCGGGTCGGCAGGGGGCATGCAGCCGCAGGTCAAACTGCGCGACGTGGTTTTGGCCATGACCTCGTCAACCCTGTCCTCTCCCTCCAGTGGGATCTTCAAGGAACTGAACTACGCCCCCTGCGCCGATTTCGGTCTGCTTCAGGCGGCCCATGCCGCCGCCACGAAGCTCGATTGCGGCGTGCATGTAGGCGGCATCTATTCCTCGGACGTGTTCTATGACGAACGCCCCGACCTCAATGAACAGATGACCCGCCACGGCATCCTGGCGGTCGAGATGGAGGCGGCAGAGCTCTACACCCTTGCTGCGCGCTACGGGTGCCGGGCACTGGCGGTTCTGACGATTTCAGACCACCTGCAAACGCATGAGGAACTGCCCGCAGCGGACCGGCAGTCCAGTTTCGCAGACATGGTTCAGATTGCGCTGGAGGCGGCCTTCGCCTGAGGCATCGGGGGCCTTCGCTCCGAAGGCCCCGCCATGCGTATCAGATCACGACGACGTCGAGCGGCGGGAAGCCGTTGAAGCCCACCGAGGCGTAGGTCGAGGTGTAGGCCCCGCAGTTGCGGATCACGATCCGGTCGCCCGATTGCAGGCTGAGCGGCAGGAAGACCGGACGCTTTTCGTAGAGCACGTCGGCGCTGTCGCAGGAGGGGCCTGCCAGGATGCAGGGGCCCATTGCGTCGCCATCACGATCGGTCAGGAACTGGTAACGGATCGCCTCGTCCATGGTCTCAGCCAGGCCCGAGAACTTGCCGATATCGAGATAAACCCAACGGTGCAGGTCGGTCCGGGCCTTGCGCGACACCAGCAGAACTTCGGCCGCGATTGCGCCGGCCTCGGCCACCAGGCCACGGCCCGGCTCTGCCATGATGCGCTCGACCTTGCCGAAGCGGGCGGCAATCAGGCGGCGCACTTCGGCACCGTAGGTTTCCGGGCCGTCCACTTCCTCACCGTAGAAAGCCGGGAAGCCGCCACCAATATTCAGAAGGCGCGGGTTGAACCCGGCTTTCTTCAGCGCGCCCCAGCTGTCGGCAACCTCGTCGAGGATACCGGCCCACATCGAGGCGCGGCGGGTTTGCGAGCCCACATGGAAGGACACGCCCACCGGGTCGAGCCCGAGCATGTCGGCATGCTGGAAGAGATGAACGAGGTTCGAACGGGCACAGCCAAACTTGCGGGTCAGCGGCCAGTCGGCTTCGGAAAACTCGACGATCAGGCGAATATAGACCTGCGCACCGGGGGCGTGCACGGCGATCTTTTCAAGCTCTTCTTCTGCATCGGCGGCAAAGAGGCGGATGCCCTTCGCATAGGCAAAGGCGATATCGGCGGGCTTCTTCACGGTATTGCCGAAGGAAATGCGCGACGGCGCAGCGCCCTGGTCAAGGCACAGTTCGATCTCGGCGCGGCTGGCGGCATCGAAGCCCGAGCCGAGCGACACGAGGCGTGCGATGATCTCGGGGGCCGGGTTTGCCTTCACGGCGTAGTGGATATGAGCATCGCCCAGGCCGCGCGAGAGCGCGCCGTAGCGGTCGGCCACGGCCTCGGTGTCGATCACCAGGGTCGGGCGCTCGAAGCGGTTTTCAGCGATGAAAGCCTCCGCACGGGATCGTGCGGCGACGACAATGGAATCCGAGAAATCGGTCAGCATAGCGGTCATGGTCATCTCCAAAAGACCTGGCCCATTGAAGGGCGGCAAAGTTCAAGTTCGGAGACGTTACCGTCGCTACGTAACTGCGGCGGTCGAAACCACCCATGACAGAGGCGCGTGCGTTGGCGTCTTGTGACGGCGCATTTGGGGCTTTTGCCGAGTCATTGCAAGAAAAAATATCGGACCGGGAGAAAAAAATTCCCACTGCATTTCAGGCCGGTTTTGATCAAGTTTTAAAGGACCTGGCCGCTTACACCCCGTGGCTGCGGTCATAGCCATTCACGGGCGGCATGATCCAATCGGGCGTAGCCTGGGTGTCGAAGACTTCCACCAGCAGCGGGAAACAGGCAGCGGCATCCGACGAATGCTCGGCGCTGCAATCTCCACCGGGACAGGCCGACAGGGCCCCAAGCAGGTCGATCTCGGCCACGAAATCCAGGTGATCGCCGGGCCGCACGGGGCTGGCCTTCATGAAATACTGCCCGGTGTCGCGGGTGAAGCCCGTGCACATGAAGACGTTGAGCACGTCATGCACCAGCGGTTCGGCCTCGGCCAGCGGCATCCCCGTTTCGGCCGCCAGCGCGCGGGTCAGATTGGAATGGCAGCAATGGTGATACTGACCGCCCGCCAGCAGGTTATGCGTATAGGGGTCACAGCGCGTGCCGATCACATCATGAACAGACCCCCCGAAAGCGTCCTTTCCGTACCAGTGCAAGCTGTCCTCCAGGATCGTGGCCATCGGCCTGAGACCCGGGAAAGACGACCACAGGCGGTCACCGGTGGTCACGTGGGTCCCGTGCAGGGCCCGGGTCTTGCCTGAGTAGAACCGCTCCGACAGGTCATGCGCGTTCCACAGGTTGAGATCGCCCACCTGCGGCCCCTCGACCGAAGAGATGCGGAAAGCCTGCCCCGCCTTGACGCGAAACGTGGCCCCGTCGCGCGGCGGCACCAGCACCTCGCCCACCTTCTGCCAGCCCGTCTTTGCGCGTGCCACATCTGCCTCCGGCAAGCGCGGCAAGGTCTCGTTGGGATAGCAGATGACAGGGGCAATGGCACGGCGGGCAGCGGCGTCTGCGGGTTCTCTCATGGGGTGATCCTCCTTCGAAATCAGGGGGCCGCCCCCCGTACACAACTCGTACACCCCCCATGCACCCCCTGTATAGACGCAGCCTCCTTCGGGCCCGCCCCTTCTTCTTGGTGCAAACACTCCGGGGGAGTCGCTGCCAGGCGACGGGGGCAGCGCCCCCAGGTCATTTTCCGTCACGGAAAATGACCCCGCGACCCGACGG
>NZ_CAXREX010000199.1:0-24123 GCF_964229645.1 Nioella sp. | reverse complement strand
CTGCTCGTAGGGCAGGATGCGCGGGCCCGACACGTATTCGCCGTATTCGGCGGTGTTCGAGATCGAGTAGTTCATGTTGGCGATGCCGCCTTCGTAGATCAGGTCCACGATCAGCTTCACTTCGTGCAGGCACTCGAAATAGGCCATCTCGGGGGCGTAGCCGGCTTCCACCAGGGTCTCGAAGCCCATGCGGATCAACTCAACGAGGCCGCCACACAGAACCGCCTGCTCACCGAAGTGGTCGGTTTCTCATTCTTCGCGGAAGTTGGTCTCGATGATGCCCGAACGGCCGCCGCCGATGGCGGAGCAGTAGGACAGGCCGATTTCCAGCGCGCGGCCGGTGGCGTCGTTGTTCACGGCCACGAGGCAGGGCACGCCGCCGCCCTTGGTGTATTCGCCGCGCACGGTGTGGCCGGGGCCCTTGGGCGCCATCATGATGACATCGACGCCGGGCTTGGGCTCGATCAGGCCGAAATGGACGTTAAGGCCATGGGCGAAGGCAATCGCCGCGCCTTCGCGCAGGTTGTCATGCACGTATTTCTTGTAGGTCTCGGCCTGCAGTTCATCGGGCATGGTGAACATGATCAGGTCGCACCAGGCCGCCGCTTCGGCAATACCCATGACCTTGAGCCCTTCGCCTTCGGCCTTCTTGGCCGAGGGAGAGCCTTCGCGCAGGGCGACGACCACGTTCTTGGCGCCGGAATCGCGCAGGTTAAGCGCGTGGGCGTGGCCCTGGGAGCCATAGCCCAGGATGGCCACTTTCATGTCCTTGATCAGGTTGATGTCGCAATCGCGGTCGTAGTAAACGCGCATTGGATCCGTCCTCCGTTGGAAAAAATCTCTGGCGCCCTGTCTATCGGCCCTGGTCCGGTCAGGCGAGATGCGGCTTGGAAGAATTTGCCCCATATGATAGAAATTCATTCACTAATTCATGGATAGATAGCAAATTCATGCTTGATGACACCGATCGGCGCATCCTTCGCCATCTTCAGGCCGACCCTGCGATGCCCGTGGCAGAGCTGGCCGAGGCCGCGCGCATCGCGCCTGCGACCTGCTACAAGCGGCTCGACCGGATGCGCGAAGAGGGCGTCCTGCGCGCCACCCGCGCGGTCATCGACTGGCGCGCGCTTGGCTTCACGGTGGAGGTGAGCCTTCGCATCACCCTGGACAAGACGCAAAGCCGGGCCTTCGACGAGGTGATGGCCGCCGCGCGCGAGATTCCGGAAGTGGTGGAGATCCAGACCTTCCTGGGCCGGGTCGACCTGCGCCTGTCGGTTCTGGCGCGTGACATGACCCATTACCAGGAGGTCTATCGCGACCGCATCCTGGCGCTGCCCCATATCACCGATATCGAGGCGCTGATGCAGGTGGCGACCCTGAAGGACGCGAGGACCCTGCCGATATGAGCACATGGGACGAGACAGATTTCGCGATCCTGCGCGCGCTGCAGGAAGACGCGGCGCTGAGCGCGGCCACGCTGGCCCGGCGCCTCAGTCTGAGCCAGCCCGCCGGCTGGCGCCGGGTGAAGCGGCTGGAAGAGGCCGGGGTGATCGCGGGCCGCGCGCTCGATCTCGACATCGCGCGGCTCGGCTTCGGGGTGACGGTGTTCCTCGGTGTGAAACTGGTCACAAAGGGGCGGGTTTCTCTGGACGATTTCGAGCGGGCGGTGTCTGCCATCCCCGAGGTGCAGCAGGTGAGCCACGTGCTGGGGCTATACGACTACCGCCTGCGCGTGGTGGCCCGCGACATCGCCGATTTCGAGCGGGTCTTGCGGCGTCGGATCATGACCCTGCCGGGTGTCGGCAATGTAGAGGCGAACGTTCTGCTGAGCGAAGAGCGCAGGCCGGGGCCCTTGATGGCGGGGTGACGCTCCGCCTGGCCTGCGGCCATGCGATCGCCCCACCCGCCATCCCGTGGGGTGGCTCTGCGGCGAAACCTGCGCTGGTGTTTTTCGTCGGATCGTGGGTATTTGGGCAAAGAAGAAGGATCATGCCGCGAGAGGGAGGTGCCCATGTCCGCATTGCTGAAAACCGTCGACCCCGATGGGCTGCTGGAGTTCTCGGTGGTTTTCACCGACCGGTCTTTGAACCACATGTCGAAGCAGTTCCAGCAGGTGATGCGGGACATCGATGCCGGGCTGAAGCAGGTCTACGGGGCCGATGCGACCGCGCTGGTGCCCGGGGGCGGGACCTTCGCGATGGAAGCCGTGGCGCGCCAGTTTGCAGGCGGTGAAAAGGTTCTGGTGGTCCGCAACGGATGGTTCTCGTTCCGTTGGTCGCAGATCGTCGATGCGGGGCAGATTGCCGCCCAGACCGTGGTGATGAAAGCGCGCCAGACGGGCAACGAGGCGACAGCCCCCTTCGCGCCGGCCCCGATCGACGAGGTCGTGGCGCGGATTCGGTCCGAGCGGCCTGCCGTGGTTTTTGCGCCCCATGTGGAGACCTCTTCGGGGATCATTTTGCCAGACGCCTATGTAAGCGCACTGGCGGCAGCGGCGCATGAGGTGGGCGCGCTCATGGTGCTCGATTGCATCGCGTCGGGCTGTGCCTGGGTTGACATGAAGGCCACCGGAGTCGACGTGCTGATCTCGGCCCCCCAGAAGGGCTGGTCGTCGACGCCCTGCGCGGGGCTGGTGATGCTGTCCGAGCGGGCCGTTGACCGCATGGCCCAGACCGAGTGCAGCAGCTTTGCCGCCGATCTCAGGAAATGGCACGCGATCATGGCGGCTTATGTGGGGGGCGGGCACGCCTACCACGCCACCATGCCGACCGATGGGCTGAAGGCCTTCCGCGACACGATGACCGAGACGCTGGAGTATGGCACCGAACGCCTGCGCGATGCACAGTGGGAGTTGGGCACCAAGGTGCGCGCCCTGCTGGCTGCCCGCGGCATCCGGTCGGTGGCCGCAGAGGGCTTTGGCGCACCGGGGGTGGTGGTCAGCTATACCGACGACCCGGGCGTACAGAACGGCTCGAAGTTCAGCGCCCAGGGGGTGCAGATCGCGGCGGGCGTTCCCCTGCAGGTGGATGAACCGCAGGGCTTCTCCACCTTCCGGCTGGGGCTTTTCGGGCTCGACAAGCTCTATGACGTGGACGCGACCGTGGCCCGTCTGGAAGCTGCCCTTGATGCGGCCATAGGCTGAGCGCTTCTTCTTGGTGGAAATACTCCGGGGGAGTCGCCCCAAGGCGACGGGGGCAGCGCCCCCTTTCGATTATCCCCTTGGAAAATCGCCCCCCACGCGACCCGCAGGGTCGCGCACGGGTCGCCATGCGCGAAGGCGCTTGGCGAAACCCTGCTAGCCTGCGCGTCCGGTTCCCAGCCCCGCGCGCATCAGCGTGGTGCGCACTGGTTTGACCGAATAGAACGCCCTGAGCGCCCGCATCCGCATGTCGCGCAGCCCCTGGATCGAGACCATGGAGGCCCGGTTCAAGGCGTCAATCCCTGCCACCCGGGCGCGCACTTCACCGTGGCGGGCCTTGTGGTAGGCTGCCAGCATCCGGCGCGATCCCAGGTCGGCCGGGTTCGCCTCGGCCAGGTCCAGCAGCACCCGCATATCTCCCAGGCTCATGTTGAGCCCCTGCGCCCCGATTGGTGGCACCACGTGGGCGGCCTCCGCCACCAGGGCCACGCGCTCGGCCTCCATCCGCTCGGCGACCTGGCTGATGATCGGCCAGACGCTGCGCCGCGTCAGCAGCGAAAGCGGCCCGAATAGCCCGGCAGAGCGCGCGGTCATTTCTTGCTCGAAATCCTCCTTGGGCAGGGCCGCGAGGCGGGCCACTTCCGGGCCGCGTTCCATCCAGACGATGGCCGAGCAGGGCTGCCCGTCGTGATCGGGCAGGGGAACCAGGGTGAACGGTCCTCCGGAGCGATGGATCTCGGTCGAGACGTTGTCATGGGGCAGGGCATGGGTCACCGCGAAGGCGAGGGCCTTCTGCCCGTAGCGCGTGGTCTTGACCGGGATGCCCACGGCCTCGCGCACGGGCGAGTTGCGGCCATCGGCGGCAATGACAAGTCGGGCGCGCAGGCGCGCGCCGTCCGACAGTGTCACAAGCGCCTCGCGTTCGCGGGTGAGAAGGGCGGCCGTACCGGTGCCGGGACGAAACTCGACATTGGGCAACTCGGCCAGGCGGGCCACCATTTCGCGGCGCAAGAGCCAGTTGGGCAGGTTCCACCCGAAGGGCAGTTCGGAAATGTCGGCGGCGTTGAAGTCGTGGCTCGTGCGCGGTTCGGGTTCTGCGCCGCCTGCGTCCACGATCCGCATCACCTGGAGCGCCGAGGCGTGGGGTTCCAGCCGTTCCCATAGCCCGGCCCGTTTCAGCACGTCGAGCGAGGGCTGCAGGAAGGCCGTGGTGCGCAGGTCGGCGCCCTCGGCCTCCATCTCTGTGATCGGGGGCGCCGGATCGACGCAGATCACGGAAAACCCCGCTGAACCGAAGGCCGCCGCCGCCGTGAGGCCGGCGACGCCGCCCCCCGAGACAAGCACATCAATGTCGGTCACATCGGCCATGCACGGGCTCCTTCACTGGCGCGTTGCTGCCACATAAGCCCGTTCGGGGCCGAGGTCCAAGCGGCAGAAGGTCCCGTCACCCAAGCGTGATGCGGATGAGCAGGTAGAAGCCGAGCGCAACGGCGCTGAGCGCCCCGGTGATGAGCCCGGCGTAGCCAAAGACGATCGTGCCAGCGATCCATGCCAGGGCCAGAAGGGCGATGACCCAGAGCATGAGCGTGGAACTGTCGAGCGCCCGCACAAGCGTCCGGACAAGCGGAAAGAGGCCCTTGGCAGGGCCGGACTGGGGAATGAAAGCCATGATATATCTCCTGTTCGCACCCTTGCAGATAGGGGCGGACTGGCCACGCACCATGGGCGGAGTGACGCAGTGCGACGCGCTGTCCCAACAAGGGATCGGCGCGCCCCTACGGGGCGCAGCGACCCGCGCGATCCGACGCGGATCGCGGACGTTTTCCGCGCCGGAAAACGCTTGGGGGCGCTGCCCCCGTCGCCTGGCGGCGACGCCCCCGGGATATTTGGGGAACAATGAAGGCGGGGATCAGTCTGTCAGGCGGGTCAGGAAGCCTGTGAGGTCGTCGGTGTGGTGATGGACATGGGCAGCCGGTTCAGGCTCGGGCGCGACATGGACGGTGCGCAGGCCCATCTCGTGCGGGGCGGCGAGATTGCGGATGTCATCCTCGAACATGGCTGCCCGGGTCGGGTCGAGCCCGTCGCGGGCAAAGACAGTCTCGAAGGCGCGCCGCTCGGGCTTGGGGCGCAGACCCGCATGTTCCACGCCGTAGATCGCGTCGAAGAGCCCCGCGAGCCCGCGCGCGGCGATTACCTTCTCGGCATAAGGCGCAGTGCCGTTTGTGTAGATGATGCGGCGCCCTGGCAGGGCGCGGATGCGCGCGGCCAGGTCAGGGTCGGGCGCGAGCACCGAGAAATCGATCTCGTGGACCTCTTCAAGATAGGGTCCGGGGTCAACGCCGTGCAGGTCCATCAACCCCGCCAGCGTGGTGCCATGCTCGCGCCAGTAGCGGTGGCGCAGGCGGTCGGCCTCGGCCCTGTCGACGCCGAGCGCCTCCATCACGTAGGCGGTCATCTTGACGTTGATCTGGTCGAAGAGCGCCATGTGGGGCGGGTAGAGCGTGTGATCGAGGTCGAACACCCAGGTCGTGACATGGTGGAAATGGGCGCGGGGCATGGGGCAGGGTCCTTTTTTGCCGCGCCCCGAAGGGCTTGCGCAGGCGGGGGGCTGTGCCTAGCCTTGCCAGAAACCGGGAGGAAATCCAATGGCCACTCCGAAGCCGCCGCAGAAAGACGCCTATGACCTGATCCTGAAGGCCATCGACGAGGGCACCTATCGCCCCGGGTCGCGGCTGGTGGAATCGGAACTGGCAGAACGCTTCGGCGTCAGCCGGACACCGATCCGAGAGGCGTTGCAGCGCCTGGAAACGCAGGGACTGCTGAGCCGGGACGGGCGCAGCCTGATCGTGGCCTCGCTCGATCACGACCAGATGGCGCAGCTTTACATCGTGCGCGCGGAACTGGAAGGGCTGGCCGCGCGGCTTGCCGCGCAGCATGCCGCGGCCGAGGAAATCCGGGTCTTGCAGGAAATGGTCGAGGCCGATCACGCGCTGCTCGACGACCCCTCGGCGCTGAGCCGGGCCAACCGGCGCTTTCACAAGCAGATCCACCTGGCCTCGCATAACAAGTACCTGGTGCAGCAGCTTGACCTCGTGCACCGCTCCATGGCGCTGATGGCCACCACCTCGCTTGCCGCCGAGGGCCGTAGCCCGGTGGCGCTGGAAGAACATGCCGCGATCGTGCAGGCCATTGCGGATCGTGATGGCGAGCGCGCCGCGACCGCGCTCAAGGATCACCTGTCGACCGCGTTCGAGGTGCGGCTGAAGGAAGAGGCCGGCAAGGTCTGATCCTGCAACGCCTCGGCGGCTTGCCCGCCCCGCGAAAACTGCCCATGGGCCGTCTTGCGCCAGTGGAAGGGCTGCACCATCAGTTCACCCAGGCCCAGATGCGTCGCGACCGAGGCCAGGATGAAGTAGATATCCAGCACCGGGATCCATAGCCGCAGCCCCCTGTGGCGGGGCAGCGCCGAGGCGCGCCACGCCGCGTACATGGTCAGCGCCTGGCAGGCGAGGAAGAAGAAGGCGAGCCCGACATAGCCTTGCGTGCTGAGGAAGCGATCGAGCGGATGGGGCCAGCCGAAGAGCTTGACCACCAGCGTCCACAGCACCGGGGCGAGCGCGAAGCCGAGCACGGTTGATAAAAGCTGCACCTGAACGCCGATGAACCTGCGCGCGCCCAGGTCGCGCCACAGCCGGACCGGATCGCGCATATGGGTGGCCCAGGTCATCGCGTAGCCCTTCAGCCAGCGCGAGCGCTGCTTGATCCAGGGCAGAACGGCGGCGTTGGCCTCTTCGTAGGTCGTGGTCTCGATGATTTCGGTGCGATAGCCCGCCCGCACCAGGCGCAGGCCAAGATCGGCGTCCTCGGTGACGTTATGGGCGTCCCAGGCTCCCATTTCCTCCAGCACCGCGCGGCGGAAGAACAGCGTCGTGCCCCCAAGCGGCACGAACAGCCCAAGCCGCGCCACCCCGGGCAGCATCAGGCGGAACCAGGTTGCGTATTCCAGCGTGAAGCAGCGGCTCAGCCAGTTGTGATGGGGATTGTAGTAATCCAGCTGACCTTGCAGGCAGACCACCTCGGGCGGAGCTTTCAGGAAGCGTTCCGCCACCTTGCGGATCTGGTCAGGCTCGGGCGCATCCTCGGCGTCGTAGACCCCCACGATCGAGCCGCGGGCGAAGTTGAGCCCGTAGTTCATCGCCCTTGGCTTGGTCTGAGGCTGCCCCGGCGGGACGATCACGGCGCGCATCCAGGGCGGCAAGGTCGCCCGGTCGAGCGCTGCCCGCGTGGTGTCATCGCCCGCCTCGATCAAGAGCAGCACGTCGAGCAGTTCATGGGGGTAGTCGAGCCGCGCGATCCGGCGCACGAGGTGGCCCGCGATATCGGGTTCGCGAAAAAGCGGCAGCATGATCGTGACCACGGGCAGCGCCGGGAAGGGGCTGAGGGAGGTCGTCGCGGCCTTCGGGGGCGGGGCGGGGCGCGAGAGGCTGTGAAGCGCCATCCATTTCAGCGCCGCGTTCACCGCCGCGATCAGAACGCCCATGCCGAACAGCACCGCCACCACCAGTGCAGGCGCCAGCAGGGCTGCCCCGACCAGAGCCAGCAGCGCGGCGAGGCCCCGCCGCGTTGCCAGGGGCGCGTTCCAGTCGCGGCAGCTATAGCTGCCTGGCGTGCGCGCCTCGGCCAGCCGGGCCAGTTCGGCACCGTAGGTTGCGGTGATCGCCTGATGCATTCGAGCACGTCCGGTAAGGGCCAGCAGGACCGGCCCGTCATGGGCCAGCGCGGCGGCAATCTCGGCCTTGCGGTCGGGCCGGTCCGTCATCACCACCAGCGCAACCCCCGCCCGGCGCAGGGGCACCGCCGACAGGCGCGCAGCTTGTTGGGCGGGCATCAGCGCGGCGATGCCGGGCTCTGGGTCGGGCGGGGCGGCATCGGCGGGCAGCACGCTGGTCTGGTATTGCCAGGCAAGCGCATCGAGCAACTGCGCCTCGGTGATCGCGCCCTCGGCCAGCAGGATCTCTCCAAGGGGCAACTCGCGGTGGCGCTGACGGGCTAGGGCGGCCTGCATCTGCTCGGTCGAGATGATGCCGCGCCGGACCAGGAGTTCGGCCAGCCGCGGCCGGGCGGGGCGAGGTTCCTGGGACCTCGGCACCGCGCGCAGCCGGGGCACGCCCGGCAGGGGCCGGGGCGGGGCTGCGTGGGGCAGGATACGTGTCTCGCTGCTGGACAAAGGATAACCCCCGGTCAACGGAACCGGGGGTCATTGTGATCCTGTTAATCCTAACAAAGGATTAACCATGGGAAGGATTGGTCTTGCCCGGGGCGCGTCCGCGTCAGACGGTTTCGGCCTTGCGCGCGCGCATCGCCGCGGCGAAGCGTTCAAAGAGGTAATAGCTGTCCTGCGGGCCGGGGCTTGCCTCGGGGTGATACTGCACCGAGAAGACCGGCTTGTCGGTCATGCGGATGCCGCAGTTCGACCCGTCGAAGAGCGAGACATGCGTTTCCTTCACGCCCGCGGGCAGGGTCTGGCTGTCCACGGTGAAGCCATGGTTCATCGAGGTGATTTCCACCTTGCCGGTTTCGAGATCCTTGACCGGGTGGTTCGCGCCGTGATGGCCATGGTTCATCTTGACGGTCTTGGCGCCAAGCGCCAGCGCCAGCATCTGGTGGCCAAGGCAGATGCCGAAGACGGGCAGGTCGGCCTTCAGAACGTCCTGGATCATCGGCACGGCATAGACGCCGGTGGCCGCAGGGTCGCCGGGGCCATTGGACAGGAACACCCCGTCGGGCTGATGGGCCAGAACCTCTTCGGCGGTGGCCGTTGCGGGCAGCACGGTCACATCGCAGCCTGCCGAAGCCAGGCAGCGCAGGATGTTGCGCTTGGCGCCGTAGTCGACGGCCACGACCTTGAAGCCCGGCTCGGAGCGGCGGCTGTAACCCTCGGGCCAGGCCCACCGCATCTCGTCCCACTGGTAGCTTTGGGCGCAGGTCACGTCCTTGGCGAGGTCGAGCCCCTCCAGCCCGGCAAAGCCGCGCGCGGCAGCAACCAGCGCTTCCAGGTCGAACTTGCCCTCGGGGTCATGGGCCAGCGCCACATGCGGCGCGCCCTGCTGACGGATGGCGCGGGTCAGGCGGCGGGTGTCGATGCCGCCGATGCAGATCCGGCCCTTGGCCGCCAGCCACTCGGTCAGCTCGCGCTCGGCGCGCCAGTTCGACGGTTCGGTCGGGTCCCATTTCACCACCATGCCCGCCGCGACCGGTTCCCCGGTCTCGTCATCCTCGACCGTCACCCCGGTATTGCCGATATGGGGGAAGGTGAAGGTCACGATCTGGCCCGCGTAGGACGGGTCGGTCATGATTTCCTGATAGCCGGTCATGGCGGTGTTGAAGCACAGCTCGGCCACTGTCTGGCCGGTGGCGCCGAAGCCGCGCCCATAAAACACGGTCCCATCGGCAAGAACGAGGCAGGCGGTGGGGCGGCTGGTCATGGGCGACTCCGGGGCTGGTGCAAAATTCGCGGCAACCTAAGGGGAGTGGGGGTCGGGGTCAAGCCGCAGCAGGTGCCCCCGGCGCGGTCAAATGACCCCGGGTCAGGGACGCTTGTTGCTGTGGCTGCATTGGCGTATTCTCGGCGGCTGTTGGACCGGGATTCTGCTAACGGACGGGGATGGCCATATGGCATTGAGGGACCAGATCACCGCGCGGCTGAAAGATGCCATGCGCGAAAAGGACAGCACGCGGGTCTCGACCCTGCGGCTGATCAACGCCGCGATCAAGGACCAGGACATTGCCGCGCGCGGCAAGGGGGAAACCGAAGGCGTCGACGAAGCGGGCGTGCTGGCGATCCTGGGCAAGATGGTGAAACAGCGCCAGGAAAGCGCCCGCGCCTACGAGGAAGGCGGGCGGCTGGAACTGGCCGAGAAGGAACGCGAGGAAATCGCGATCATCGAGGATTTCCTGCCGCGCCAGCTGACGGATGAGGAGGTGGCCAAGGCGATTGCCGATGCGATCTCGTCCACCGGGGCAGAGAGCATCCGCGACATGGGCAAGGTCATGGGCGCGCTCAAGTCCAAATATACCGGCCAGATGGATTTCGGCAGCGTCGGCCCCAAGGTGCGCGACATGCTGGGCTGAGGCCTGCAAAGGACACGACGTCAGGGCGGCTCTTCCCAACCGGGCAGGGCCGCTTTTCTTTTGCCGGTTCTCGCGGGGGAGGGGGGCGACGCTGCGCGTCGCGATCCTACGGTTGAAAAAGCGGCGCCGCTTCAGAGGGCGCGTGGATTTGAATCGGTCTGGGCCGGACCCGGAGCGCGCGCAGGGTCCCGGCCGTCCCGGTGTCAGAGGGCAGGCAGGGGCGCGCATGACCGGACCCACGCTT
The DNA here is from genome assembly GCF_964229645.1 of Nioella sp. Lineage (GTDB taxonomy): Bacteria > Pseudomonadota > Alphaproteobacteria > Rhodobacterales > Rhodobacteraceae > Nioella. Next base: position 13,609 of record NZ_CAXREX010000199.1, on the reverse strand, counting down.
CGCGAGTCGGTTAACCGGCGGGGATACTGCCACGCCAAGGGTTAAGACCGGGTGAACGCCTGCGCCGACGCTGGCACATGCGACGGCCCGGCCCGTCAGGGGCCGTGCATCTCGCGGCTCAGCAGATCGTAAAGCTCGCGCCGTTCCTCGGGCGACAGGAAGGCCCCGATCTCGACCTCGCGCCCTTCGGCCTTCATCGTCACGTAATCGGGCACCCGGCCCCGTTCCGGGATCAGGCTGACGCGCACCCAGTAGGGGTTGGCCTCCCATACCAGGGGCGCCTTGCGCGGCGCGGCATGGGTCAGGCGCAGGTGGCGGTCCCACAGCACCAGTTCCTCGTAAAGCTCCATGTCGCGCCAGCTGCGCGTAAGCCCCCACCACAGCGCCAGCATGGCGGCCAGCACGAAGGGCAGGAGCCCCCACAGGACCGGCGTGCCGAATACCGCCAGAAGCGGCAGCGACAGAAGCGAGGCGGTAAGGCCGACGAACCAGACGAAGCCGCGCGGGCTGAGCGCCTTGTGCGGACGGATCAGCAGCCGCAGGCGCGGGGCGCCGTAGCGGTCATGGAAAAGGGCCCCGAATTGCTCCGGGGCCCCTTCCTCGTATCGGGTGATGTCAACCGGCATCGCTTAGTGGTGCGGTTGCTTGTCCCACATGTCCTGGGTCGGGAGCTGTTCGAACGTGTGCTCCGGCGGCGGGCTGGGCAGGGTCCATTCCAGCGTATCCGCGTATTCGCCCCAGTAGTTGTCCTCCGTCACGCGACGGCCTGCGAACATGGTGTAGAACACGATGCCGATGAACAGCAGGAAGGACGCGAAGGCGATGAAGGCGCCGATCGACGAGATGTAGTTCCAGTGGGCGAAGGCCTCCGGATAGTCGATGTAGCGGCGCGGCATGCCCTGGCGGCCCAGGAAGTGCTGCGGGAAGAAGGTGATGTTGGCACCGATGAAGAACAGCCAGAAGTGAACCTTGCCCCAGAATTCCGGGTACTGACGGCCCGACATCTTGCCGATCCAGTAGTAGGTGCCTGCGAAGATGCAGAACACGGCGCCAAGGCTCATCACGTAGTGGAAGTGGGCCACGACGTAGTAGGTGTCATGATAGGCGCGGTCGAGGCCGGCCTGGCTGAGCACGATACCGGTCACACCGCCCACGGTGAACACGAAGATGAAGCCCATGGCGAAGAGCATCGGGGTTTTGAACTCGATCGAGCCCTGCCACATGGTGGCGATCCACGAGAAGATCTTCACGCCGGTGGGAACCGCGATGACCATGGTGGCGACCATGAAGTAGGCCTGCTGGCTGAGCGACATGCCGACGGTGTACATGTGGTGCGCCCACACGACGAAGCCGAGACCGCCGATGGCGACCATGGCGTAGACCATGGGCAGGTAGCCGAACACGGGCTTCTTCGAGAAGGTGGCGATCACGTGGCTGATGATGCCGAAGCCCGGCACGATGATCATGTACACTTCCGGGTGCCCGTAGAACCACAGCAGGTGCTGGTAGAGGATCGGGTCGCCGCCGCCGGCGGGATCGAAGAAGGCGGTGCCGAAGTTACGGTCGGTCAGCAGCATCGTGATGGCGCCGGCCAGAACGGGCAGCGACAGCAGGATGAGCCATGCGGTGATGAAGATCGACCACGGGAACAGGGGCGTCTTGTGCAGGGTCATGCCCGGCGCACGCATGTTCAGGAAAGTGGTGATGATGTTGATCGCGCCGAGGATCGACGAGGCACCCGAAACGTGCACAGCGAAGATCGCGAAATCCATCGAGATACCGGCTTCGCGGGTGGACAGCGGCGCGTAAAGCACCCAGCCCACGCCCGACCCGGCCTGACCGTTGCCACCGGGTGCCAGCAGCGACGCGACGCCGAGCGACACGCCTGCGACATACATCCAGAAGCTGAGGTTGTTGAGACGCGGGAACGCCATGTCCGGCGCGCCGATCATCAGCGGCATGAAGTAGTTGCCGAAGCCGCCGAAGAGGGCGGGGATCACCACGAAGAACATCATCAGCACGCCATGATACGTGATCATCACGTTCCACAGGTGCCCGTTGGGGGTGCATTCCTCGGCGCCGAAGCCCGACAGGATGCGCGCGCCCTCGTCACACATGAACTGAACGCCGGGCTCCATGAGCTCCATGCGCATGTAAACGGTAAAGATCACCGACAGAAGGCCGACGAAGCCCGCGGTGAAGAGGTAAAGGATACCGATATCCTTGTGGTTGGTGGACATGAACCAGCGGGTGAAGAACCCCGGCTTTTCGTGGTCGTGTCCCGAAATGGCAGCATCAGCCATGGACGTCTCCTGTTCCAAAGAAGCGCGCAGACCACGACCGTTCGCATGCCGCGCACCCTATTCCCTGCCGGATGTTCTAGTTTGCAGGCAGGGGGTGCGCAACGTGTTTGGCGGGCTCAAGGTGGGAAAAAATGGCGCAGGATTCACCTGACAGGCGCAATTATCGGGCGATTTTGGGGGATTCTCAACCCGACGTTGAGCAGGGCTGCGCGCAATCAGCGCAGTTCGGAGCCCTGAAGCTGTGCGCCGGTGGGGTCGATTCCGCCCAGGCTGCGGGCCGGGATGGGGGCGGTATCGCCCTCGGTCGTGGCTTGCAGGTCGGGGGCCGTCACGGCGGACATGGAGGTCGAGACCGCGATGGCGACAAGCAGCCCGAGCGTGGCCAGCGCGGCCACGATCACCGTGGCTTCGATCCGGTCGTTGCGCTCGTGGTCAGTGCCTCGGGTCACGGCTCAAGTCCTTCTGGTTGCCCGCAAAATGGCGGGCGGAAATCACGTATCATTCTGACCGGTATTATAAACGGCTGCCCGGTCAATACCTCTGTCGGTCGCGCCCTTGTCCTAACCCCGGGCGTGTTCCTGCACGTCAGGGCGCCAACCGGGTTCCGGCAGGCGCGTCCCGCGTACCCCGTTCTTTTCGCGCGGGAATCTGTCCAAATCATGGCGCAGGGCGGGGCGGGCTGGAAACAGTCCGTTTTCCGCCCGCGGCCCGCACGGATCAGTTGCCGACATGCACGTTGTCGATATAGGCGCCGACATTGTCCTCGGGGCCGGTGCCGGTGATCATCAGCAGGTTGGAGCCATCACCGGATCCGCCCTGGATCTCGAAGGAATAGCTCTGCATGCTGTTGCCCGTCGGGTTGGCCGAGCCGACAAGCTCGCCGCCCCAGTAAACATCGACCCCGTTATTCATGCGCGGGTCGGCCGCGTCGAAGGAAACGGTGTAGACCTGTCCGTCAACGGCCGAGTCCAGCACTTGCCCGAGGCTCATGTTGCCAGGGCTGGCATCGAGATCCAGCATGTAGCCGCCATCGGTTGCCGTGACGCCGTTATAGCCGCTCCAGACCACTTCCGCGCGGGGGTCATCCAGCAGGTCCCAGCCATTCATGGAGCCGTTCGAGTAGAAGCCCCATCCCGCCGCCAGCATGCCCTCGATATCCTCGAAAGAGCCATTGGCGAGACGGTTCTGGCCCCACCGGTGCAGCCCGGTGATGCTCTGGCCCTGAAGGCTTGCGATTTCTTCTGCCTGATGTTCGACGCCGCCGGAGACGACGACAGTGGCCGCCATGCCGAGGCCGACAAGGCCAGCGGTCAGCACGACCCAATCCACGGTGACCGCGCCGCTTTCCGAGCGGACAAACCGGCCAAATTGCCTATCAATGGGTGGCATAATGCACTCCTCGCCCAATCGTTACAGTTTGACCGGAACTATCGGAAAAATGTGGCGACCGGGTGCAGAGAGGATGCCGAAGGCGGGGATTTTCCGGGGTTTATTCGCGCGAAACTGGTTAACGGGCGGTTTGTGGGCGGCGCGGAACCCCGGCGCTGCCAAAGACCTCTTCGAAGGTCTTTTGCAGGGCCACGTCCACGTCGTCCAGCGTCACCGGAAGGCCCAGGTCAACCAGCGAGGTGACACCATGCCCGGTGATGCCGCAGGGCACGATGCCATCGAAATGGTCCAGCTCGGGTTCCACGTTGATCGACAGCCCGTGGTAGCTCACCCACTTGGTCAGGCGCACGCCAAGAGCGGCGATCTTGTCTTCGCGCGGGGACCCGTCGGCAAGCGGCGGCTTGTCGGGGCGCGCGATCCAGACGCCCACCCGGCCCTCGCGCTTTTCGCCGCGCAGGTTGAATTCCGCCAGCGTGGCGATCACCCAATCCTCCATCTGCTGAACGAAGGCGCGCACGTCATGGCCGCGCTGCGCCACGTCGAGCAGCACGTAGGCCACCCGCTGGCCGGGCCCGTGATAGGTATACTGGCCGCCGCGCTTGGTTTCGTAGACGGGGAAGCGGTCGGGGTCGGTCAGGTCGGCGGGCTTGGCCGAGGTGCCGGCGGTGTAAAGCGGCGGGTGTTCGAGCAGCCAAATCGCCTCGTCCGCCTCGCCACGTGCAACGGCGGCGGCGCGCCCTTCCATCCAGGCGACGGCCTCGTCATAGGGCACCGGGGCATCCGAGCGGATCCATTCGACCATGTGTTACCCGGGGAAAAGCCCGGCCTCCTTGACGGCTGCGACATGCGACCGGCTTACGGGAATGTCTCGTCCGTCCGACATCGTCAAGACGGCGCGCGCTCCGTCGCGTCGCGCCGAACTGACCTGATCGAGCGCCACCCAATGCGAGCGGTGCACCTGCAAGCCCGGTGTGGGTTGGGTTTCACGGATCGCGTCGGACAGGCGCAACAGCAGCATTTCGCGCCCGCGCGTGGTGACGATATCCACGTAATGATCCTGGACAGAAAGCGAGATGAGCGGCCCGCGCTTATCCAGCGGCATGCGATCAAGCAGGGCAGGCAGATCGGGGCCCGGAGCAGGATCGGCGGCAGGCCCATCTGCGTCCAGAAGCAGCGCCGCGCCAGTGATGATGACCGAGATGACCATGCCGTTCAGCGCCAGCCCGCCAATATAGGGCCAGCCTGAGGGCGGCAGGTCAAAGACAATCCAGTTCAGCAGCGCGACCTCGGCCGTGATGACCAACCCCGCCAGCAGGGCTGCAGGCAGTGCGGCCAGCGCAGGCGCAGTCCCGCGCCGAGCAAGAGCCCCGATCAGCGAACCGGTCAGGCTTGTCCCGGTCAGGAACGTGATCCAGACCAGCACCAGCCAATAGGCGATGCGCGGGGCAAGGCGTAGATGCTCGGCGGTGCCAAAAGGGCCGGCGATGCCTGCGATCACGCCTGCTGCACATAGCCCCACCACCACGCGGCGGTTGCCGACAAGCGCATGCAGTTCACGCTTCGTGGATTGCAGGGGATTGTCGGTCACGAAGGCTGTCCTCCGGTTTACGCATGGGCACTCGAACCCCGATCGCGGGGCGTGGCAGGGCGGGGGCATTCAGTCCACCCAAACCGACGAGGTATTCACATGACAGCCCTTGAACCTCTTTTCAACGCATCGCTGGCCGTTCAACTCCATGTATTGGGCGCGCTGCCCGCGGTTTTTCTGACTCCGTTCGTGCTGTTGCGCCGCCGCCGCGATCAGTTGCACCGCGTTGCGGGCTATGCCTGGGTCACGGCCATGGCGCTGGCGGCAGGCAGTTCTTTCTGGATCAGCGGTTTTGGACTGATCGGTCCGTTCAGCCCGATCCATATCTTGTCCGTGGTAACGCTGGTCGGCCTTTACACCGGCATCCGAGCGGCCATCGCGGGCAATCATCACGGCCATCGCAGGGCCATGACCAACATGGCCTGGGGCCTGGCTGCGGCGGGGCTGCTGAACTTCCTGCCTGGTCGGCTGACCAACCGCATCGTCTTGGGCGGCGCCGGATGGGATGGCTTCGCAACCGTGGCGATTCTGGCAATCGGGACCGTGATCGTTGTGCGCCTGATCCGTGCTGAAAGCCCGAATCGTCCCGCAACCTGACCGCGAAGCCGGCGGAATGCCGCCCGGAAACGGATTTTTTCCGCCTGTATTCCACTGGTTTACCCGGTAACTGCCAGTTTTTCGGACTCTGGATTGAACCGTTTTGTGCTAGCGTTCGACAAATCTGTAAGGACGCCAAATTTCCTTGGAGGACGCCATGATGCTTAAATCCCTTACCGTTGCCACCTTTGCCGTGGCGCTTGCTACCCTTCCCGCCCCCGAAGCCCGCGCCGATGCCGGTGACGTCGTCGGCGGCCTGATCGTGGGCGGCCTGATCGGCGCCGCGATCGCCAACAGCAACCAGGGTGGCAACCGCGCCACCACCGGTGGCGGTGGCGGCGGCGGTATCCCGGCCAGCCAGATGGGCCGCGACACCCAGACCGCTCTGAACTATTTCGGCTTCAACGCCGGGTCGGTCGACGGCCAGATCGGTGCAGGCACCCGTCAGGCCATCGAACGCTACCAGGCGGTGATGGGCTACCCGGTGAACGGCCGTGACTACGCCACCTACCAGTATGACATGCTGATGCAGGCCTATTACTGGGCCATCAATGGCGGCTCGGCGCAGACCGGCCTTGTCGGCACGCCCCTGCTGGTGGCCTATCGCGATGCCCAGGTTGCCCCGCAGCAGCCGCAGGTCGTGGTGGTGCCCGCCCCGGCCCCCGCTCCGGCCCCTGCGCAGGTCGTGGCGCAGCCCCCGGCGCAGACCACCATCGTGCCGGCCCCTGCACCGGCCCCGAGCAAGTAATCGAACGCGCGCCCTGCGCGAGACCGAAAAAAGGGCCGTCCGGGCAACCGGGCGGCCTTTCTTTATAAGGCGCTGCCTGCGGCCTGGCATGGGGGGCGTGACCCGGTCTGAAAAAGAGATGCGAATCCCCCTTGCGCATCCCCGCGACCCTCGGCTAAACAGCCGCGCACTACCTGATCACGTGCGGTCGTGGCGGAATTGGTAGACGCGCAGCGTTGAGGTCGCTGTGGGGTAACTCCCGTGGAAGTTCGAGTCTTCTCGACCGCACCATTCTCTCCCAGAGATAAGACACCGACAGGCCCGGCCGAATGGGGCCGGCGCCCGGTCGTGTCGTGCCTAGGCCACGGCCTGGTGCACCTCGATCACGTTGCCCTCGGGGTCATGGAAAAAGACCTGGTGCCATTCGGCGGCGAAGGCGGTTCCATAGTCCGAATAGGGGATGGATTGGGCATCGAGCAGCGCCTTGAAGGCCTCGATGTCATCGGTGCGAAAGGCGATATGGCCCCGCTCGACCGGGTTGATGACCCCTCCATTTCGGAACGCGACGCCCAGGTCCTTGTGGGCGAGGTGCATCTGCATGGCCCCGTCGGTGGCGAAGCGGATCTTGCCGTCATAGCCCGAGCTGTCGGTTGCGTCGGGGCGCGGGAAGGACTGGACCGGTACGTCGGCAAGCCCCAGCACCTCGGTATAGAAGCGGTGCAGGCGATCGACATCCTCGGACACGAAATTGATGTGGTGGAATTCGAGCTTCATCCGGGGCGGCCTTTTCGGTTGGGGTCGCGCGCAGCATTGGCCAAAGCCGCCGCGCTTTCAAGCGGCCCGGCCCGCTCAGCCGGGGCGTGTCTGCTCGCGGAAGGCAGCGGGTGTGCGACTGGTCCAGCGGCGGAAGGCGCGGGTGAAGGCGCTTTGTTCGGAAAACCCTGTCAGGAAGGCCACCTCGGCCAGCGAGTAGTCGCTTTGCACCAGCAGCCCCTCGGCCAGCGCGCGCCGGGCCTCGTCCACGAGGCGCTGGAAGGACAGCCCCTCTTGCGAAAGCCGGCGTTGCAGGGTGCGCTCGCCCATGCCGAGCCGCCGGGCGATGGCGGCAAGCTTGGGCGGGCCGTCGGAAAGTGCCTGCGCAACCGCGTCGCGCACCTCGCTCTCCAGCCCCGCATCGCGTTCCAGCCGCGCCAGTTCGGCGTCGAGATGGGGCAGAAGGAAGCCGCTGATGCCCTCGTCGCCTAGGCGGTTGCGCGCGCTCAGGTCAGTCGCTGCGATCTCGATCCCGTCGCGGTCGGCCCCGAAGATGACCGGGCAGCCGAACCAGGCCCGGTGGGCGGCGGTTTGGGCGGGGGCGGGGTGGCGGAAGTGGACGGCGCGCGGGGCGAAGGGGCCCGGCGTCACCTGCCGGATGATCGACACCACGCTGGCCAGCGACGCCTCGTTCGACAGCCGCAGCCCAAGCCGCCGTTCGCCCGCGCGGTGCAGGTGGAACCAGGCGGACGGGCCCGCGGGTGTGAGGCTGTACTCGGTCACGCTGGTCAGAAGCCGCCAGTAGCGCTCGGCCCGCGCGAATGACCCGCGCAGGGTCGGGGCCGATTTCCAGGCCAGGCCGAAGGCTCCGTAATCGTCGCAGCGCATGGCCGCGCCCGTGCGCAGGGGCAGGTCAGTGGCGTCATCGACTTCTTGGGCGATACGCTCCAGCAGCGCGTAATAGGCGCTGTCGGAAATCATCAGCGACGGATCGGGAGGCGCGGCGGGATCGAGCCCGACCGAGGCCAGCAGCGCGGCCTCGTCGGTCTGCTCGCGGACCGTGCCAACGACCTTGCGCAGGAAGAGGGATGTGACGGCGCCCATTCTCTTTCGATACCCTGTCGGGGCGCGCTTGGGAACCGTCAGCCGCTTGCGGCGCGAAGCGCCGCGCCCGCCTCCTGCACCACCTGGGCCACCTGCATCAGCTGGCGCGCCAGCGGGTTCGAGCGACGCCAGATCATGCCGATTGTGCGTTCGGGGCGGGGTTCTTCGAACTGGGCGACCGACACGGCGGCCGAGCGGGTTTCCACCGCCACCGCCATTTCCGGGATCAGCGTCACCCCGATGCCTGACCCCACCATCTGCACCAGGGTCGAGAGCGAGCTGCCATCCAGCAGGTCGCGCGGCAGGGACGAGCGCAGGTTGCAAAACGACAGCGCCTGGTCGCGGAAACAGTGCCCCTCTTCCAGCAGCAGCAGCTGCATCTCGCGCAGGCTGTCGCGGTTGGGGACGGGCTTGTCCGCATCGCCCGCAGGGCGCACCAGCACGAAGGATTCGGAGAAGAGCGGCACCTCCTCGAAGGCGGGTTCCGAGATGGGCAGGGCCAGGATCGCCGCATCGAGCCGCCCGTCGGCCAGTTCGTCGAGCAGCTTTTGTGTCTGGGTTTCGCGCACGCGCAGTTCCAGCCCGTCATAGCGATGGCTGAGCCGCCCGATGATCGCGGGCAGCAGGTAAGGCGCGATGGTGGGGATGACACCGAGGCGCAGCCGCCCGGCAGGGCCGTGCTGTGCGGCTCGGGCCATGTCGCCCAGTTCATCGACGGATTGCAGGATCGCGCGCACGCGCGCGGCGATCTCTTCGCCGAAGGCGGTCAGCCGGACCTGCCGTGACCCGCGTTCGAAGAGCGGCGTGCCGAGCGTCTCTTCCATCTCGCGGATCTGCACCGAGAGCGCGGGCTGGGACACGGAGGACGCCTCGGCCGCGCGGCCGAAATGGCCGTGGCGGGCCAAGGCCTCGAAATAGCGGAGCTGTTTGAGGGTCACGTTTATCATAGGAAAAAGTTATCGCAACAATCGGAAAATGCAACTTCGATGTATGGGTCTAGTTTGTTAGAATGATTCCAGAACAGGAGGGGAGGGCGACTCGCGCCCGGATCCGCAACACATCCGGGAGGGGTGGCGGATCGGCGTTCTTCCTTCGGATCATCGCATTCGCGGCCCTCTGCCGGGCGGCGCTGTGCGTGTGGTTCGATTGATGTCGTCCAATCCCCGAAACGCGCTCAGACCATTCGAGATCAAGGATCGGAGAAAGACATGGATGGAAATAACGTAGGCAAGTGCCCGGTCATGCATGGGGGCAACACCCATACCGGCACCGGGGTCGTGGACTGGTGGCCGTCGACGCTGAACCTCGACATCCTGCACCAGCATGACAGCAAGGTGAATCCGCTGAAAGGGTTCAACTACCGCGAGGCCCTGAAGGATCTCGATGTCGACGCGCTGAAGGCCGACATGAAGGCGCTTCTGAAGGACAGCCAGGACTGGTGGCCGGCGGACTGGGGCCATTACGGCGGCCTGATGATCCGCCTCGCATGGCACTCGGCCGGCTCCTACCGCCTGGCCGACGGACGAGGCGGCGGTGGCTGCGGCACCATCCGCTTTGCGCCGCTCAACTCCTGGCCCGATAACGGCAACCTCGACAAGGCGCGCCGCCTGCTGTGGCCGCTGAAGAAGAAATACGGCAACAAGATCTCCTGGGCCGACCTGATCCTTCTGGCGGGCACCATGGCCTATGAAGACATGGGTCTGAAGACCTTCGGCTTCGCCTTCGGCCGCGAAGACATCTGGCACCCGGAAAAGGACGTCTACTGGGGGGCCGAGCGCGAATGGCTGGCCCCGAGCGAGAACCGCTACGAGAATCTCGACGATCCCTCGACGCTGGAAAACCCGCTGGCCGCCGTGCACATGGGCCTGATCTACGTGAACCCCGAAGGCGTGAACGGCCAGCCCGACCCGATGAAGACGGCAGCGCAGGTGCGTGAAACCTTCGCGCGCATGGCCATGAACGACGAGGAAACCGCGGCGCTCACCGTGGGCGGCCATACCGTCGGCAAGGCGCATGGCAACGGCGATGCCGGGACCCTTGGCGCAGAGCCCGAAGGCGCACCGATCGAGAACCAGGGCTTTGGCTGGATGAACCCGCATATGGGCGGCAAGGCCACCAACGCGGTGACATCGGGCGTCGAAGGGGCCTGGACCACGCACCCGACCACCTGGGACATGGGCTACCTGGAACTCCTCTTCGGCTACGAGTGGGAACTGACCAAGTCGCCCGCAGGCGCGAACCAGTGGAAGCCCGTCGATATCAAGGACGAGCATCTGCCGGCGGATCCCTCCGATCCGTCCAAGAAGGCGATGCTGGTGATGACCGATGCCGACATGGCGATGAAGGTCGACCCGACCTATCGCGCCATCTGCGAGAAGTTCATGGCCGACCCGGCCTATTTCGACGATTGCTTCGCCCGCGCCTGGTTCAAGCTGACCCATCGCGACCTTGGCCCGCGCAGCCGCTACATCGGCCCCGACGCCCCGGCAGAAGACCTGATCTGGCAGGATCCGGTTCCCGCGGGCTCCACCGGCTATGACGAGGCGGCCCTCAAGGCCGACATCGCCGCCGCTGGCCTGTCGGTCGCCGACATGGTCGCAACCGCGTGGGACAGCGCCCGCACCTTCCGCCAGTCCGACTATCGTGGTGGCGCCAATGGTGCGCGTATCCGCCTTGCGCCGCAGAAGGACTGGGCTGGCAACGAGCCCGAGCGCCTGGCGCGCGTGCTGTCGGTGCTGGAACCGCTGGCCGCCAAGCATGGCGCCTCGGTGGCCGACACGATCGTGCTGGCGGGCAATCTCGGCGTGGAGCAGGCCGCCAAGGCGGCGGGCCACGCGCTCGACCTGCCCTTCGCGCCGGGTCGCGGGGACGCCACCGACGAGATGACCGACGCGGCAAGCTTCGACGTGCTGGAACCGCTGGCCGATGGCTATCGCAACTGGGTCAAGAAGGACTACGCGGTGACCCCGGAAGAGCTGATGCTCGACCGCACGCAGCTGATGGGCCTGACGGCACCGGAAATGACCGTTCTGATGGGCGGCATGCGGGCCATGGGCACCAATCACGGCGGCACCAAGCATGGTGTCTTCACCGACCGTGAAGGGGCGCTGAGCACCGACTTCTTCGTCAACCTGACCGACATGTCCAACAAGTGGGTGCCCACGGGCGAGAACCTCTACGACATCGTCGACCGGGCGTCGGGCGAGACCAAGTGGACCGCAACGCGCGTGGACCTCGTGTTCGGCTCGAACTCGATCCTGCGCGCCTATGCCGAGGTCTATGCCCAGGACGATGCGGGCGCGAAATTCGTGGCCGATTTCGCGGATGCCTGGACCAAGGTGATGAACGCCGATCGTTACGATCTGGCCTGAGACCCGTGTCCTTGGCAGGATGCGCGAACCCTGCCTGAGACGCGACGGCGGCGGTCCCTTGTCGGGGCCGCCGCCACTTTTTTGGCCGAGGCGGCTTGCCTTTGCCGCGCAAGGGCGCTGTTGATGGGGCAGCACTGCACGAGGCCCCGGACATGACCGATACCCACGCCACCACCCACGACGCCGAAGAGGACATCCGCAACCGCGACATCAAGATCTACGTCAATGGCGAGATCGTGCATCGCGATGCGGCCAAGGTCTCGGTCTACGATTCGGGATTCATGCTGGGGGACGGCATGTGGGAAGGCATGCGCCTTTATGACGGGGTCTGGGCCTTCTTCGACGAGCACATGGACCGCTTCTTCGACAGCTGCAAGGCGGTGAGCCTCGATCCCGGCATGGACCGGGCAGGCGTGGCCGAGGCCCTGCGGCGGACCGCCGAGGCCAATGGCATGACCACCGACGTGCATTGCCGCCTGATGGTGACGCGGGGGGTGAAGGTGAAGCCCTTCCAGCATCCCTCGCTCAGCCGGTCGGGGCCGACCGTGGTGATCATCATGGAACATTCCCGGCCGGTCGACCGCTTGCAGTCGGCGGGGATCCGGCTGGCCTCGGTGCCGCAGGTGCGCGGCCTGCCGCACAGCCAGGACGCCAAGTTCAACAGCCATTCGAAGCTCAATTGCGTGATCGCCTGCCTCCAGGCCGAGGCGGCGGGGGCCGACGAGGCACTGATGCTCGACCCGCATGGCTTCGTGAACACCACCAATGCCTGCAACTTCTTCATCGTCCGAAAGGGCGAACTTTGGACCTCGACGGGCGATTACTGCATGAACGGGGTGACGCGGGCCAAGGTGATCGACCTGTGCCGGGCCGACGGGATCACGGTGCGCGAGAAGAACTATTCGCTCTACGAGGCCTACAGCGCCGACGAGGCCTTCCTGACCGGCACCTTCGGGGCGCAGACGCCCGTGGCCTCGATCGACGGCAAGCCCGTGGGCAGCGGCCAGCGGCCCCTGACGGCGCGCATCCGCGCGCTCTACAAGGCCGAGATCGCCCGCCACGTGGCAGACCGCAAGGGTGTCGCGGTCTGACCGAGAAGGCTTGTCGGAGCGGCCAAAAGCGGCTTTACATCGGGTATGAGCATGTCTGACACCCCTGAACATCCCGGGTTCCGCCGCACCAGCCGGTCCTTGCCGATCGCGCTGCTGCGTGCACGCGAAACGGTGATGGGCCCCATTCGCGAGATGCTGGCCCAAAGCGGCATCAACGAACAGAAATGGCGTGTGCTGCGGGTGCTGGATGAGGAAGGCCCGATGGAGCAGACCGCGCTGGCCGCACGGGCCTGCCTGCTGCTGTCCAGCCTGACGCGGATCCTGAAGACGATGGAGGGCGAGGGGTTGCTGACCCGCGCCTCGGACCCTGGCGACCGGCGCAAGTCCATCGTGACCGTGACCGGGAAGGGGCGGGCGCTGATCCTCGAACACCTGCCCGAAGCCGAGGCGATCTTCGCGGCATTGACGGCGCGCTACGGGCCGGAGCGGATGGAAGAGCTTCTGGACCTTCTGGAAGAACTGCACGGATTGCAGGACTGAGCCCGGCGGGATCGACGCCTTCGGCGCCGATCCGGGAGCGGGCCTCCTCACCCTGCCGGCCGGCAGGGATCGTCGGCCCGCCTTTGGGGGCGCTTCCCCCGTCGCCTTGCGGCGACGCCCCCTGGATATTTTGAGAACACTTACGGGGGTCAGAGGGCCCGGAAGCCCGCGTCGAGCGCGGCGAG
>NZ_CAXREX010000198.1:0-17251 GCF_964229645.1 Nioella sp. | reverse complement strand
GGGCATCGGCGATTGCGGCCAGAAGTCGCCCCTCGCTTTCGATCGCCATGTACTGGTCCGTCGGCAAGTCGTGATCGACCAGCACATGCTCGACCCCAAGTCCCATCTTGCCGCATTCCACCAACAGGGCCGTTCCAGCCGGATCGTCACCCACCACGCTCAGCAGGCCGGGTCGCAGCCCCTGTGCTGCCAGCGTCATGGCGATATTCAGCGCCACACCACCCGGCAGCCGGGTAATCCGGCCGGGCTTGTCATTGCCGGCGATCATCGGCAGATCGGTTCGGCCGATGATGTCCCAAAGGACAGAGCCGATGCACAGGATGTCAGGTCTCGGTGTCATGCCTGATCTCTAGGCAAGCCCGGGCCTTGCGTCCACGCCCTTTTCGCGCCCCCTTCATTGTTCCGCAAATATCCCGGGGTCTGGGGCAGCGCCCCAGACGGGGCGACGATCCCTCCCGCCAGGGAGGGTGAGGAGAGCCGTTCCCGGTCCCCGCGCGGGGAAACCTGCTACAAAAGACGGGGCAGGGGGGTTGCGCAGCCAGGAAACCTCGCGTAAACGCGCGCTACTTCACAGGCGGAGGCGGGCCTTCGGGGGAGACATCCCCGTTTCGGTCCACCGGTTGGGTCAGATGACCCTGAACCTCCGCTCAGGCGCAAACCGGAAAGGACAAGGACATGGCGCTTCCCGATTTCTCCATGCGTCAGCTGCTCGAAGCTGGCGTTCACTTTGGTCACCAGACTCAGCGTTGGAACCCGCGGATGGCAGAGTTCATCTACGGCCAGCGCAACGGTATCCACATCATCGACCTGACCCAGACCGCTCCCATGCTGGACGCGGCTCTGCACGCGGTTCGTGAAACCGTGGCCAAGGGCGGTCGCATCCTCTTCGTCGGCACCAAGCGCCAGGCCCAGAAGCCTGTGGCCGAAGCCGCAGAGCGTTGCGCGCAGTACTACATGAACCACCGCTGGCTCGGCGGCACGCTGACCAACTGGAAAACCGTGTCGAACTCGATCAGCCGTCTCAAGCATATCGACGAAGCGATGGAAGGCGGGCTGGAAGGCCTGACCAAGAAAGAGCGTCTCGGCATGGAACGCGATCAGGCCAAGCTTCAGGCTTCGCTCGGCGGCATCCGTGAAATGGGCGGTCTGCCGGACCTGATCTTCGTCATCGACGTCAAGAAAGAAGACCTGGCGATCGCCGAAGCCAACAAGCTCGGCATCCCGGTCGTGGCCGTGGTTGACACCAACTGCTCGCCCGCCGGCGTCGACTACATCATCCCCGGCAACGATGACGCCGCGCGCGCCATCGGCCTTGACTGCGACCTCGTCGCCCGCGCAGCCCTGGACGGCATGACCGCCCAGATGGAAGGCGCCGGCGTCGACCTGGGCGCACTGGAAGAGGGCAACGTGGAAGAGGCGCTGGCCGCCGAAGCCGAAGCCCCCGCCGAGGAAGCCGCAGAGGGCTGATCCCCTCCGTCACGCATCTGACATATGGACCGGCTACTGGCCGGTCCAGACACCGTATGATTTGAAGGAGCAGACCCATGGCAATCACTGCTGCAATGGTCAAGGAACTGCGCGAAGCCACCGCCGCAGGCATGATGGACGCCAAGAAGGCACTGGTCGAAACCAATGGCGATTTTGACGCCGCCGTCGACTGGCTGCGCACCAAGGGCCTGGCGAAAGCCGCCAAGAAATCCGGCCGCGTGGCCGCCGAGGGCCTCGTCGCCGTCGCCGTGAACGGTGGCGTGGGCGTTGCCGTCGAGGTGAACTCGGAAACCGATTTCGTCGCCAAGACCGCCGACGTCCAGAAGATGGTTGGTGCCAGCGCGGGCGCCGCAACCGGCGTGGCCGATCTCGCAGCGCTGGCCGCTGCCGATCTGGGCGGCAAGACCGTCGCTGACACGCTGACCGACAAGATCGCCACCATCGGCGAGAACATGACCCTGCGCCGCATGGCCCGCATCGAGGGCGAAACCGTCGTGACCTACGTGCACAACGCGGCGGCTCCCGACATGGGCAAGATCGGCGTGCTGGTTGCCATGACCGGTGGCGACGAGGCACTCGGCAAGCAGATCGCGATGCACATCGCCGCCGTGAACCCGGCCGCCCTGAACGAGGATGACATGGACCCGGCCGTGGTCGAGAAGGAACGCCAGATCCAGATCGACATCGCGCGTGAATCGGGCAAGCCCGAAGCCGTGATCGAGAAGATGATCGAAGGCCGCATGAAGAAATTCGTGGCCGAGTCGACCCTGCTGAACCAGGCGTTCGTGATCAATCCCGACGTGACCGTCGGTGCCGCCGCAGCGGACGCCGGTGCGACCGTGACCGGTTTCGTCCGCATCGAAGTGGGCGAAGGCATCGAGAAGAAAGAAGAAGACTTCGCAGCCGAGGTTGCGAAGGCCGCCCAGGGCTGATCTCCGGATCAACCGCTGGAAGACGGGCAGAGGTGTTGGGAGGCGCCTCTGCCCGTTTCTTTTTTCACCGGGCTGTTCCCGTGGTACCAAGACCAGGACCACAAAAAAAGCGACACCGCCAGGGACGGGCGGTGCCGCTCTTTCTGGTCTCCCACCGGGCCGGGGTAGGGGATGGCCACTTGGTAGGGTGACCTGCCGCCGATGAAATGCCACCGGCGGCAGTGTCAGAAATAGGACCGTCGAGCAAAACAATGATCCCGACGGCCCGGTGCTCCTGACCGAGCAGAAACCTCAGCCATCACTCACGGAACATATCAAAAGTGACTCATCGGCGGGCATTCGCCTAGTCAGGTTTCCTTTACCTTAGGGCTGATCACGCGCTCGTGATCGCAAATGCCCTCACGACAGGCCGGTTCCGGGTTCGATGATGAAAATTTGGTTCCAAACAGAGGCTTTGCGCACCGCTTGGGCAGTTGTTTCAACGCCAAGCGAGTCGCGGGCACCACGCAGGTGTTTGTCGACAGTCGCCGCCTTGCGGTCCAGCAGAAGGGCGATGTCTTGAACGGACTTGCCGTCGGCGACCAGTTCCAGAACCTCGCGCTGGCGTGGGGTCAGGATACGGCTCTGGCCCGTAGCGGGCAGCTGCGTGATGGCCAGATGTGCCACGTGGTTGATGATCTCGATATCCTCACCGTGCTCGGCCCAGATCTCGTCTACCGCGTTCTGATCGAGCCCCACGCGGGCCGCCAGGCCGATGCCCGCCGCAGCCCGCTTGATCGCCATCGGAAAAGAGATCGTGTAGCCGGCAACCACGCCAAAACGACGATTGAGCTCAAGAACATTGCGTATCCCATTGGAATTGCTGCGTTCAAAGCACTCCGACTGCATGTGCCGCCAGCTGATTGACCCGGTGTTGCGGGAGGCCCAGTTCATCATCGGCGCATCGCGAAAAAGCCCCTTGCTGACATAGGCTTCGACGTAATCCGGTGCGTGATTGGTCAAGACCAAAGCATCATCGGGATCGCCCAGGGAATTGCCTCCCTGAAAACAGGTATAGGCATAGAGCATGCGATCGAAGCCATACTGCGCCATATGTGCCGTGTGGTGTTCCCACAACTCCTCGACGCTGCGCGCCCTTAGATACGGGGACAGAGCCTTCATCTGCCACACCTCGCAATCCTAGACACAATGGCGGAGTGCCACTGTATGGCGTCTCTGTAGGGCCTGACAAAACCATACCTTGGCACCTCGATGCCTTGTTTAGAGTCTGCGCGCATAAAATGTTTCCCAAAACTGGGTTCACTATACGCATCGTGCAAATGGGCTGTCGAGCGCCGATTTCCTTGTAAATCAGGGTGTTGCGCCTGCGCAGGAGGAGAAGGGCGGCAGGTCTCGGACGTCTAAGATCGTCAGGTGCAAGCGGATGGGATCAAGATCAACTACAATGCGCAGCACATTGATATTGCGTGATTTACCGGAGGTGTTGATCAGTTTCAGCGCGCGCGCATTTCATCAATTGGTAACATAATACTGATTATAGGATTAATGGATCGGCTACCCGAGCGCGTAGCCAGCCCCCCTGACGGTCCGGATGGGATCCTCGCTTTGGCCTGCCGATTTCAGTGCTTTGCGAAGCCGCCCTACGTGAACGTCAACGGTCCGGCTGTCGACGTAAATATCTCGTCCCCAGACACGGTCCAGCAGTTGTTCCCGGCTCCAGACGCGGCCCGGACGTTCCATGAAGGCTGTCAGTAACCGAAATTCGGTCGGCCCCAGGCTCAGCGCCTCGCCTGCGCGGTAAACGCGGTGCTCTGCCATGTCGAGCACGATATCCTCGTATTGCAGCTGCTCGCCGACGGTTGCAGGCCTGGTGCGGCGCAACTGCGTGCGCAGGCGCGCCAGGAGTTCGGCCACGGAATACGGCTTGACCACGTAATCATCGGCGCCGGTTTCCAGCCCGCGCACCTTGTCGGTTTCCTCCGAACGGGCCGAAAGCATGATGACCGGGATCTTGTTGGTCTCGACCGAGGCCTTCAGCTGCCGGCAAACCTCGATCCCGGAAACGTTAGGCAGCATCCAGTCCAGAACGATGACATCGGGCGGGGTTTCGCGCACCATCATCAGGGCCTCGTCCCCTGCCCCGGCGGACATCACCAAATAGCCTTCGGCGCGGATGTTGTAGGCAAGAACTTCGCGCTGCGCCGGTTCGTCTTCGACCACAAGGACCAGAGGCTCGCCCGCCATCGGTTATTCCTCCTCGAGACCCAGATCATGCGAGGAGCGATCCGCCTTTTCACGGTCGTCCTCGGGGTATGTGCCGCTGACAAGATAAATGACCTGCTCGGCGATGGTTGTAACGTGATCGCCCATGCGCTCGATGTTCTTGGCCATGAAATGCAGGTGCATGCAGGGCGTGATGTTGCGCGGATCCTCCATCATGAAGGTCAGGTATTCGCGAAACAGCGCTGAATACATCTGGTCTACTTCCACGTCGCGGTCGCGAATATCCGCAGCCAGATCGGCATCGCGCTGGATGTAAGCGTCGAGCGCGTCCTTCAGCATCAGTTCGACTTGCCGCGACATACGACGGAGCCCCGACAGCGAGCCCGGGATCTGCTGCATCTGCATGACGACCCCTGCCCGGTTGGCCATGTTCTTGGCGTAGTCGCCGATACGTTCAAGGCTCGCAGACAGGCGGAAGACCGTTAGGACGGTCCGAAGGTCGCCCGCCGTGGGCTGGCGCAGCGCGAGGATCAGGGCGGCCTCCTGGTTTACCTTTTCCTCCAGCGCGTCGATGGCCTTGTCGGCCTGGCGCACCTTCAGTGCCAGTTCCTCGTCGCGGGTTTCCAGCGCGGTGACCGCCCCCGAGATCGCCTCTTCGACAAGCCCGCCCATCTTCATGATCATGGCCTGGATTCCCTCCAGGTCGCGGTCAAAGGCGGCAACGATATGTTCTTTTCTTTCCATGTGTTACTGCCCTTAGCTCAACCGATCCGGCCGGTGATGTAGGATTCCGTCCGCGGGTCGCGCGGGTTGGTGAAGATCTGGCTCGTGTCGCCGAATTCGACGAGATTTCCCAGGTGGAAGAAGGCCGTCTTCTGGCTGACGCACGCCGCCTGCTGCATCGAGTGGGTCACGATCACGACCGAGAAGCGTTCGCGCAATTCGTCGATCAGTTCCTCGACCTGCGCCGTGGCGATCGGGTCGAGCGCGGAACAGGGTTCATCCATCAGCAGAACCTCGGGGCTGGTGGCAACGGCACGCGCGATGCACAGGCGCTGCTGCTGGCCGCCGGACAGCCCGGTGCCCGGCTTGTCGAGCCGGTCTTTCACCTCATCCCAAAGCGCCGCACGACGCAGGGATTTCTCAACGATTTCATCAAGTTCCGCCTTGTTGCGGGCCAACCCGTGAATGCGCGGGCCGTAAGCCACGTTGTCAAAGATCGACTTTGGGAACGGGTTGGGTTTCTGGAACACCATGCCCACCTTGGCGCGCAGCTGCACCGGGTCGACCTTGGCGTCGTAGATGTCTTCCCCATCGAGCAGGATGTCACCGGTCACGCGGCAGATGTCGATCGTGTCGTTCATCCGGTTCAGGCAGCGCAGGAAGGTGGATTTCCCGCATCCCGAAGGGCCAATGAAGGCCGTCACGGTCTTGTCGAGGATATTGACGTCCACGTTCTTGATGGCGTGCGTGTCGCCATAGAACACGTCCACCCCGGTGGCGGCGATTTTCAGCTCTTTGTTGTCCACGGCGCGATCCACCATTCTCATATCGTTCATTTCATTCATCCCCTGCCCTTACCAGCGACGCTCGAAGCGCCGGCGCAGGATCACGGCCATTGCGTTCATGAAGACCAGGAACAGCAAGAGCACGATGGTAGCGCCCGAGGCCCGTTCCACGAAAGCCGGATCGGCGCGCTGTGTCCAGTTGTAGACCTGAACGGGCAGCGCCGAGGCCGGGTCGAAAAAGCCCTCCGGGGGGCCCGCGGGAAACTCGCGCACGAAAGCCACCATGCCGATCAGGAGCAAGGGCGCGGTTTCACCAAGCGCCTGTGCAAGGCCAATGATGGTGCCGGTCAGGATACCGGGCGCGGCCAGCGGCAGCACGTGGTGGAAGACCGACTGCATCTTGGAGGCGCCAAGCCCGAGCGCCGCATCCCGGATCGAGGGCGGAACCGCGCGCAGGGACGCGCGGGTTGCAATGATGATCGTGGGCAGCGTCATCAGCGTCAGCACAAGGCCACCGACGATGGGGGCCGACTGTGGCAGGCCAGCGAAGTTGATGAAAATCGCAAGGCCAAGGATCCCGAAGACGATCGAGGGCACGGCGGCGAGGTTCGAGATATTGACCTCGATTGCATCGGTAAATCGGTTCTTGGGGGCGAATTCTTCAAGATAGATCGAGGCCGCAACACCAATGGGCAATGCCAGCACCAGAACCACGATCATCATGTAGAACGAGCCCAGGATCGCGATACCCAGCCCGGCCGCTTCGGGCCGCTGGTCAGAGGCGTCGGGCCCTGTGATGAAGGCCCAGTTGAAGCGGGTCTCGATGATCCCCGCCTCGGCCATACGCTCGGCCAGCATCAGCTGTGCGGGGCTGACATTGCTGTCACGCTCGGCGCTTTCGAGGGTGACACGGCCCTTGAAGAAGCCGTCGATCCTGCCACCGGCCAACATTTCCAGCGTCACGGTCTGGCCCACCATTTCAGGGTTGGCCAAGACCATGGCCCGCACCTGTGCAGGCGCTTCCTGGCTGATCATGGCCATCAGCGCCCGGGGATCGACACCTTCCATCGATATCCCCTGCTCTTGCAGGTGTGTGTAGAGCGCCTGACCCAACAGGGGCGCGTAGCCGAAAGTCGTGACGCGGGCCATTTCTTCGGGGTCGCGGTTGCCCGCAGGGTCCAGGCGCTGCTCGGCCAGTTCCACCGGAATGGTGATATAGGTCTGGCGGAAAGCGCTCATCCCGTTGCCCAGGATCGAGGTCACCAGCAGGATCAGCGCCAGCACGCCGACCCCGATGGCTGCAATTCCGTAAGCGCGGAACCGGGCCTCGGCGCGGTTGCGCTTCTTGGTGCGCGCGTCGGTGGCGTAAAGCGAGCTATTGGCCGGCACGGGTGCGGTTGCGTCGCTCATTCGTACTGCTCCCGGTATTTGCGCACGATGTAGAGCGCGAGGATGTTGAGCCCGAGGGTGATGGCAAAAAGCGTCAGGCCAAGGGCGAAGGCCACCAGCGCCTCGGGGCTGGAAAAGTCGGTATCGCCGGTCAGCTGGCCCACGATCTTGACGGTCACGGTGGTCATCGCCTCGAAGGGGTTGAGGCTCAGCCGGGCCGCGGCCCCTGCCCCAAGCACCACGATCATGGTTTCCCCGATTCCGCGAGAGGTGGCCAGCAGAACGGCCCCCACGATGCCCGGCAGGGCGGCGGGCAGGATCACCTGCTTGACCGTCTCGGACTTGGTCGCTCCAAGTCCGAAGCTGCCATCGCGCAGGCTTTGCGGAACGGCGTTGATGATGTCATCGCTGAGCGATGACACGAAGGGGATGAGCATGATGCCCATGACAAGGCCCGCCGTCATCACCGAGGACGACGAGCTGCCCAGACCAAGCGGCGCGGCGAAGTAATCGCGCAGCATCGGGCCCACGGTGATGAGAGCGAAGAGACCGTAGACGATGGTTGGAATGCCGGCGAGGATCTCGATCATCGGCTTGGCAATGCCGCGCACACGCGGGCTGGCATATTCGGCAAGGTAAATGGCCGAGAAAAGACCGACGGGCACCGACACCACCAGCGCGATGAAGGTGATGTAGAGCGTGCCCCACAGAAGCGGCAGAAGGCCCAGATGCGAGCCGCCCTCGAAGGACGGAATCCATTCGAGGCCGAAGAAGAAATCCTGCCAGGGGTAGAGGTGGAAGAAATCGCGCGTCTCCACAATCATCGACAGAACGATGCCCACGGTGGTCAGGATCGCGATGGTCGAGGCCAGGATCAGGATCGCCAGAACCGCGCGTTCCACGGTGTTCCGGGCGCGGAAATCCTTGTGGGTGCGGCTATAGGCATAGCCAAGGCCAAGCGCGGCCAGCAGCA
This sequence comes from Nioella sp., assembly GCF_964229645.1. Classification (GTDB taxonomy): domain Bacteria; phylum Pseudomonadota; class Alphaproteobacteria; order Rhodobacterales; family Rhodobacteraceae; genus Nioella. The sequence goes on along the minus strand of NZ_CAXREX010000198.1, from coordinate 8,738 downwards.
GCACCACGCCCGTCATGGCGAAGGCACCGGTTGTCTGAAGCTCGCGATAGCGCAGCGCGGCGGCCAGCACGGCAGGCGTCACGTCCTGGCCAAGCGCCACGCCGATCCCGCCCAGGACCTCGCGGATGTTCGTGGCCTCGGCGTCCATCGTGCCAAGCGCGCTTTCGCTCAGCACGCCTTGGGCCAAGGCCAGGTCGAAGCCATTGGCCACGCGTTCCACATCGGTCATGATCAGGCTCAGCTGGCCCTGGTCCGAGAAATCGACCGTGGGGATCATTGCCGTCACCTGCCGCTGGATCAGCGCCGGTTGCACCAGCATCCAGACCACCAGCACCAGAAGCGCGGGCACGACCGCGGACAGAAAGACGTTCATCCCGTAGTAATTCGGCAAAGAATGCAGAAGACGCATATCGCCACCGGCGCTGCTCAGGGCGCGGTGGCGGCCGATCACGTAGCCGACGCTGCCCAGAAGCAGAACGGCGATGACGATCCAGAGAAGAGGCATGTCGGTCTTTCTTGTCCCGGCGGGAAGTTGCGGGGGCGCACCTATCGACCGCCCCCGCCTGTCGTCAAGTGGGGGTCTTTACTGACCCATGGTCACGCGCTCGGCGACGATGCGCTGAGTCTCGGCCAGTTCCGGGTCGGACACGAGGCCGTAGGCTGCCAGCGGGCCGAACGGACCGGCGATATCGTCGGAGACGAAGAAGCTTGCGTATTCCTGCAGGCCGGGGATCACGTCCAGATGGGCTGCCTTGATGTAGAAGAACAGCGGACGCGACACCGGGTATTCGCCCGAGGCGATCGAGTCGACCGAGGGAACAACGCCGTTCATGGTGGCCACTTGCAGAACGGAGGTGTTGTTCTGGTAGAAGCTCAGGCCGAACACGCCAATGCCTTCGGGGTTGGCGGTGATGCGGGCCAGCGTTTCGGTGTAGTCGCCGTCGATGTCGACCGACACGCCGTCGCCGCGGATCGCCATGCAGGCCTCTTCGGCTGCGTCTTCGTCGCCGCCGTTGATTTCCATGATGGCGGCCATTGCGCCGGTGTCTTCACAGCCTTGCAGGATCACGCGCTCGTCGAAGACTTCGCGGGTGCCGTGACGGGTGCCGGGGATGAAGGCGGCGATGGCCTGGGCGGGGAACGCGTCGTTCACCTGGTCCCAGGTGGTGTTCGGGTTGGCAACCATTGCGCCATCCACGGGAAGTTCGGCGGCCAGCGCCAGGTACCAGTCTGCCGGCGTGAACTCGAAGGAGTTGCCGTTGATGTCCGAGGCAAAGACGATCCCGTCATAGCCGATACGAACCTCGATGATGTCGGTCACGCCGTTGGCCGCGCAGGTCTCGATTTCCGAGGCGCGGATGGGACGCGATGCATTGGCGATGTCGGTGGTGTTCTCGCCAACGCCTTCGCAGAAACGGCGCAGGCCGGTCGAGGACCCGCCGGATTCGACCACCGGGGTCGGGAAGTCGAAGTTCTCGCCAAAGGCTTCGGCAACGATGGTGGCGTAGGGCAGAACGGTCGAAGACCCGGCGATCTGCACGTTTTCGCGGCCCTGGGCAGCGGCGGAGGTTGCGGAAACGGCGGCCAGCGCGAGGGCGGACACGGTCAGCTTTGCGAAAGACATGGTGGATTTCTCCGTTGGTTTTACCAATTGGAACACGACCGGTGTCGCGCTCTCAGGGGGTCGTCTATGTGTCCTCGGCAATGCTTTTGTGACAGCTGCGTAACGGTTTTATGACAGCGCCATCGGACCACCCTTGGCCCCGCGCAGAAAAGGCATGGTTTCCAAGTGTTTATGATTTGCAGCGTCGAAAAGAGTGTTTTTTACGGGCTGATACCTTCACGATTTTATCAGTCGTTCGGCCAGCTAGTCGGCCTATCAGCCACATGATTCCCGACTTCCAAGCCCGCTGATTCCCTTGCGTCGGCGCTCGATCACGGCCAAAACCGCGTCCGAACGACGGGACAAAGGGGCCGATCATGGGCAGTTTCGAACGCTATCTGACGCTGTGGGTGGCCTTGGCGATGGTCGGTGGCATCGCGCTTGGCTTCCTGGCCCCGTCGCTTGTCTTTGCCATCTCGGTGGCCGAGGTCGCTTCGGTCAACCTCGTGGTGGCGGTGCTGATCTGGGCGATGGTCTACCCGATGATGGTGGGCGTCGATCCCGGCTCGCTTCGCAACGTGGCCCGTCAGCCTGCGGGGCTAATCATCACGCTGGTCGTCAACTGGCTTATCAAGCCCTTTACCATGGCGCTGCTGGCGGTCCTCTTCTTCGATCACGTCTTCGCCCCCTGGATCGACCCCGAGGATGCCAGCCAGTATATCGCCGGGCTGATCCTGCTTGGCGCCGCACCCTGCACGGCGATGGTCTTCGTCTGGTCGCAACTGACCAAGGGGGATGAAACTTACACGCTGGTTCAGGTCAGCGTGAACGATGTGATCATGGTCTTTGCCTTTGCGCCCATCGTGGCGGTTCTTCTGGGGGTCACGGATATCGAGGTTCCCTGGCAGACACTGGTGCTTTCCGTTGTGCTTTACGTCGTGCTGCCCCTGGCGGCGGGGTTGATCACGCGGGCGCGGCTTGGATCACCTGCCGCGATCGAGCTTTTCAAGGAACAGGTAAAGCCCTGGTCGGTGATGGGGCTGATCGTGACGGTGATGATCCTTTTCGCCCTGCAGGGGCAGACGATCCTCGACCGGCCCATGGTGATCGCGCTCATCGCCGTGCCGATCCTGTTGCAAAGCTCCGGCATCTTCGCGCTGGCCTATGGCGCGGCCTACCTGATGAAGGTGCCCCATCGGGTTGCGGCCCCCTGCGCCATGATCGGCACCTCGAATTTCTTCGAACTGGCCGTAGCCGTGGCGATCAGCCTCTTCGGCCTGCAATCGGGCGCTGCCCTGGCCACGGTGGTGGGGGTTCTGGTCGAGGTGCCGGTGATGCTGTCGCTGGTGGCTTTCGCCAACCGCACAAGGGCCCGCTTCGGCTGAACCTATTTCGGCAGCACCACCGTGAAGGTGCTGCCCTTGCCCTTTTCGGACCTGATGCGCAGCCGCCCCCGGTGGCGATTCACGATATGCTTGACGATGGCAAGCCCCAGCCCGGTGCCCCCCATTTCGCGGCTGCGATGGGAATCCACACGGTAGAAACGTTCGGTCAGGCGCGGCAGGTGCAACGGGTCGATCCCCTCGCCCCGGTCAACGACCATTGCCCGCACCACGGGTCCGCGCATCGAGCCCCTGCCCTCGCCGGTTTCCAGCCGCACCGTCACAGCGCGCCCGGGCCCACCGTATTTCAGCGCGTTCTCGGTCAGGTTCGTGAACACCTGGGTCAACTGATCGCGGTCGCCCCGGATCAGGTAGTCGCCCTCGTCAGCCTCCAGCGTCATCTGGCTGCCCTGTTCCTCGGCCTGCGGGCGCAGGGTGGTCAGCACGCCCGAGATCACGTCGCGCAGGTTCACTTCACCCGCCGGGCGCACACGCTCTTCCGATTCCACGCGGCTGAGCGACAGGAGATCCCCCACGAGCCGGTTCATCCGCAGGGCCTGTTCTTCCATGATCCCAAGAAACCGGTCACGCGCCTCGGAATCTTCGCGCGCGGGGCCGCGCAGGGTTTCAATGAAGCCCAGAACCGCCGTCAGCGGAGAGCGCAGCTCATGGCTTACATTGGCCACGAAATCCCGCCGCATCTCTTCTGCTTCGCGAAGATGGGTAATGTCGGTGAAATGCAAAAGCGCCCCGGGCGTGCCCGTGTCCTGCGCCGCCATCGGGGTGATGAGCACACGAAAAAGCGTCTCGCCAGTCTGATCATCGCGGGAATAGCGGGTCTCGGATGCGCCCGCCCCGCGCAAGACCGACTCCAGCGCGTCCAGAAGCGCGGGCTGGCGGAAGGCGGTGGCATAGCTGCGCCCGTCGATCCAGGCCCCGAACAAGGCCTCGGCCGCTGCATTGACCGAGGCAACCACCCCATCTGCCGACACGAAGAGCATCGGGTCGGGCACAGCGGAAAGTGCGGCGATCAGGGTGTTGCGGGCCATCACGATCCTTTCGGGCGGGGCGAGGGACGGTGACGCCCCCTACCCCGTCCGGGGACGATTCGCCAACAGCGGGCGCTCAGACCGCGCGTGCGGCCGCCGCGCAACCGGCAGCGAAATCGGCCTTCAGGATCTCGATATCCTCGATGCCAACGGAGACGCGGAAAAAGCCCTCGGTGATCCCGATCGACTCGCGCGCGGCCACCGGAACCAACCGGTGCGACGAGGTGGCCGAATGGCTGACCGTGGTGCCCACATCGCCAAGCGTGGGGGCGAAGGCCATGTCGGGCATGGCCCGGATCATGGCATTCGCGGCGGCACGTCCGCCCTCGATCTCGAAACTGACCATGTTGCCGAACTGGCCCTGCAGCAGATGCGCGGCGCGGGCATGATCGGGGTGATCGGCGCGGCCCGGGTAGACCACCCGCTTCACCCCCGGCAGCGTGGCAAGGTAATCGGCCAGCAGCGCGGCATTCTCCTGCGATTTCGCGTAGCGCAGGTCGAATGTGTAGATCCCGCGCTCAGCCAGCCAGCAGTCATGCGGGGAGGGCGTCGCGCCCATGGTGATCCAGAAAACCTTCATCTTCTCGGTCAGTGCAGGGTCTTTCGCCGAGACATAGCCAAGCGTCACATCGGCGTGCCCGGCCAGAAGCTTCGTCACCGAATGGATGACGATATCGGCGCCGTGGTCATAGGGCCGGTAGGCCGTTGGCGTGGTAAAGGTGTTGTCGACCGCCAGCAGGATACCCTTCTCGGCACAGAGCGCGGCGATGCCTTCCATATCGGCGATGGCAAGCGTGGGGTTTGCCATGACCTCGACAAGGATCATCTTCGTTTCCGGCCGGATCACGGCGGCGACCTTTGCGACATCGCCGGTATCGACCAGCGTCGTTTCAATACCGAAGCGCGGCAGATCCTGCGTCATCATCCGGAGCGAGCGACCATAAAGCTGATCGCCCCCGATCACATGGTCGCCCTGGCTGAGTAGCCCCATCAGCGCGGTTCCCACGGCAGCCATGCCCGAGGCACAGATGATCCCCCCCTGCCCGCCTTCCAGCATGTCGATCTTGGCGGCCAGCAGATCCGCATTCGGGTGCCCTTCGCGGCTGTAGGTATAGCCGTGTTCCTTGCCTTCGTACTGGCCTTCCAGCTGGTCGGGGCTTTCCGAGGAATAGACCACCGAGGGCTGGATCGGCGTCACCACCGGACGGCTCACGCCGGGTTGCAGCGGCATGCGGCGGACGAGAGTCTTGGGCAGGTTGGACCCGTCGGTCATGGGACACCTATTCGAATGATTGGAAGCAAGGCTGACCTAAATTGATCCCACAAGAAAGGTCAAGCTCGACGCTGAGGCCGGGCCTTCCATTTGCTTCGGATTTTAGGTCAGCTTTGCTTACGCTCGTGTCGTGCCATCGCCCGTGACGAGGTATTTGAACGACGTCAGTTGTTCCGCCCCGACCGGCCCACGCGCATGCATTTTGCCGGTGGCGATCCCGATCTCGCCCCCCATGCCGAACTCGCCGCCATCTGCGAACTGGGTCGAGGCATTGCGCATCAGGATCGCGCTGTCGAGCCGCTGGAAGAAGCGGCCCGCTGCCTCGTCATCCTCGGTGATGATGCTCTCGGTATGGCTCGACCCGTAGCGCCGGATATGGGCGATGGCCGCGTCGATGTCATCGACCACCTTCGCAGCGATGATCATGTCGAGGAATTCCTTGCCGTAGTCGTCGGCATTCGCTGCCGTCACGCCTTCGATGGCTTGCAGGGTTTCGTCTCCGCGCACCTCGACACCCGCATCCAGCAGCGCGCGCACCACGCCCTGCCCGATCGTGTCCAGCACATCGCGATGGATGAGCAGGCATTCCGCAGCGCCGCAAATGCCTGTCCGCCGGGTCTTGGCGTTCAGAACCACGTCGAGCGCCTTTACCGGATCGGCCGCCTTGTCCACATAGACATGGCAGATGCCTTCGAGATGGGCAAAGACCGGCACCCGCGCCTCGCGCTGGACAAGCCCCACCAGCCCCTTGCCGCCGCGCGGCACGATGACATCGACCGTGTCGGTCATGGTCAGAAGCTCCTTCACCGCCGCCCGGTCGCGCGTGGGCACCAGTTGCACCGCATTCTCGGGCAGGCCAGCGGCGCGCAGCCCGTCCTTGAGGCACTCGGTCAGAAGGCCCGAGCTATGGAAACTTTCCGAGCCCCCGCGCAGGATCACCGCGTTGCCGGATTTCAGGCAAAGCGCGCCTGCATCCGCCGTCACGTTGGGACGGCTTTCGTAGATGACGCCAATGACGCCAAGCGGCGTGCGCACGCGCTGGATGTGAAGGCCCGAGGGCATGTCCCATTCCGCGATCACCGCACCCACGGGGTCTCCCTGGCCAGCAACTGAGCGCAGGCCCTTCACGATCCCCTCGATCCGGTCCTCGTCCAGCATCAGCCGGTCGAGCATCGCCGCAGACAGGCCCTTGTCGCGCCCGAAGGCCATGTCCTTTTCATTGGCTGCAATGATCTCGGCCCGCCGCGCCCAGACTGCATCGGCGGCAGCCGCCAGTGCCCGCGCCTTCTGCTCGGCTGGTGCAAAGGCCAGCTCCGCCGCGGCCGCTTTCGCGCGGGCACCCATCTCGGCCATCAGGGCGGGGATGTTGGAGTGGTCAGTCATGTCAGCCTCCGTTGAGGGGGTGGTTACGAGTATTTTTACCAGGAAGAAGGGTCAAAGGGCCATGTCATCGCGGTGGATGAGCGCCGCGCGCCCCGGGTAGCCGAGGATCTGTTCGATCTCGGCCGATTGGTGGCCCGCGATGGCCGCAGCCTCGTCCGAGGTGTAGCGGATGAGCCCAAGGCCAAGCCGCGCCCCATCAGGGCCCTCCACGGCGACGGGGTCGCCGCGCAGGAAACGGCCTTCGACCCGCGTGACACCCGCCGGCAGCAGCGACTTGCCCCGCCCAAGCGCCGCGACGGCGCCTGCATCGAGCCGCACGGCCCCCTTGGGCTTCATCGCCGCGATCCAGTGCTTTCGCGCGGTCTGCGGATCCTCGGTGGCGGTAAACCAAGTGGCGTTCGCACCTTTTTCCAGCGCTTCCAACGGGTTGAGAACCGAACCTTCCGTAATCGCCATGGCGCAGCCTGCCGCAGTCGCGGTGCGCGCGGCCATCAGTTTCGTCTTCATGCCCCCCTTGGAGAGGCCAGACCCGGCATCGCCCGCCATCGCCTCGATCTCGGGCGTGATCGCGGGGATCACCTCGTAGCGCGTGGCGGCTGAATCCTCCTTGGGATTGCCCGAATAGAACCCGTCCACGTCCGACAGCAGCACAAGCTGGTCGGCGGCCACCATCGCGGCCATGTTGGCGGCCAGACGGTCGTTGTCGCCATAGCGGATTTCATCGGTGGCGATGGTGTCGTTTTCGTTCACGATCGGCAGCACGCCAAGCCCCAGAAGCGTGGCCATGGTGTTGCGGGTATTGAGGTAACGGCGGCGGTCGGCGCGGTCTTCCCGCGGCACCAGGATCTGGGCGGTGGAAATGCCGTGGGGGGCCATCGCCTCTTCATAGGCGCGGGCAAGGCGGATCTGCCCCACGGCAGCGGCGGCCTGTGCCTGTTCGAGCGCAAGAACCCCCTGCCCCAATCCAAGGACGGAACGGCCAAGGGCAATCGAGCCCGATGAGACCAGCACCACGTCGACGCCGCGCGCCTTGATGCGCGCCACATCAGCCGCCAGGGAGCGCAGCCAGTCCGAGCGCAGCGCGCCCGTATCGCGGTCCACCAAGAGCGCCGAGCCGATCTTGACCACCAGCCTGCGGGCATCGGCGAGGCTTACGGTTCCCATTTCTTGAGGGCCTCCGCGCCCTTCGCCTCGCGCAAACGCTTGGCGTCAATCTTCGAGCGCAGCGCGCGCAGAACATCGGTCACGCCCATCTTGGCAACGCCAGACATGGTCATGACCGGGCCTGCAACGGCCTCCAGCGCGGCCTTGCGCTCGGCCAGGTCCTCATCGCTCAAGGCATCGACCTTGTTGAGAACGGTAATCCGCGGCTTGTCGGCCAGCCCCGCGCCGTATTCCTCGACCTCGGTAATGATGGTCTGCCAGTCAGCGGCCACGTCCTCCGACGTGCCATCGACGAGGTGCAGCAGCACGGCGCAACGCTCGACATGACCCAGGAACAGGTCGCCCAGACCCCGCCCCTCATGCGCGCCCTCGATCAGGCCGGGGATGTCGGCCACCACGAATTCCACCCCGTCGACACCGACAACCCCAAGGTTGGGATGCAGAGTGGTAAAGGGGTAGTCGGCAATCTTGGGCCGCGCGTTGGAGGTTGCCGCAAGGAAGGTCGACTTTCCCGCGTTGGGCAGGCCCAGAAGGCCCACATCGGCGATGAGCTTCAGCCGCAGCCAGATCGTGCGGTCGATCCCCGGCTGGCCGGAATTGGCGCGGCGCGGCGCCTGGTTGGTCGCCGACTTGAAATGAAGGTTGCCGAAGCCGCCATTACCCCCCTTGGCCAGAACGACCCGCTGGCCCAGTTCGGCAAGATCCGCGATCACGGTTTCCTCGTCCTCATCGAGGATCTCGGTGCCCACGGGCACGCGCAGCACGATGTCGTCGCCATCCTGGCCCGTGCGCTGGTTTCCCATGCCCTGCTGGCCGTTCTTGGCGAAAAAATGCTGCTGGTAGCGGAAATCGATGAGCGTGTTCAGCCCCTCGACGGTTTCGAC
>NZ_CAXREX010000197.1:0-4268 GCF_964229645.1 Nioella sp. | reverse complement strand
TCGAACACGTCGCGCCCCTTGTCGGTCAGTTCCGCCAGCACCACCCGCCGGTCGCCCTCCGAGGGCGCGCGGGACGCAAGCCCCTCCTTCTCCAGCCGCTCCACCACCGCCGTCGCGTTGCCGTTCGAGACCAGCAACTGCCGGCTGAGGTCGCTCATCTTCATCGGGCCCCTGGCCCGGTGGAGCGCGGCCATCACGTCGAAGCGGGGCAGGGTGGTGTCATGGTGCAGCCGCAGGTATTCGCGCAGATGGTTCTCGGTGGCCCGTGTCATCCGCAAAAGCCGGATCCAGGTGCGCAGGCGACGCGCGGATAGCTCTGGTTCACGCATCAAATCTCGCCCCCCGATACCGACAGCGCGTGCCCGTTGACCGAGCTTGCGCCCTCCGAGGCCAGGAAGAGCGCCGCCGCCGCCACCTCGTCGGGGGCGATGAGCCGCGCCATGGGGTTGCCGCTGGTGATCATGGAAATGGCCTTCTCGCGCGGCACGTCGAAGCGGTCCATGACCGATTGCGCGGCGGCATCGGCCATCTCGGTATCGACGAAGCCGGGGCAGATCGCGTTGCAGGTGATGCCCGACTTGGCCACTTCCTTGGCGACGGACCGCACCAGCCCCAGCACCCCGTGTTTGGAGGCCGCATAGGGCGCGATATTGGACCCGCCCTGCAACGCGGCGGTCGAGGCGATGGCAATGAGCCGACCGCCCCCGCGCATCATGCGCAGAGCTTCCCGAAAGGTCAGGAAGGTGCCCGTCAGGTTCACATCCATCGTCGCCTGCCAGTCGGCAAGAGACACATCCACCAGTTTCTTTGCGCGGCCCGCGCCTGCATTGGCAATGACCACGTCGAAGGGCTGGGCAAAGAGCGCGGCCACCTCGTCTTCCTTCGTCACGTCGGCGGTTACGATCTCGATCTCAAACCCCTCAGCGGCCTCCCGCAACGGCCCCTCGCGCCGCCCGGCAATGGTGACCGCATCTCCCGCCCGGGCAAAGGCATGGGCAATGGCCCGGCCAATCCCCGTGCCGCCTCCGGTGATCAGAACACGCCTTTGCCCGGTCATGCGCGGATCTCCTCCTGGGCCTTTTTCTCCTGCAGGCGGTAGGCCTGGTCGCGGCCCGCAAGATAGGGCAGGGGCCAGTCGGTGCTGGTGTCGCCCAGTTCCACCCCGGCATGGAGCGTCCAGTAGGGATCGGACAGGTGTGGGCGCGCCAGGCAGACCAGATCGGCCCGGCCCGCCATCAGGATCGAGTTGACGTGGTCGGCCTCGTAGATATTGCCCACCGCCATCGTGGGCATGTGCAACTCGTTACGGATGCGGTTGGAAAAGGGCGTCTGGAACATGCGGCCATAGACGGGCTTGGCCTCGGTTGAGGTCTGGCCTGCCGACACGTCGATGATGTCGGCCCCGGCCTCGCGGAACATGCGTGCGATCTCAACCGCGTCCTCCGGCGTGACGCCAGCCTCGCCCACCCAATCGTTTGCGGAAATCCGCACCGACATGGGTTTGGCTTCCGGCCAGGCGGCGCGCATCGCGCGGAACACCTCCAACGGGTAGCGCATGCGGTTTTCAAGCGATCCGCCATAGTCATCCGTGCGCCTGTTGGAGACCGGCGAGATGAAGGACGAGATCAGGTAACCATGCGCCGCGTGCAGTTCGATCATGTCGAAGCCCGCCCGGTCGGCCATCTCGACCGAAGCGACGAATTGCGCAAGAACTTCGTCCATATCCGCAACCGTCATCTCGCGCGGAACGGCGTTGGCGTCGGACCATGGCACCGGCGAAGGCGCGATGATCTCCCAGTTGCCGACCTTGAGCGGCGCGTCGCCGTCCTCCCACCCCAGTTGGGTCGAGGCCTTCCGGCCCGCGTGCCCGATCTGGCAGCACAGCCTGGCCTGCGTTTCGGCATGGACGAACTCCACCAGCCGCCGCCACTGGCCTTCATGCTCGGGCGCATAGAGCCCCGGACAGCCCGGCGTGATCCGGCCTTCGGGGCTGACGCAGGTCATTTCGGTGTAGACCAGCCCCGCACCACCCTTGGCGCGTTCCGCGTAATGGACGAAATGCCAGTCGGTCGGGCAGCCATCAACGGCCTTGTATTGCGCCATGGGCGAGACCACGACACGGTTCGCAAGCTCCATGTCCCGCAGGCGGAAGGGGGTGAACATCGGCGTCCGGTGGGGCGCATCGGCAGGTAGCCCCGCCTGGGTCATGAACCAGCGTTCCGCGCTTTCCAGCCAGTCGGGATCGCGCAGGCGCAGGTTTTCGTGGGAAATCCGCTGCGACCGCGTCAGCAGGTTGTAGTTGAACTGCACCGGGTCCTGATCGAGATAGCGCTCCACCTCTTCGAACCATTCCAGCGAATTGCGCGCCGCCGATTGCAGGCGCAGCACCTCGACCCGGCGCTCCTCCTGGTAGCGTTCGAACGCGTCCTGCATCGTGGGTTCCGAATGCAGGTACTCGGCCAGAGCAATCGCGCTGTCGAAAGCAAGCCGCGACCCTGACCCGATGGAAAAATGCCCCGTTGCAGCGGCATCGCCCATCAGCACCACGTTGCCGGTGTACCATTTCTCGCAGATTACGCGGGGGAACTGCATCCAGACGGCAGAGCCGCGCAAATGCGCCGCGTTCGACATCAGCTTGTGGCCATCCAGATGACGCTCAAAGACCTTGCGGCAGGTCTCGACCGTTTCCTCCTTGGACATCTGCTCGAAGCCCCAGGCGTCCCAGGTCTCGGGCAGGCATTCGACGATGAAGGTCGCGGTCTGGTCGTCGAACTGGTAGACATGCGCCCACATCCAGCCGTGCTCGGTCTTTTCGAAGATGAAGGTAAAGGCGTCGTCGAATTTCTGATGCGTGCCGAGCCAGACGAACTTGCACAGCCGCGTGTCGATATCGGGCTGGAAGACATCGGCATATTCGTTGCGGACGCGGGAATTGATCCCGTCCGTGGCGACCACGAGGTCATAATCCTTGCGATAGGTTTCGGCGCTGGCAAACTCGGTCTCGAATTGCAGGTTCACCCCCAGCTCCCGCGCGCGTTCCTGCAACAGGATCAACATCTGCTTGCGCCCGATCCCGGCAAAGCCATGCCCGCCCGACACCGTGCGCACACCGTCATGCACCACCGCGATATCGTCCCAGTAGGCGAAGTGATCGCGGATCGCCTGCGTTGACTTGGGGTCGTTGGTTTCCATCCGGCTCAGCGCGTCGTCCGACAGAACCACGCCCCATCCGAACGTGTCATTGGCGCGGTTGCGCTCCAGCACCGTCACCTCGTGCGAGGGGTCGCGCAGCTTCATGCTGATCGCGAAATAGAGCCCCGCTGGACCGCCGCCGAGACAGATGACCTTCATATGATCCTTCCCCAGATATGCCGCCGAGAGACTCGGGCCAGCTTCGAGGCTAGCAAGGTGGCATTTTATTTCAAGCTTAAAGTATCGGGTCTGAAATATCTCTGCCGATTCATGAAGATTTGATGAAATCAGCGCCGTGGCAGGGAAGGGGCCTTGCGCGACTCATCTATTTCGGTAATTCACGAAATATGGAAAAAGAACTCGACCAGCTTGCCATCCTGGCCCATTCAGGCCGTAACGCGATCTTCCGCCTGTTGATGCGCCGCTATCCCGATGCGGTGCCAGCGGGCGAGATCACCGGCGCGCTTGGCCTCAAGCCCTCGACGGCCTCGGCTTACCTCGCCGCGCTGCGCGAGGCGGGTCTTGTCAGCCAGACCCGCACGGGCACGTCGCTCCTTTACCGCGCCGATACGGCCACGGCGCAGGGGCTGGTTGATTTTCTCTTTGCCGATTGCTGCCGGGGGCGCCCCGACATCTGCCCGTCTTCCCTGACCCTTGCCGAAAAAGGACCCGGGACCATGCCCGACAAGACCTATAGCGTGCTTTTCATCTGCACCGGCAACTCCGCCCGCTCGATCATTGCCGAAACCCTGCTGCGCGACATGGGCGAGGGCCGCTTCACCGTCCATTCCGCAGGGACGACTCCCTATTCGGAGCTGAACCCGCTTGCCGTCGAGATGCTCGAACAGAAGGGTCATGACGTGACCGGCCTGCGCGCCAAGAACATCTCGGAATTCCAGGGCCCCGACGCCCCCGCGCTCGATTTCGTCTTCACTGTCTGCGACCAGGCCGCCAACGAGGACTGCCCGCCCTGGGAAGGTCAGCCGATCAGTGCCCATTGGGGCCTGCCCGATCCGGTCAAGGCCACGGGCACGGACGCCCAGAAGATGCTGGCCTTCCAGCAGACCTACGGCGCG
>NZ_CAXREX010000196.1:0-7798 GCF_964229645.1 Nioella sp. | reverse complement strand
GTAGAAATCGCGGTTGCCCCAGTTCTGGTTCGCGCGGATGAAGAAGACCTGCACGCAGGCCTGGCCGCCCTCCATGTGGAGCGCAACGACATCGGCCTCGGCCACGCCTCGCGGGTTGATACCCTGGACACCCTGAACGGTTGTCAGCGCACGTATGCGGTCCCGCAGGGCTGCGGCCCGTTCGAACTCCATCGCGTCGGAGGCCGCCTGCATTTCCGTGGCAAGCTGTTCCTGGATCCGGGTGCCATTGCCGGCCAGGAACCGCTCGGCATCCTTCACGGAGGCCGCGTAATCCTGCTCGGAAATCAGCCCGACACAGGGGCCCGAGCAGCGCTTGATCTGGTAGAGCAGGCAGGGCCGGGTCCGGCTGTCGAAAGTCGCGTCGGAACAGTTGCGCAGCAGAAAGACCTTCTGCAACTGGTTCAGCGTCCGGTTTACCGCATCGGCGCTGGCGAAGGGTCCGTAGTAGTTGCCCTTCTCCTTCTTCGCGCCACGATGCTTCTTGATCTGCGGGAAGGCATGGGCGCGGCTGACCAGGATATTGGGGAAGCTCTTGTCATCGCGCAGCAGAACGTTGTAGCGCGGCTTCAACTGCTTGATCAGGTTCTGTTCCAGCAGCAGCGCTTCGGTTTCCGTGCGCGTGGTCAGGAACATCATCTCGGTCGTTTCGCGGATCATCCGGGCGATCCGCGCGCTGTGGCCCGCGGGCTTGGCGTAGTTTGAAACCCGCTTCTTGAGGTTCCGCGCCTTGCCGACATAGAGCACCCGGCTCTGCCCATCCAGCATGCGATAGACCCCTGGAGAATTGTCCAGAAGCTTCAGGTAGGACCCGATCAACTCGTGGCCGGTCAGGGGGTTATCATCAGGCGTTTCAGGCATCTTCGACAGGATGAATCGATTCTGTTGCGGGCTGCAACGAAGGGCGGACAGGTTCAAGGGAAAACCTGTCCACGGAATCTGTGGATAACCTTAGGGATAAAACGTGAGGATCACGGAATTTTCCTTGTATTCGGCGGGGTTCGTCTGTTTGCCTATTTTTTAGGCACAGTTTTAAGCCATTGATTTTAAAGTTTATTTTTCTTTCCACAGGCAGCAACTCGGCCTCGATCATGAAAGGTTAACACAGCTGTTACCAAGCTGTTACCAGTGGAAAACTGCTACGCTCAGCCATGAAGTCGCCATTCGAGACTCATTCCACTCCAAGGATATCTGGCGTCTGCCAGGCAAGATGCTGGCCTCCGTCAACACAGATCAACTGGCCCGTCACCGCGCGCGCGCGCAGGAAGAAAAGCAACGCCTCGACGATCCCCTCCGGGTCCGATCCACGCTGCAGAACTGTCGCCTGCCGCTGCCGTGCGAAATGCGCGTCTGACTGGCGCGCGCCTTGCATCGTGGGACCGGGCCCGATGGCATTGACCCGCACATGCGGGGCAAGGGCCTGGGCCGCCGTCCGGGTAAAGGCCCACAGTCCCATCTTGGCAATCGTGTAGCTCATGAATTCGGGCGTCAGCTTGTTTACACGCTGATCGACCATGTTCACCACGAGAGCCTGGGCCTGGGGCTCCCCATCCGCATCAGCAATGGCTTTCGGGGCCTGGGCGGCCAGGGCCTGCGTCAGCACGACCGGTGCGCGCAGGTTGGACTCGATGTGGCGGTCCCAGCTTTCGCGGGTCATGCTGTCGATATTGTCGTATTCGAAGATCGAGGCATTGTTGACCAGCACTGTGATCGGCTGGCCAAGCGCCTCGGACGCGCGGGGCAACAGGGCCTGCGTCTCCGCCTCGTCCAGCAAGTCTGCCTTCAGCGTCACGGCCTTTCGGCCAATCTTGCGGATCGCGGCGGCGGTTTCCTCGGCCTCCGCTTCGGACCCTGCATAGTGCACGGCCACGTCGTGCCCGGCCTCGGCCAGGGCCAGCGCCATGGCCCGGCCCAACCGCTTCGCCGCCCCCGTCACCAATGCCGCCATGACAGACCTCCGCTCAGCTCAGAACCCGGATGACATAGGCCGCGTAAAGCCCCGTGAAGACAATGCCGGTTCCCCGCCCAAAGGGCCATTTCAGGAACACATAGGGCACCAGCAGCAAGGATGCTGCCAACATGATCCACAGATCGAAATGCAGGATTTCTCGATCCACCGGGATCGGACCCACCAGGGCCGCGACGCCGATGATGCCGAGCAGGTTGAAGATGTTCGATCCGATGACGTTGCCCAGGGCCACATCGGCATGCCGGCGCAAGGCAGCCATCACCGTCGTGGCAAGTTCCGGCAGGGACGTTCCGACCGCAACCAGTGTGAGCCCGATCGCGGTCTCGCTGACCCCGAAGGTCCGGGCGATGACGATCGAGCTGTCGACAAGAAGGTCAGCACCAAGGGGCAGACCGATCAGGCCAAGGGCAAGATAGACCAGGATCTTCCACCAGGGCATGTCGGGGTCTGCACCTTCGACTTCCTCCAGTTCCTCGGCCACCGCTGCACCGAGCGCGCCGTTGTCGCGTCGGTGGCACCGCGCGACCCAGGCAGCTTCCCCCAGCATCATCGCGAGGCCTGCGAGCAGGATCAGCCCATGCCACCAGACGAACGGTCCGACAAAAGCCAGGGCAATGAACAGAAGCGTCGCCATCATCATGATCGCGAAGTTTCTGCGGGTGTCGCATTGGCTGGTATCAAGCCCCGACATCAGGGCCGGTATGCCAAGGACAAGCAGGATATTGGCCGTGTTCGACCCCACCACGTTGCCAAGCGCCAGGCCCGGCACGCCCTCCAGGATGGCGCTGATCGAGATCAGCAGTTCCGGCGCCGAGGTTCCGAAAGCCACGATCGTCAGGCTGACGACAAGGGCCGGAATCCCGAGCCGCAAGCTCAGGTTGACCGCTCCGCGCACCAACGTGTCACCGGCAAGCAGCAGGATCACGAGCCCGAGCCCTGCCAGAAGGAATTCGGTGATCAGCACTTAGCTGCGCCCCTCGTTGCAGTTGCGACAGGCCCCGCCCGTCACGTTTATCTGTCCGCAGGTAGGGCAGGTCCTGGGCTTCGGCAAGCTGCCCTGCTTGCGGCGCGCAACGCGCCCCGCGCCGCCCGGCCAGCGAAGCCTGCCGAACATGGCCAGAACAGCCATGCCAACCAGGAAAAAAGTGGCGATCTTGACCAGCATCCCTACAGCCCCATCCGCGCCCAAAGGGCCCGGTCCTCGATCTGTCCCAGGGCTTCGCCCGCAAGGCTCGCGCCGAAACGCTGGAACAGCCCCCGTTTGGGACCATAGACCGCGAAGCGGGTCTTGTCGCCGTAAAGCTCTTTCATCTTGGGCACCAGGTGCGCCAGGCCATCAGCGAGCCCCAGATCAACTGCGCGCTGCCCGACCCAGAACTCCCCGGTGAAGATTTCGCTCCCATCCGCAAGGCGATCTCCCCGGCGCGACGTCACATGGTCAATGAAGCTTTCGTGGATCTGCGCTTGCAAAGCCTTCAACCGCTCCACGTCCTCTTCACGCTCGGGGCGGAACGGATCGAGCATGGACTTGTCCTTGCCCGCGGTATGGACGCGCCGCTCGATCCCGTGGCGGCTGATGAAGTCATGCAGCCCGAAACTGGCCGAGATCACGCCGATGGACCCGGCAATCGAACTGGCATCCAGCCAGATGTCGTCGGCCGCACAGGCCAGCCAGTATCCGCCCGAGGCCGCCACGTCCTCGACGAAGGCATGAACGGGCACATCCTTTTCCTCGGCCAGCCGCCGAATACGCGCGGCGATCAATGAGGATTGGGCCGGCGACCCGCCGGGCGAGTTAATGACCAGCGCCACGGCCTTGGGCTTGCCCTTGCGAAATGCCTTCTCGATCAGGGGGGCCGTGGACTGATCGCTCAGCACGCCCGCGCGCGGGCTTGAACTGATCACGCCCGAGAGGCGGATCACCGCAACCATCGGGTCCGGCGTCACGAAGGGGATGAAACGTTTCATGCAAGCCCATGTAGCCATGGCCCCGATGCCCGACAAGAGAGCCCTGCCCGGAATAGCTCTTCTGTGACCGCACCGCCGCAGACGAATGCGCCTGGCCCTTCATTGTTCCAGAAATATCCCGGGGGGTCCGGGGGGCTGGCCCCCCGGCGGGTCCCGCCAGGGAAACCCTGTCTACTGCGCGGTCCAGCCCCCATCGACGGGAATGGCCGTGCCGGTCACGTTATGAGCCATCGGGTCACAGAGCCACAGCGCCAGGCGCCCGATCTCGGAGGGGTCCGAGGTCCGCCGCGTTGGCTGCTTCTCTGCCAAGAGATCGGCGATCGCCGCATCACGGTCGCCCCCGATGATCTGGGCCCGCGCCTCGATCTGCGGAACGATCAGCTGTGTTTCCGTCCATCCCGGGCAGATACAGTTGACCGTGACTCCACCCGAGGCCTTGCTCCCCGCCGTCGCGTATTCCAGAGCCGCCACCTTGCTCAACCCGATGATCCCGTGCTTGGCCGCCACGTAGGGCGCCTTGTGAACGGATCCGATCAGGCCCTGCACGCTGGCAATGTTGATCACCCGGCCAAAGCCGCGCGCGGCCATTGCCGGCAAAGCGTGCTGCATGGTGTGGAATGCCGCCGACAGGTTCACGGCGATGATCGCGTTCCAGGTGGCGCGTGGCACGTCGCTGATCGGCGCGGGATGCTGGATACCGGCATTGTTGACCAGGACATCGACACCGCCCCAATCGGCGACAGCCTCCATCAGCCCGTCGATCTGCTCTGGCTCCGCCAGGTCGCCCGGGAAGAACCGCACGTCCCCTGCGCCTGCGGCCCGAAGGGCCGCGCTTGCCGCTTCGATCCGGGCCTCGTCGGCGATCCCGTGCAGGGCGATCCGTGCCCCCGCCCCGGCCAGCGCTTCGGCGATCGCAAGGCCGATCCCCTGCACCGATCCCGTAACCAGGGCCGTCTTGCCAGAAAGCTCCATCATCTCTCTTCCTCCAACAGCTTGCGCAGTTCGGTCTTCAGGACCTTGCCGTAATTGTTCTTCGGCAAGGCGGCGACGCGGCGATAGTGCTTGGGCCGCTTGAACCGCGCGATATTGTCGAGGCAGAGCGTATCCAGTTCCTCGGGCCTCGCCGCGCCCACGTAGAAGGCCACCACTTCCTCTCCCCATTCGGGATGCGGTTTGCCGACGACCGAGGCTTCGCTCACGGCCTCATGCATCAACAGCACTTCCTCCACCTCGCGCGGATAGATGTTGGAGCCGCCCGAGATGATCATGTCCTTGGATCGGTCTTGCATGGTGACGTAGCCATCGGCGTCCATGAACCCCATGTCGCCGGTCATCAGCCACCCGTCGATCAGGGTCTTCGCGCTCGCCTCGGGGTTCTGCCAATAGCCGGGCATGACGGTGTCGCCCTTGACCATGATTTCCCCATGCTCGCCGGGGGGCAGCGGGTTGCCCTCGGCATCGCCGATCCGCACCTCGACCGCGGATTGCGCGCGCCCGACCGACGCCAGACGTTCGCGCCAGCGGGGGTGGCTACGGTCGGTCACGTCATGACGCGACAGGGCCGTGATCCCCATCGGGCATTCCCCCTGCCCGTAGATTTGCACGAAGACGGGTCCGAAATGCTCCACCGCTTCCACGATATCGGCCAGGTACATCGGGCCGCCCGCATAGACCACGGTGCGCAACCCCTCGCCTGTTTCGCCGGTTTCCCTGGCCACTTCGGTCATGCGCTTGACCATGGTGGGGGCCGCGAACATGTGGACGCGGCCATGGTGCCTTGCAAGCGCGAAGATCTCGGCCTCATCGAAACCACCCGAGGGCGGAAAGACATGCCGGGCCCCCGCACGCACATGCATCAGGTTGTATATCCCTGCCCCGTGGCTAAGCGGCGCGGCATAGAGCGCGGCATCTTCGGGGAAGACCCGATCCGCATCCACCTCGTAGCACAGCGCCATCGAGATCAGCATCCGATGCGTGATCATCACGCCCTTGGGTCGCCCCGTGGTGCCGGAGGTGTAGAAGAGCCAGGCAAGGTCATCAGGGCTGCGATCCTGCGGCGGGATCGGGTCAGCGGCGTAGATGGCCTTCATGCTTGTGCCGATGTCGACAATCTCGCCCGTGGCCCCGGCTTCTGAAAGGTCCTCCACCATGCCGGGCGAGGCAAAGGTCAGCCTGGTTCCGGAATCCCCGATGATCCAGGCGGCCTCGCGCCCGTGCAGCTTGGCATTGAGCGGCACCACCGCTGCGCCCGCATACCAGGCACCGTATTGCACGATCAGGTAATCGGGCACGTTCTTCAAGAAGAGGGCCACCCGGTCCCCAGGGCCGATCCCCCTTGCGGCCAGCCATCCCGCAACGGCAGCGGCCTTGGCGTGAAACCCGGCATAATCTTCTATAAGATCAGTGCCGAGATACATGGCGGGCCGGTCGGGGCTGACCTGGGCCACACGGGCAAGCCAGTAGGAAATGTTCATCAGGCGCGCTCCGCCTCCAGGATGGTGCAGTAATTGGCGACACCAGAGCCGCCCATGTTGAACACCATACCCAAGGACGCGCCGTCTTGCTGCATCTCTTCTGCGGTTCCCGTCACCTGCCGCGACACGAGCACATGCATCGAGACGCCCGTGGCCCCTACCGGGTGCCCCTTGGCCTTGAGCCCGCCTGACAGGTTCACCGGCAGCCGCCCGTTCCGCATTACCGCGCCATCGCGCAGCAAGGCTTCGCCCTGACCCGCTGCGGCCAGCCCCATGGCCTCGTAGATCATCAGCTCGGCGATGGTGAAACAGTCATGCACTTCTGCCACGTGCAAATCATCGAGCGTTACGCCGCCTGCAAGGAAGGCCCGCCGGAACGCCTCGCGCGGACCTTCGAACGCCGTCAGATCCCGGCGCGACATCGGCAGGAAATCATTGACCTGCTCTGCCGCCCGCAGGCGCACGGCGCGGGGCATCGCCCTGGCCACGTCGTCTGCGACCAGCACGATGGCGGCAGCCCCGTCAGAGACCAGCGAGCAATCCGACATCTTCAAGGGCGCCGCGATCATCGGGTTGCGCTCGCTTTCCGTCGCGCAGAATTCCACCGGCAGTTCCTTGTGTAACTGCGCCAGCGGGTTCGCCATGGCATTGGCGTGGTTCTTGGCGGCAATCATGGCCAGCGCCTCGGTCTTGTCCCCGTATCTCTCGAAGTAGGCGCGCGCGAAGCCGGCAAAGACGGCAGGGAAAGACAGGCCCGCCTCTTCCTTCTGGTAAGCCGCATGGCCAAGTGCCGCTGCGACCTCTCGCGTGGAAAGGTGGGTCATCTTCTCGACCCCCAGGACCAGCGCCACCTTCGCCTCGCCCGCCAGGATCGCGTTGCGCGCGGCAAAGACCGCGGCAGAACCCGAGGCGCAGGCGTTCTCCAGCCGGGTCGCGGGGGTAAAGCGCATCGCGGGATCAATTGACAGCGCCATCGAGGCGGGGAAGCCATCGGGAACCATGCCACCGTTGAAATGGCCCATCCAGATGCCATCCACGTCGCCCGGGGCGATACCGGCATGGGCCAGCGCCTCGCGCCCGGCCTCGACCACCAGGTCTTCCACCCCCTGCCCATCCAGCTTGCCGAATTTCGTGTGACCCCACCCGACGATATGCACCATGATCCGTCCTCCCTTGCCTTTGGCGCGCAGGATGCGCCTGCGTCCGATCCGGAGCAATGCCGTAGAACTACGGGCGGCTGGCATCGCGGGGCGAGGCACCCTAGACTGCCGGGCAAACAGCCACCAGCGACACGCCAGATGGACCCGCATACCACCGCCTTCCTGCATGCCCCGATCGGGATCGTCCTGCTTGAAAACCGGGTGATCCG
>NZ_CAXREX010000195.1:0-4772 GCF_964229645.1 Nioella sp. | reverse complement strand
CTCTTCGAGCGCCAGCGAGGTATTGAGGCCGGTCTGACCGCCCATGGTGGGCAGCAGCGCATCGGGGCGCTCTTTCTCGATGATCTTGGCCACGATCTCGGGTGTGATCGGCTCGATATAGGTCGCGTCGGCCAGCTCGGGGTCGGTCATGATCGTGGCCGGGTTCGAGTTCACCAGGATGACCCGGTAACCCTCTTCCTTCAGCGCCTTGCAGGCCTGGGCGCCGGAATAGTCGAACTCGCAGGCCTGGCCGATCACGATGGGCCCCGCTCCGATGATCATGACGGATTGAATATCGGTTCTCTTCGGCATGGCGCATCCCCGGCAGCAAGCATGATCGCGCGGCAGCCATTTCGGCGCGCGCAAATTGTCCTGCGTTATAGGGATGGAGCGCCGACGCGCAAGGGGGGTCTGGAATGAATCTCAATCTGCCGCATGTGGGCCTGTCAGCGCCGCGGGAAAAACCCTATGTGAAGGGCAACAGGCGGAATCATCGGGGCAGTGAGCGGTTTTTTCATGCGTATGACCTTCGATCACGGGCCGGCCGGCGGGCGGCAGAGCTTCTCCGGCGCCCACCGGATGATCCTGGCCCGGGACCCGTCAGAGGTGCCGGGGGCGCTGGCGGCGCTGGCCGCGGCGCGCGCCGAGGGCGCCTGGCTTGCAGGCTATGCGAGCTATGAGCTGGGCTACGCGCTGGAGCCGAAACTGGCCCCGCTCATGCCGCGCGACCGCAAGCTTCCGCTGCTGTGTTTCGGGGTCTTTGACGCGCCGGTCGCGGCGGGCAAGGTCGCGCGAAGCGGCGTGCGGCCCGCGCGCATGGTGCCGCGCTGGACGGCTGCGCGCTATGCGCAGGCCTTCGAACGGCTGCACGCGCTGATCGGGCAGGGCGATCTCTACCAGGCGAACCTGACCTTCCCCATTGACCTTGACCTGCCGGGGCTGAGCGCGGCGGCGCTTTACGAGGGGCTGATGGAGGGGCAGCCGGTGGGCCATGGCGTGCTGATCGAGCAGGAAGGCTTGCCCGATATCCTCAGCCGCTCGCCGGAGCTGTTCTTCCGCACCGATGGCACCGGGCGCATCGTGACCCGGCCCATGAAGGGCACGCAGCCGCGCTCTGACAATCCCGACACCGACCGGGCGGCGCGGGCCTTCTTGCTCAATGACGCGAAGAACCAGGCGGAAAACCTGATGATCGTCGATCTCCTGCGCAATGACATCTCGCGTGTCTGCGTCGCGGGCAGCGTCCGGGTGCCCGAGCTGTTCACCGTGGAAAGCTACGCCACGGTGCACCAGATGGTGTCGCTTATCGAAGGCCGCCTGCGGTCTGGCATGGACCTGCCCGAGATCCTGTCGGCGCTGCACCCCTGCGGATCGGTGACCGGCGCACCCAAGCTGCGCGCGATGCAGGTGATCCGGGAACTGGAACCCTGGCCGCGCGAGATCTATTGCGGTGCGATCGGCTGGGCCGCGCCCGATGGCCGGGCCGAGTTCAACGTGGCGATCCGCACCATCCTGCGCGAGAAGGACGGCCACGCGGTGCTGAACGTTGGTGGTGGCGTGGTATGGGACTCGACTGCCGCATCGGAATACGAGGAGGCGCTGTGGAAAGCCCGTTTCCTGAGCCGGTTCCAGCCGGAACCCGCCTGATCGAAACCTTCGGCTGGTGGCCGGAGACGGGCGCGCAGCGCCTGGAGCGCCACCTTGCGCGCATGGCGCGAAGCGCCCGCAGCCTTGGATTTGCCTTCGACTTGGAACAGGCGCAGGGGAGGGTGGCGGCGCTGCGCGCCGCGATGCCCCTGCGTTGCCGTCTGACCCTTGGCAAAGCGGGCGATCTTGACCTGGTCTCCGCGCCCCTGCCGCCGCTGCCGGAGCGGCCCTGGCGCGTGGCGATCCATCCCGAGAGGCTGCGGGCGGGCGATCCGTGGCTGGGCCACAAGACGACCTGCCGCGCGCTATACGATGCCGCGCGGGCAGCGCTGCCCGAGGGCGTGGATGAATGGCTCTTCCTCAACGACCGGGGTGAGCTGTGCGAGGGCACGATCACCAATCTCTTCGTCACGCTGGCCGATGGCCGCCGCCTGACCCCGCCGCTTGACGCTGGCCTCTTGCCCGGCATCCTGCGCGAGGAGCTTCTGGCGCGCGGCGCGGTGCACGAGGGCAGGCTGAGCCCGGATATGCTGACGGGGGCCACGCTCACGCTTGGCAATTCGCTACGCGGGGAAATCGCGGCTCAGCTGGTGTAAAGGTAATCGCGAGACAGCGGCACCGCGTCAGGGCGCTTGGCCAGTTGATACTGGAACACTTGGTGGCCAGCGTTGCGGAACATCATCTCGGAGGCCTTGAGGTAATAGCGCCACATCCGCACGAAGCGCGCGTCGTAGAGCGCCTCGGCCTCGTCCGCGCGGGCCATGAACCGGTCATACCAGTGGCGCAGGGTTTCGGCGTAGTGCAGCCGCCACATCTCGATATCCATCGGTTGCAGACCCGAGCGTTCCACCGCCGCGGCCATTTCCGAAAGCGCCGGGATATAGCCGCCGGGAAAGATATACTTGGCGATCCAGGGACTGGTGGTGGCGGGGGGCGTGGCCCGGCCGATGGTGTGGATCAGCGCCACGCCATCGGGGGCCAGCCGGTCGAAGACGGTGCGGAAATATTCCCCGTAATGGGGCACGCCCACATGTTCGAACATGCCGACCGACACGATCCGGTCGAACTGCCCGGTGACGGCGCGGTAGTCCAGCAACTCGAAGCGCACCCGGTCTGACAGCCCCGCCGCCTCGGCCCGCGCGCGCGACCAGTCCAGCTGTTCTGTGGACAGCGTCACGCCGAACACTTCGGCCCCGAAATCGCGCGCCAGCGTCAGCGCCAGACCACCCCATCCCGAGCCGATCTCGAAGACGCGCAGGCCCGGCTTGAGGCAAAGCTTCTTCGCTATGTGGGCTTTCTTGGCGGCCTGAGCCTCTTCCAGCGTCATGTCGGGGCGCTGGAAATAGGCACAGGAATACTGCCGGTCCTCGTCGAGGAAGAGATCGTAGAGCGTCGCCGACAGGTCGTAGTGATGCGACACGTTCCGGCGCGCCTTGTGGGCCGGGTTCCACTGGTCGACCCTGCGCCGGGCGGCGCGGGCGGCGTAATTGACCTTGCGCCACCACAAATCGCCCGCATGGGGCAGGTTGAGGGTGATGAACTCGTGAAATAGCCCGATATCGTCGCCATCGAGCGTGATCGTGCCATCCATGTAACCCTCGCCAAGCGCGAGGTCGGGCCTCTGCACCAGCCTGCGGGGCAGGGCGGGGTCATGGAAGGTCAGGCGGATATCGGGGCCGGGTGCGCCCCGGTAGGTCAGCACGCGCCCCCCGGCAAGGCGCACCTCCAGCGAGCCGACCTTGACGTAACCGCGCAGCATGGCGTCAAACAGCTTGTCCCACATCGCCCCCAAAACCTCCGTCTTGACAGGTGTCCGTGTCCCAATCCGGGCGGCAGTTTGCCAAATTGAGCGAAAAAATAAAGGTCATGGGCAGTTTCGGCCCCGGCCTGCGGGTTTCCGCCCCGCGTCAGCCTTGACTTCCCGGCGCGCAGCCTGTGTATCGGCGGGCGAGAAATTCCAGCCCCGAAGGGACAACCGCGATGCATGCTTTCCGCAGCCATACCTGCGCCGAACTGACCAAGGACAACGTGGGCCAGACCGTGCGCCTGTCGGGTTGGGTCCACCGTGTGCGCGACCACGGCGGCATCCTGTTCATCGACCTGCGCGACCATTACGGCGTGACGCAGGTTCTGGCCGATCCCGACTCTGCCGCGTTCAAGGACGTGGAAAAGGTCCGCTCCGAATGGTGTATCCGTATCGATGGCGAGGTGAAGGCGCGCGATCCCGAACTGATCAACCCCAAGATCCCCACGGGCGAGGTCGAGGTCTTCATCCGCGAACTGGAAGTGCTGGGCGCGGCGGGCGAGCTGCCGCTGATGGTCTTCGGCGACCAGGAATACCCCGAGGAAACCCGCCTGCGTTACCGCTTCCTAGACCTGCGCCGCGAGAAGATGCAGAAGAACATGAAGCTGCGCTCGGACGTGGTGCGCTCGATCCGGAGCCGCATGTGGGACAAGGGCTTCAACGAGTTCCAGACCCCGATCATCACCGCCTCCTCCCCCGAGGGCGCGCGTGACTTCCTGGTGCCTTCGCGCCTGCATCCGGGCAAGTTCTACGCCCTGCCGCAGGCCCCGCAGCAGTTCAAGCAGCTGCTCATGGTTTCGGGCTTCGACAAGTATTTCCAGATCGCGCCCTGCTTCCGCGACGAAGACCCGCGCGCCGACCGCAGCCCCACCGATTTCTATCAGCTCGATATGGAGATGTCGTTCGTCACCCAACAGGACGTGTTCGACACGATCCAGCCGGTGATCGAGGGCGTGTTCGAGGAATTCGGCGGCGGCCACAAGGTCGACAAGCACTGGCCGCAGATCAGCTACAAGGACTCGGCGCTGTGGTATGGCACCGACAAGCCTGACCTCAGGAACCCGATCAAGATGCAGGACGTGAGCGAGCATTTTGCAGGCTCCGGCTTTGCCATCTTTGCCAAGATCCTGGAACAGGACGGCACCCAGATCCGCGCCATTCCGGCGCCGACGGGCGGCAGCCGCAAGTTCTGCGACCGCATGAACAAGTTCGCGCAGGAACAGGGCCTGCCGGGGATGGGCTACATCTTCTGGCGCGATGGCGAAAACGGCATGGAAGCGGCTGGTCCTCTGGCCAAGAACATCGGCCCCGAACGGACCGA
>NZ_CAXREX010000194.1:0-31422 GCF_964229645.1 Nioella sp. | reverse complement strand
CTGCGCGCGGCGACCCGTCTTTTCGTCTGCACGGGGGGTGTACAGGGGGTGCACATCTGGCGCCCCCCGTATTTCAGCCCGTCCGCCCGGTGCCTCCGGCACCCTCGGGCCGTCCCATGGCGGCATGCGCCTCGGCGATTTTCGCCACCAGCGCGGCCATCTCCTCGGGCGGCTCCGCCGCGCGGCGGGTCTTCATGCTGACATGGATCAGCAACTGTTCGGCTGTCGCCGCCACCTCCCCGTTACAGTGGATCGTGTGGAAAAGAGTCAGCTTCTTGCCCCTGGCTTCCAGCACCTGCGTGGTCACCGTGATCCGCTCGCCGATCCGGATCTCGGCCAGGTAGCGCACGTGGTTTTCCACCGTGAACCAGCTGCCCTCATTGGCGATATAGTCGGGCGTGGATCCGATCCACAGCAGGAACCAGTCGCTCGCCTCCGACATCGCCTGCATGTAGCGGCTTTCGTTCATGTGGTCGTTGCCATCGACCCAGTCCGTAGGCACCTGGCGCTCCAGCGTGACCATCGGCTTCATCAGGTCCGGCATCTGGGGCGCAATGGTTTTCTCGTGCGCGTTCAGCACTTTACCTACGGCACTGCCGCGCTGCTTGAGGCTGCGCATCATGCCGATCAGGTTGCCATCGCGCAGGCTTTCCAGTTCCGCGATCGTCATGTGCCCCGACTGCGCGTCCGACTGGCTGGCGATCATGTCGATCAACTCGTCGGTCAGCTCCGGCACGTCCATCAGCTTGGTCCAGGGCCATTCCAGCGCCGGGCCGAACTGGCTGATGAAATGCTTCATCCCCGCCGGGCCACCGGCCACGCGATAGGTTTCAAAGAGCCCCATCTGCCCCCAGCGCAGGCCAAAGCCCATGCGGATCGCATCGTCGATTTCCTCGGTCGTCGCGATACCGTCCTTGATCAGCCACAGCGCCTCGCGCCAGACCGCTTCCAGGAAGCGGTCGGCAATGTGGGCGGGGATTTCCTGACGCACTTTGAGCGGGAAAAGCCCAACGGTTTCAAGAAGATCCTTGGCCCGGTCCAGCATCGCGGGCTCGGTCTTGTCCGATCCCACCAACTCGATCAGCGGCAGAAGGTAGACCGGGGTGTACGGATGCGCGACGATGATCTGCTCGGGCCGCGTGGCGCAGCTTTGCAGTTCCGACGGCATGAAGCCCGAGGTCGACGAGCCGATGATCGCGTCTGGATCGCAGACCGACTGCACCTGCTGGTAGAGCTTCTGCTTCAGCTCAAGCCGCTCTGGCGCGCTTTCCTGGATCCAGACCGCACCCTCGACGGCCTCGCTGATCGTGCCGTGAAACGAAAGCTTCCCCTCGGCTGGAAGGGCCACGTCGTAAAGCGCGGGCAGCGCGCGGCGCGCACGCCCCAGCATCGCGGTCAGCGTTTCCTCGGCCGTGGGCGAAGGGTCGAACACCCGCACGTCCCAGCCCATCAGCAGGAACCGCGCGGCCCAACCGCCGCCGATGACGCCACCGCCCAGGATGGCTGCTGTCTTGGTCATGTCATTCCCCGTTCGTTTCCGTGTGCCCGTCAACGGCCATCGCCTGACCCGACACCTTGTTGCCCATGTCCGACGCCAGGAAGAGCGCCATGTTCGCGATATCCTGGGCCTTGACCCAGGTCTTCATCGAAACGCCCTTCACGTAGATCTGGCGCACCTGTTCTTCCGGTATGCCACGCGCACGCGCCTCGTTGGCCACCACCCGGTCCATCCGCGGCCCCTCGACCGCGCCGGGGCACAGCGCATTGACGCGGATATTATAGGGGCCAAGTTCCATCGCCCAGGTCTTGGTCAGCCCGATGATCCCCCATTTCGCCGCCGCGTAAGGGGAGCGGTAGGGATGGCCGAAAAGTCCCGACGTCGACGAGGTGAGCAGCAAGAGCCCGGACCGCTGCGCCTTGAAAACGGGGGCCGCCCGGCGCGCCACCAGGAACGCCCCGTCGAGATTGACCGCCAGCGTGTCCTTCCAGCCCTCGAACGGCATCTCTTCCACCGGGGCGGCCGGGCCACCGATCCCGGCATTGGCCGCCGCCACGTCGAGCCCGCCAAGGGCCTCCAGCGCCTCGTCGAAGAACCCGTCCACCTGGGCCGGGTCGGTTACGTTCACCACGCGGGTCAGGATGTCGGGGTTGGCCGCCGCCATCTCGGCACAGGCGGCCTCGTCCACGTCGCAGACCGCGACGCGCGCACCCCTGGCCTTGAAATTCTCGGCCATGACCCGGCCAATGCCTGCGGCCCCTGCCGTGATCAGAACGCGTTTGCCCTGCAATCCGTCCATTTGTGCTGTCCTAGTCTACGCAGATCGACACGACCTGCCCTGTATCATCCAGAAAGCTGTAGCAGCCGAACTGGTTGTAATGGGTCGCGCAGGTCCGGGTTTCTGCCTCGCAGATGGTGGCGCAGTCGCTCGACCGGCTGCACATCCGGCCCGCATCCGGCGTGGGCTCGGCACAGAATTCGGCGGCCGAGAACCCGGCCACCGCCACGTAGCCGCCGCGCGCCACGCAGGCCTGCTCTTCCTCCGGGCTCAGCTCCTCTGGCCCGTCCTCGACGCAGGCCCCCACCAGCAGCAGCGCCGCCAGCGGAATCAGGCGAACGCCCCGCGCCGCCCAGCCCATCAGAGAGGATCGCGCTTGACGAGGCCCAGCTTCTCGCGCACCTCGGCCGGTCCCATGATCCGGCTGCCCATCGACTCGATGATGGTGCGCGCGCGGGTGACCAGCTGCGCGTTGGTGGCCAGCACCCCCTTGTCGAGCCAGAGATTGTCCTCCAGCCCCACGCGCACATGTCCGCCCGCCAGCACGGCGGCGGCGACGTAGTTCATCTGGTTGCGCCCGATCGAGAAGGCCGAGAAGTTCCAGTGATCAGGCACGTTGTTGACCATCGCCATGAAGGTATTGAGGTCATCGGGCGCGCCCCAGGGCACTCCCATGCACAGCTGCACCAGCGCCGGGTCTTCCAGCACGCCTTCGGAGACCAGCTGCTTGGCGAACCAGAGGTGGCCGGTGTCGAAGGCCTCGATCTCGGGCTTCACGCCCAGGTCGGTCATCATCTGGCCCATCGCGCGCAGCATGCCGGGCGTGTTGACCATGATGTAATCGGCCTCGGCAAAGTTCATGGTGCCGCAGTCAAGCGTGCAGATCTCGGGCCGGCACAAGCGCACATGTTCCATCCGCTCGGTGGCCCCGGCCATGTCGGTGCCCTTTTCCGAGGGCGGCAGCGGGTTTTCCATGTCCGACAGGGTCAGATCGCCCCCCATCCCGGCGGTGAGGTTCAGCACCACGTCCACATCGGCGGCCCGGATGCGCTCGGTCACTTCGCGGAACATGCCCACGTCGCGGCTCGGCGCGCCGGTTTCAGGGTCGCGCACATGGCAGTGCACGATGGCCGCACCGGCCTTGGCCGCCGCGATGGCATCACTGGCGATTGCCTCGGGGCTGCGCGGCACATGGGGGCTGCGATCCTGTGTGCCGCCCGATCCGGTCACGGCACAGGTGATGAATACGTCGCGCGAGGGGGTAAGGGGCATGTCGGTCTCCGTCTGCTGCTTGATCGTCATGTGACGCCAGATTGCGCCCCGAATATTTGCGATATACGAAGGAAGAATGACGGATTCCGCAACACGCAAAAGAAACCCGGGCGACGGCCCCTTTCGCATCGGGCTGCTGATTTTGCCCGACAGCAACCTTCTGTCGATGGCCGCGGCGCTGGACCCGTTCCGCGCGGCGAACCGGCGGGCCGGGCGCGCGGTCTATGACTGGCAGGTCCTGTCGCCGCAAGGGGGCATGGTGCGCCTGACCAGCGGGGTCGAGGTCCGAACCGCCGCCCTGCCCCTGCACGCGGACATGGACCTGTTGATCATGGTGGCGGGCTTCCGGCTCGATGCCCACGCAACGCCCGCGCTGCGGTCCTGGCTGCGCCAGCTGCGCGCGCGCGGCATTCCCTATTGCGGCGTCGACGGGGGGCCGTGGGTGCTGGCGCGGGCCGGGCTTCTGAACGGGCATCGCGCCACCACCCACTGGGAGGACCTGGAAGCCTTCGGCCACGCCTTCCCCGACCTGGAGCCCCTGCCCGACCGTTTCGTGATCGACGGCCCGGCGCTGACCACCGGGGGGGCGGCGCCCTGCCTCGACCTCATGCTGCACCTGATCCGTTGCCATCACGGGGCCGAGCTTGCGGGGCTGGTGGCAAATGCACTGCTCTATGACCCGGTCGACCGCCCCACGCCGCAGCGGCTGGTGCCGCAGGCGCGGCTGGCCGCGCTGGCCCCTCAGGTGGCGCAGGCCGTGGCGATCATGGAATCGCGGCTCGAAGAGCCGCCCGCCATTGCCGAGATCGCCGCCGAGGTCGGCCTTTCACCGCGACGGCTGGAAATGCTCTTCCGCCAGCACCTGGAAACCGGCCCCGGCGCCTTCTTCCTGCGCTTGCGCCTGTCCGAGGCGCGCCGGCTGGCGCTGGATACGGGGCTTAGCGTTCAGGACATCGCCCTGCGCACCGGGTTTTCCGGCCCCTCGACCCTGGCCCGGGCCTTCCGAAAGGGGTTCGCAGGCTCGATCTCGGATCTCAGGGCCGATCGCCATCAGGCTCAGTAGGGCATCGGGTGCGCCTTGTGGGCGGCGTCGAGATCGGCCAGCAGGTCTGGTGCCAGAACCATGTCCGCCGCACCCAGGATATGCTCCAGCTGCGCGCTGGTCGTCGCCCCGAAGATGGCCGAGACCGGGAAAGGCCGCGCCTGCTGCCAGGCCAGCGCCATGTGCACCGGATCCACCCCGTGCTTTGCGGCCACGCCAAGATAGGCCTCGACCGCAGGCAGCACCCTCTCTGTCAGGCGACCGCCAAGCGTCGGCGGCTGGTCGGCTGCAATCGCCACCGCAAGGCGCGAGGCTTCGGGCACGGCGCCGCCCTGGTACTTGCCTGTCAGCAGGCCCGTGGCCAGAGGCGAGAAGGACAGAAGCGTCACCGCCTCGTTCACCGCCATCTCGGCCATGTCGGTGTCATACATCCGGCACAGCAGCGAGTATTCGTTCTGCATCGTCTGGATGCGCGGCAGGCCCCGGTCCTCGGACACGCGCACCCATTGCGCCGTGCCCCAGGCCGATTCGTTGGACAGGCCGATATGGCGCATCTTGCCTTCGGCCACCAGCTTGCCCGCCTCTTCCAGCACGTCGGCAATGTGATCGAGCGTTTCCGCCTTGTTCTGCCCGCGCGGGTCGTAGCTCCAGTTCTTGCGGAACTGGAATGAGCCGCGATTGGGCCAGTGCAGCTGGTAGATGTCGACATAGTCGGTCCTGAGCCGCGCAAGCGACCCCTCCAGCGCCCGACGCAGTTCCTGGCCGGTGATCGGCACGCCGTCGCGCGCCACGCTGCCCTCGCCCGAGATCTTGGTGGCCAGCCAGTAATCGCCGCGCCGCGCCGGGTTGGCCGCGTTCCAGTCGCCCAGGATTTCCTCGGTCCGGCCCACGGTTTCCTTGCGCACCGGGTTGACCGGGTACATCTCGGCGGTGTCGACGATGTCGATCCCTGCCTCCAGCCCCATGTCCAGCTGCCTGAAGGCATCATCAGCCGGGGTCTGGACGCCCCATGTCATCGTGCCGAGGCAAAGCTCGGAAACCGTCTGCCCGGTGGAGCCGAGGGGAACCTGTCGCATGATCTGTCATCCTGTCCGTCACATCTTTGCCCCGACCCTAGGGGGTGGGGCGCGGGGCGCAAGGGATGGATTGAAGAACAAAAAGCGAACATATAGACTGGGACCATGTCCAACGCACGCCTCACCCGCTCTGCCCCCGCCCGGCCCGGCCCCCATCCCCTGCGCCTCCTGGGCCGCTTCGACCTCGCCCGCGCCCGCACGCACGAGTTCTGCGGCGGCGCCCGCAGGCGGCTGGCGCTGCTGGCAGCGCAAGGTTGCGAGGGGCCGGTGCTCTGGGTCCGGCCCGGCTGGCACCCCGACCGGCTGCACATGGACGGGGTCGCGCAGCTGATCGAGCCGGCGCGACTGCTGACGGTCGAGGCCCCGCGCCCCGAGGACCTGCTCTGGGTGCTGGAAGAGGCCCTGCGCCCCGGCGTGGTGCCCCTGGTGGTGGGCGACCTGCCCGAGCCCCCGGGCCTGACGCCGGTGCGCCGCCTGCACCTGGCGGCCGAGGCCGGCGCCGAGGCGGGCCGCGCGCCGCTCTGCCTGCTTCTGACCCCCGGGCAGGGGGGGGCCGCAGGGGTGGAAAGCCGCTGGCAGCTGAGCCCCGCCCACGCCCCGGGCCGCAGCCGCTGGAGCCTGACCCGCCTGCGCGCCCGCCAGGCGCCGCCGAAAACCTGGCAGATCGACGAGCGCGGCCTTGTCCAGCATGCGCCGGAAAGGGCCCCGGCCGCCTGATCGCCGTCTTCATTGTTCCCAAAATATCCCGGGGGCGTCGCCGCAAGGCGACGGGGGCAGCGCCCCCAGGCATTTTCCGCGGCGGAAAATGCTCCGCGACCCGCAGGGTCGCGCCACGGGTCGACGCGCGCGCAGCGTGCGGCGAAACCCCGAAAAAACGACGCCGCAAAGGTCGCCCCGGGCAAAGCAGCCCTCCGGCCCGGCCTCCAGTCTGACAAAAAAGTCAGATATTCTGCCCCATGCGCCTCTTCATCTCCTTCGCCGCCCTGTTCCTGTCGATCTTCCTTCTGCAGATCTCGACCGGCGGCGTGGGGCCGCTCGACGTGCTCTCCGGCGCAGAGCTTGGCTTTTCAAACAGCCAGATCGGCCTTCTGGGCTCGGCCCATTTCCTGGGCTTCTTCATCGGCTGCTGGTGGGCGCCGCGCCTGATGGGCTCGGTCGGCCATTCCCGCGCCTTCGCCGCCTTCACCGCCTCGGGCGCGATCGGTCTTCTGGCCCATATGCTGATCCTCGATCCCCATGCCTGGGCGCTGATGCGGGTGGCCTCGGGGCTCTCGGTCGCGGGCTGCTACACGGTGGTCGAGGCCTGGCTGCAATCGAAGGTCACCAACGAGACACGCGGACGCGCCATGGGCAGCTACCGGATGGTCGACATGGTGGGCTCGCTCTGCGCGCAGACGCTTATCGGCTTTCTCGAACCTGCCCATTACGTCAGCTACAACCTGCTGGCGCTGCTGTGCTGCGCGACGCTGTTGCCGCTCACGCTCTCGCGCGCCGAACAGCCGGAAACGCCCGAGGCCCCGCGCCTTGTGCCGCGCATGGCCTGGGTCAAGTCGCCGCTCGCGGTGGCAGGCGTGATGGTGGCCGCCGTTTCATCGGCCTCCTTTCGCATGGTGGGGCCGCTTTACGGCACCGAGGTGGGCCTGCGCCCCGACCAGATCGCCATCTTCCTTTCGGCCTTCGTCCTGGGGGGCGCTGTGGCGCAGCTGCCCGTGGGCTGGCTGGCCGACCGGTTCGACCGCAGGTGGGTGCTGATCGCCATGTCGGTCGCGGCCCTGCCCGCCTGCGCCTTCACCATTGCCGTATCGGACCTGGGCACCGGGCCGGTCATGGCCGCGGCCTTCCTCTTCGGGCTCATGACCTTCCCGATCTACTCGATCTCGGCCGCCCATGCCCATGACTGGGCCGAGGACCACGAACGGGTCGAGCTCTCCGCCGCGCTCATGTTCTTCTACGCCCTTGGCGCGATCGTGGCCCCGCTTCTGACCTCGAACCTTATCACGCTCTACGGGCCCGGCGCGCTCTTCACCTTCATCGCCGCCGCCCATCTGATGCTGGTCGTCTTCGGCCTCGTCCGCATGCGCCGCCGCAAGAGCGCAGGCCCCCGCGCACCCTATGTCTGGGTGCCGCGCACCACGTTCCTCGTCGGGCGCATCTTCCGCCGCAATGACAGACCCTGATCGCACCTATCGGTTCTGGCCCTTCACTTTCACCTGCGCTAAAGGGGTCTTCGCAAGGACGTAAGAAGGCGCACCCGATGGCACGCATCCTCATCACCTCGGCCATTCCCTACATCAACGGGATCAAGCACCTGGGCAACCTCGTGGGCAGCCAGCTGCCCGCCGACCTCTATGCCCGCTACATGCGCCAGCGCGGTCACGAGGTCATGTTTCTCTGCGCCACCGACGAACATGGCACGCCCGCGGAACTGGCCGCGGCCAAGGCGGGCAAACCGGTGGCCGATTACTGCGCCGAGATGCACGCCATCCAGGCCGAGATCGCCAAGGGCTTCCGCCTGTCCTTCGATCATTTTGGCCGCTCCTCCAGCCCCCAGAACCACCGGCTGACCCAGCATCTCGCGGGGCGGCTGGCCGAGGCAGGGCTGATCCGGGAAGTCACCGAGAACCAGATGTATTCCAACGCCGACGGGCGCTTCCTGCCCGACCGCTACATCGAGGGCACCTGCCCCAATTGCGGCTACGACTCGGCGCGCGGCGACCAGTGCGACAACTGCACCAAGCAGCTCGACCCGGTCGATCTCATCAACCCGCATTCCACCATTTCCGGCTCCACCGACCTGGAGATGCGCGAAACCAAGCACCTGTTCCTGCGCCAGTCGGCGCTGAAGGACCAGCTCGCGGCCTGGATCGATTCCAAGACCGACTGGCCGGTGCTGACCACCTCGATCGCCAAGAAGTGGCTCAACGACGGCGACGGCTTGCAGGACCGGGGCATCACCCGCGACCTCGACTGGGGCATCCCGGTCAGGAAGGGCGATCAGGACTGGCCCGGCATGGAGGGCAAGGTCTTCTATGTCTGGTTCGACGCGCCGATCGAATACATCGCCTGCGCCGCCGAATGGGCCGAAGCCAACGGCAAGACGGAAGCCGAGTGGGAACGCTGGTGGCGCACCGACAAGGGCGCCGATGACGTGCGCTATGTCCAGTTCATGGGCAAGGACAACGTCCCCTTCCACACGCTCAGCTTCCCGGCCACGATGATCGGCTCGGGTGAGCCGTGGAAGATGGTCGACTACATCAAGTCCTTCAACTACCTCAACTATGACGGTGGCCAGTTCTCGACCAGCCGCGGACGCGGCGTTTTCATGGACCAGGCGCTGGAAATCCTGCCCGCCGATTACTGGCGCTGGTGGCTTCTGTCCCACGCGCCCGAAAGCTCGGACAGCGAGTTCACCTGGGAGAATTTCCAGACCTCGGTGAACAAGGACCTTGCCGATGTTCTGGGCAACTTCGTCAGCCGCGTGACCAAGTTCTGCCGCTCCAAGTTCGGCGAAGTGGTGCCCGAGGGCGGCGATTACGGCGAGGCGGAGCTGGCGCTCGTGGCCGAGCTGGAGGAAAAGCTCGCTGCCTACCAGGCGCATATGGAAGCGATGGAGGTGCGCAAGGCCGCGGGCGAGCTGCGCGCGATCTGGGTCGCTGGCAACGAATACCTGCAAGCCGCCGCCCCCTGGGCCGCCTTCAAGGAAGACCCGGCGCGGGCGGCCGCCATCGTGCGGCTGTCGCTGAACCTGATCCGACTTTACGCGGTGCTGAGCGAGCCCTTCATCCCCGATGCCTCGGCGACGATGCTGGCGGCGATGAATGCAGGCGGGGCCGACTGGCCTGCCTCGGTCGGCGACGCGCTGGCAGCACTGGAGCCGGGCCATGGCTTTAGCGTTCCCGACGTGCTCTTCGCCAAGATCAGCGACGAGGACCGCGAAGGCTGGCAGGAACGGTTTGCAGGCGTCCGGACGTGATCCGGGCGCTTGGGCGGGCGTGATGGAATGGTAGACATATCGGACTTAAAATCCGAAGGCCTTGTGCCGTGTGGGTTCGAGTCCCACCGCCCGTACCACCCTATTTGCGCTTCCCCGCAGAAGCCCCCGCGATCATCTGGCGGGCGATGATGGTCTGCTGGATCTGCGTTGTGCCCTCGTAGATGCGGAAGAGCCGGGCATCGCGGAACAGCTGTTCGGCGCGATAATCGCGGATATAGCCCGCGCCGCCATGCACCTGCACGTTGCGATCGGCAACCCGCCCCACCATTTCCGAGGCAAACATCTTGGCGCAGCTTGCCGCCATGGCAACATCCTCGCCCCGGTCGCGCGCACGGGCGGCCTCCAGCACCAGGGCGCGGGCGGCCATGGCCTCTGCCTGGCTGTCGGCAAACATCGCCTGCACCAGCTGGAACCCGGCAATCGGCTGGCCGAACTGCTGTCTTTCCAGCCCGTAGGCCAGCATGTCGTCGATCATCCGCTCGGCCAGTCCCGTGCAGGCCGAGGCGATGTTGAGCCGCCCCTTGTCGAGCACCTTCATCGCGGTCTTGAAGCCCTGCCCCTCGATGCCGCCGATCAGCGCCTCGGCCGGCACGCGCAGATCGCGGAAGATCACGTCGCAGACATGCGCGCCCTGCTGGCCCATCTTGCGTTCCGGCGCGCCAAGGCTCAGCCCCGGCGTGCCCGCTTCGACCAGGAAGGCCGAGACACCGCGCGCGCCGGGCTGGTCGGGATCGGTGCGCGCCATGACGGTGAACAGCCCGGCATGGGGCGCATTGGTGATGTATCGCTTGGTGCCGTTCAGGACGTAGCCGTCCCCGTCGCGCCGGGCGGTGGTCCTGAGACTGCCGGCATCCGACCCGACATCGGGCTCGGTCAGCGCGAAAGACCCGATGATCTCGCCAGAGGCCAGCCGGGGCAGGTAGCGCGCCTTCTGCGCTTCGGTGCCGTCTATGGCGATCCCCTGGCTGCCGATGCCCACATTGGTGGCAAAGATCGAGCGGAAGGCCGGGGCCGCGCGCGCCAGGATCAGCATTGCCAGCATCTCTTCCTCGGTCGTTAGCCCCAGCCCCCCGTATTCCGGTGCGATCGACAGGCCGAACAGCCCCATCTCGCGCATCTCGGCGATCACGTCGGCGGGCATCTCGTCGCTCTCGGCCACCTCCGCCTCACGCGGGATCAGCCGATCATCGACGAAACGGCGCAGGGTCTCCAGAAGCTGGGCGAGTGTATCGGGGTCGAGCGACATGGCGGGTCTCCGGCGTTGGATATCCGGGGCAGCTTGGCCGCGCTTATCCGTGCCTTCAACCGTGACGCAGCGGCCTGGTCAGCCGACAGGCGTGGTGACGGTCGCGACGCCTTCGACCTCCACCTCCACCACGTCGCCCCGAACCAGGAAGCGCGGGGGCGTCCGGCTGCCGCC
Source organism: Nioella sp. (assembly GCF_964229645.1). Lineage (GTDB taxonomy): Bacteria > Pseudomonadota > Alphaproteobacteria > Rhodobacterales > Rhodobacteraceae > Nioella. The sequence goes on along the minus strand of NZ_CAXREX010000194.1, from coordinate 20,342 downwards.
CGTGCCCTCGGGCGATCCGGTGGCGATAAGGTCGCCGGGGCGCAGCGGCATCATGTGGGAAATGTAGGAAATCACCTGCGCCATGCCGTAGAACATGGCACGCGCCAGCGTGTCCTGCACGACCTCGCCATTCAGCCGCGTCACAAGGCGCAGCGCGTCGGGGTCGGGAACCTCGTCGGCGGTGGCGATCCAGGGTCCGCAGCCGCCCGAGCGCGCGAAGTTCTTGCCGGCATGGACCGAATGCTTCTGCCAGGCGCGGACCGAGCCGTCATTCAAGGCGGTGTAGCCTGCCACGTGGTCCATCGCCTGCGCCACGGAAACGCGATCGGCCGCGCGCCCGATGACAACGCCGATTTCGCCCTCGTAGTCGAAACTTTGCGCCGCCTCGCCACCGGGCATCTGCAAGTGTGCGCCGTGGGGCACCAGCGTGCCGTCGAGCTTGGCGAAGAGTATGATGTTCTCCGGCCGGCCCTGCGCGGGGTCCAGGGGGTAGCGCTTGGGGTAGTTGATGCCGACGCAGATGATCCGTGCCGTGGGCGCAACCGGCAAGCGCCAGTCGATGCCGTCCACCGCCACGCCTGCGCCGGACATCGCATCGGTGCAGAGCGCCGCGACATCGTCCAGCGCGTCGGCCAGGTCGGGGTGGCGGACGGCAAATCCCGCGCTCACGCCATAGGCCCTGCCGCCTTCGATCACGCCATAGGCATCGCGTCCCTCATGGGTCCAACGAGCGAGTTTCATGGAAAGCGGGCCTCCTTGACGCGCACGATGGCGCTGAGCGTCTGGTTATAGGGGGTGGCAATCCCGAGGTCTTCCCCGAGTTCCGGCACGATCCCGTTGATCGCATCGATCTCGGAGCGTCGCCCGGCTATGTGGTCAAGCAGCATCGAGGGGCGCGCATTGGGCATGGCGCTGGCAAAAGCGGTGACATAGGCCACCGGGTCATCGAAGGAAAACGCGATGCCTTTGGCCATGCCGATCGCGTGGGCCTCGCGCGTGCAGCCGAGCGCCACGGCCCAGGCCGCCTCGTTCGCCATCAGCTCTCCCACGGTGCAGTCGAAGACGGTGCAGGGGGCCGACAGGGTGACGTTGCACAGGAACTTTTCCCAGATCAGCTGATTGATGTCGGCAAAGGCCTTCACATTGAACCCCGCCGCCTGCCAGAGCGCGGCCAGCGCCTCCAGCCGGGGGGTCAGTCCACCGCCCATTTCGCCAATGCGGATCAGCTTCATGGCGTTGTGATGCACATGCCCCGGCCCGGTCATCGAGGCCCCGAACCCGTCGGCCACGCCCAGGATCACGTTTCGCGTGTCCATGAACTGCCCGATCCGCTCGCCAGCGCCAAGGCCGTTCTGGATCGTCAGGATCAAGGTTTCGGGGCCCAGGCAGGGCGCAAGCGCGCGCGCGGCCTCGCCCACGGCGCTGGCCTTGGTGGCAATGATCACAAGCTCGACCACGGGCAGCTCGGCTGGATCACGGGCAACGTGGATGCCGGTCACCATCCGGTCACCGCTGGCGCCTTCCACCCTCAGCCCACGCGCCGCGATGGCCTCGAGATGGTCCTGCCACGGATCGACCGCCCAGACCTCGTTGCCCGCGTCGGCCAGGAGCCCAGCATAGACGGAGCCCATGGCCCCTACTCCGAAAATGGCGATCTTCATGCGGGCCTCATACGGGTTTCAGGCAGGTGGATGTCGAACCGGGCGCGCAGGGCGGCGTCCAGCTCTGGCGGCAGATGCGCCGGGAAATGGCTGGCCAGGATCGCCCGCGCCCGGTCGCGGGCCGGCTGGCGGATGTCGGGGGCACCTGCGGCGGCCCAGGCATCGGGCGTGCGGCGGTCGGCAAGGTCCGGGTAGAGAAAGTCGCTCTGCATCCGGGCGAACGTGTCGGCATGACCCAGGAAGTGCCCCTCGCCGCGAACCACCGTGCCGATCCCCTCGGGTGACAGCGTGGCGGCCCCGACCTCGACCGGCGCAAGCGAGCGCAGCACCGCCCCGAGCATGTCATTGTCGATCACGTAGGCCTCGAAACTCGCGGCCATGAGCCCCGCCAGCATGCCCGCGGCCTGGGTGACGAGATTGGCCCCGGTCTGCGCGGCCATGGTGACGTTCAGGCATTTCTCGAACCCGGCCTGCGCATCGGGCAGCTTGCTGTCCGTGGCCCCCGCAATGGTGGAATTGGGCAGGCCGTAATGCTGCGCCATGCGCACCGCGACCGAGGTCAGCAGCGCCTGTTCGCCCGACCCGCCCGCCATCGCCCCGGTGCGCAGGTCCGTCACCATCGGGCGCGGTCCGAAAACGGCCATCACCTCGGGATTGGCCAGCCATGCCACGATCATGCCCGCCAGCGTCTCGGCCACGGTCTGCGCCACGCAGCCGGCAATCGTGACGGGGCTGGAGGCCCCAAGCTGGCCGAAGGTGTTGACCTGCACTGGCAACCCTGCCCGTGCGGCGGCGATCAGCACCTCGGCGGCCTCCGGTGCGAAGCGCAGGGGCGGCACCACGTGGTTGATGTTGAGCGACAGGAAAGGCCGCGCGCGGAAGGCATCCGCACCGCCCGCGATCCCGACGCAAAGCTCTGCAATGTCCGCCACGGCCTCGACGCTGGCGGCACTGGTCATCACGTGCTTGGTGGTGCCCGCAAGGCTGGCATAGGCGGTGTTGAGGTCCATCTGGCGCGGGTCTTCCACATCGCGCGCCACCAGCGAGCGGCTGAAGAACTGCACATGCGGCAGGCGGTCGACGAGCCGCGCGGCGTCATAGAGATCGGCCAGGGTCGAGGGCCGGTAAAGCCCGGTCTCCAGGTCCACCACCATCGGCGCGGCCCCGCCGGAACCCAGGTGAACCGCCCTTCCGGACAAGACCATGTCCAGCCCCGGCGCGCGGGCGGCCAGCACCACGTCGCGGCGCAGCCCCGTCAAAGCAGCATTGACAAGGGCCGCGGGAAAGAGAAGCCGTCCCCCGTCATCCAGCACCCCGCCCGCCTCGCAGACAAGCGTCACCACCGCCGCGGGCGCGTCGCCCATGCCCACGGTTGCCAGGATATCGCGCGCCGCCGCGTCGATGGCCGCAACAGCGTCGGCACCGAGCGGATCGAGCCGCCCGCCCGCCATGCGCAACGGTGCCGCGGCCGGGCTGCCCCCGCCGCCGCCGCCGCGCCTGCGTCCGCGCCGAACCGGCTGTTCCGTCATTTCTCGCGCCTCCCCGTCCGGCAAGGGTTTCGCAGGCGGATCCATTTCGCAAGTGACGATTGCGCCGGGCATGGATAAACTTTGCTGTATCCATGGCCGAACCGAGACCCTGCCCCATGCATGTCCCCAATCGCCGCCTGCCACTGAATGCGCTGCGCACCTTCGAGGCGGCGGCGCGGCTGCTGTCCTTCAAGGACGCCGCGGACGAGCTCTGCGTCAGTGCGACCACCGTGTCGAACCAGATCCGGCAGTTGGAAAAGGACTGGGGCTGCCTTCTGTTCGTGCGCCACACGCGCCGGGTGGTGTTGACCGATACGGGCCGGTCGCTGGCGCAGGTGGTCAGCCGCGCCTTCGACGACATCCGCGCCGAGGTCGAGGCCCATGTGCTGACCCCGCGCAAGACGGTCACGCTGGCCGTGGGGCCCATCTTCGGCACCCGCTGGCTGATCCCCAGGCTGTCGCGCTTTCGGCGGCTTCACCCGGATATCGAGCTTGTCCTGCAACATGGCCCCCGCATCACCAGCGAGGCGGACATGCCCGCGCAGGTCGCGGTCGACTGGGGCAGCGGAAACTGGGCCGGGCTGGAGGCGCGGCGGCTCTTCGGGATCACCTACAGCCCGGTTCTGAGCCCCGCGCTCCTGGCCGAGCACGGCCCCATGGAAAGGCCCGAAGACCTCGTCCGTTTTCCCATCATCCACCAGCACGACCGGTCGGAATGGGCGGCCTGGCTGGCGCGCGCGGGGGCTGCGGGGCTGCGCTTTTCCGAGGAAACGGTGATCGTCGATTCCAATACCGTGGTGCAGGCCGCCCGGGACGGAATGGGCGTCGCCCTGGGAATCTTTCCATTCATTGACGACGATGTGGCTTCGGGTGCCCTGATCCGGCCCTTCGATATCGACCACTTGCCAGAACGCGCCTTTCACCTGCTGACGCGGGCGGGCGCAAAGCCCTCGACAGAGCTGCGCAAGACTTGTGACTGGCTGCTGGCCGAGGCGTCAGGCGGCTGATCGCGCAAGAAGGTCGGTCTGCTCCAACCGCCCGGCCTTGCCGGTCAGGAAACGCACGCCAGCCCCGGCCCGACCGGAAAACGCCCCGGCGAAATGGCCACCGCGAAACAGCACGCAAGCCCCATCGTCAATCGCATAGCCCGAGGGCAGTCCGCCCTCGGCCACCGCGCGCCCGAAGGCTGACGTCCGCTCGGGGTCGGCAGACGCATGGGGACAAAGGCTCGCCCTTAAGACACCCAAGCCCCGCGTCGGCGCGAAACCGTCTGCGGCAGAGCCGCCCGGAAAGGACTCGCACCAGCACAAGGCGCCTGCGCTGACCCCCGCCAGGACCGTGCCTGCCCGGTTGGCATCCAGAAAGAGCGGCGCCACGGCCCGGCTGCGCAGCCAGTCCAGAAGGCGCAGGCTGTTGCCGCCGCCGAAATAGACCATGTCCTTGCCTGTCAGCCAGCGCTCGGTTTCGGCCCGATCGGCGGTTTCCGGCAGATGCGATACGACCGAGGCCGCGCCTTCGAAACGGCGGTAGAACCGCGCCAACTTGTCCGGGTCATCGCGCGATGCCATGCCCACGAAGCCGATCGAGGCCCAGGGGCGCAACTGGTCAAGGCAGAACCTGTCGAGGTCCGGGTCCATCCCGTGCGTCGCCCCGCCGCCGCCAATGGCGATGATCAGACCAGACTTGGCCATTGCTGTCCTCCCTCTTGCCAGGCCCCTCTTCCCGGCGAGCCGATCCTAGGCGCTGGCCCGTCCCCCACCAACGGGGCTTGCACGCAGGATGGATCATCAATTCGCGCTGATGCATGGCAAAAACTGCATCCATGTCCGCGCCGACTTGCGCTTGACAGCCAGCCGCCGCGCGCAGACCGTTTTGCCTGGAAAACCGCGCAGGACAGATGCCGATGACCGACCACAAGCTCAAGGGCGCGGCCCGTGTGCCCGTCGCGGCGGACGAGGCCCGCACGCAGGCCATTCGTGCCTTCACCGCCCGTGCCTGCCCCGAAGACGTGGCACGGCAGGTGGCCGATCACCTGATCGAGGCGGACCGCTCGGGGGTGGAGTCGCATGGGTTGGTGCGCGTGTTGCAATACGCCCGTGAATTCGAGACCGGCCTGCTGGACGCCACCGCCCGCCCCACGGCCACGCCCGATGCCCCCAACCGCATCGCCGTTGATGGGCGCGGGGCCATCGGCATCACCGCGATGAAACTGGCGGTCGAGACCGCAACCGAGGCCGCACAGGCCCAAGGGCTTGCGCTTTCCACCCTGGTCAACGCGGGCCATACCGGGCGGCTTGGCGCCTTTGCCGAAGCCTCTGCGCGGGTGGGTTGCCTGACGATCATCCTGGGCGGCGGTGACCGCAAGCGCTGGCGCATGGTTGCCCCCCATGGCGGCACGCAGGCGCTCTTGCCGACGAACCCGTGGTGCATCGGCATGCCCGGCGGAGACCGGGGACCGGTGGTGCTGGATATCGCCACCTCGCAGGTGGCGGGGGGCTGGATCTATGCCGCGCGCGCCGCCGGGGTGCATCTGCCCGAGGGCATGATCCTCGACCGTCACGGCCAGCCCACGACCGACCCCGAGCACTGGTTCGACGGCGGTGCGATCCTGCCCAAGGGCGGCCCCCTGGGCTACGGGCTGGCGCTTGTCGCGGAACTGGTGGGCGAGGCCATGCTCGGCCCCGTGGACAAGGGCGAGATCAACTGGCTGGTTCTGTCGCTCGACACCAGCAACTACCGCGCCGCGCCGCTCCTGCAATCGGCGGCCGAAGACATCCTGTCGGAAATCCGCGCCAGCACCCCGGTGCCGGGTGGTCCGCCCGTCAGCGTCCCGGGCGAACGGGAGCGCGACCGCCACAGTCGCGAGGCGGAAGCCCCGCTGATGCTGCCCGCGCCGGTCTGGGACGCGATCCGCGCGCTGGCTTAGCGGCCTTCGCCGGTCTGGCTGGCCTCCCATGCGGCACTCTCCTCGGCCAGGATCGGCGCGGCCAGCGCGATCGAGTGAATGCCCATGATCGACGTCAGTTGGATCACCTCGAGGATCTCTTCCTTGGTCGCCCCCTCGCGCAGCGCGTTCTGGATATGCCGCCGCACGCCGGGGGCCCAGAGATGCGTGGTTGCCGCGTTGATGGCGATGAAGATGAACTCCTTGACCTTCTGCGGCAGGGGGCCTTGCGTCTGCGGCACCGAGCGGAAGGCCAGGAAGGCCTCCAGGTAATCCGGGTCCATCTCCTCCAGCATGTCCCACATCGGGTTCCAGTCCGCCGTCTGGCGCTGTGCCTCGGTGGCGGGATAGGTCTTCTTGTCGGTCATGGTCTCAGCCTCCCCGGTGCTTGAAACTGTCGCGGCGGAAGGAATAAAGCGCGGCAGGATCGACCTGAACATCGACCACCGCGGGCTTGCCGCAGGCCAGCGCCGCCTCCACCGCTTCGCTGACTTCGCCCAAGCTGCGCGCGGCAAAGCCCCGTGCACCGTAAAGCTCTGCCAGCTTGTCGAAGGGCGGGCTGGAAATATCGGCCCCGATATAGCGCTGCCCGAAGAAGTCGCGCTGATAGGCTTTCTCGGCCCCCCAGCATCCGTTGTTCATGACCACCGTCACCGTGTTGATGCCGTGATCGACCGCGGTGGACAGTTCCGACACCGTCATGCCGAAGCCGCCATCGCCCATGAGGCTGACCACCGGCCGGTCGGGCATGGCCAGCTTCACACCAAGCCCCGCCGCGAAGGAAAAGCCCACGAGACCGAAATCGAGCGGTGTGAAGAGGCTCTTGGGCTGCCAGTAGTTCATCGCGTCCGTGGCTTGCAGGCACAGCGTGCCCGCATCCATCGTCAGCGCCGCGTCCCGGGGCAGAACCCCGCGCAGCGTCCGGAACAGGCCCGAGGGCTGGATGGGCAGCGTGTCCATCTCCGCATCCGCGTCGCGCTTGGCAAGATATGCCTCGCGGTCCGACTGGAAGGCGGCGGTCCAGGCTTCGGCCTCGGCGCGGCGGTCCATCGCCGCCAGCGCGTCGGTCAACTGCCCTGCCGCCGTGGGGGCATCCGCCCAGATGCCAAGCGCAATGGGGAAATAGCGCCCAAGCGCCGTCGGGTCCTGTTCGACCTGGATGATCGCCGCATCGCGGTTGATGTTGTCGTAGCTGTAAAAGGTCGAGTTGAAGCCGAGCCGGGTGCCAAGCGCCAGGATCACGTCGGCTTCTTTCACCAGGCGGGAGGCAACGGGGTTGCCCCGCGGTCCCATCTGGCCGGCATTCTTCGGATGACCAAAGGGGACCGCGTCTCCGTGGCCCGGGGAAGTGACCACGGGGGCATTCAGGGCGTCGGCAAGCGCCAGGGCCACATCCGCCGCGCCCGTGTTCTTTATCCCGCCCCCTGCAACGATGACCGGGCGCGCGGCCCCGGCCAGCATCCGGGCGGCCTGGGCGATGGCCTCGGCCGATCCGGCGGGCGGCGTCACAGGGCGATAGGCTTCGGGGGACTGCATCGGACCAAACTCCGCCTCCCCCGACAGAACGTCGCGCGGCAGGTTCAGCTGCACCGGGCCCTTGCGCGGGGCGTTGGCGACGCGGAACGCCTCGCGCATCATCTCGGGCACGCGGTCGGTGCCCGTAACGGTCCAGGTCTTCTTGGTGATCGGTGCGAAGAGCGCCTGTTGATCAACCTCCTGGAAGGCATCGCGATACACATGGCCAGAGGACAGCGCCCCGGCAATCGAGACGATGGGCGTATAAGCGGCCTTGGCCTGCGCCAGTCCCGTCACCAGGTTCGTGGCCCCGGGCCCGTTCTGGCCCGCCAGCACCACCCCGGTCCTGCCGCTGGCGCGGGCATAGCCGTCGGCCATATGGGTGCCCGTGCGCTCGTCATGGACGCCGATGAAGCCAAGCTCGGGCGCATCGTAAATCGCGTCGAACATCTCCATCGTGGCCGAGCCGATCAAGCCGAATACCTGCCCGACCCCTTCCGCTTTCAGTGCCTCCACGGCGGCAACCCCGCCCGTCATCTTCGTCATGGTCGCGTTTCCCTGTTGCTGGTCTCAGCCCGCGTGGCGGATGAGGAAGTCTTTCGTCGGCCCGGTAAACAGCGCGGGCCGTTCCAGAAGGCCCAGATGCTGCAGGCCCGGCACGATGATGGTCTCGGAGCCGTCTATTTCGGTGGCGATGGCGTGGCTCATGGCTGGCGTGCTGCCGCTATCGTTTTCGCAGGTCATGACCAGCGTGGGGTGGGTGATGGGCGGCTCGGGCCGGATCAGTTCCGTGACGCCCGCCGCCAGCACGTAGCGATGCCCGGTGTAATTGTCGGGATCGTTTGCCAGCACCGTCCGGCGCACCCAATCCACCGTGTCGGGGTGGTCAGCCAGGAAGCCCGGCGTAAACCAGCGTTTCAGCGTTTCCTCGATGGTTGCCGCAGGCCCGCCAGCCCCGGTATCGCGCGCGCGCTGCTCGACCAGCGCCTGCGCCTCTGGCCCGCGCTCATGCGGTGAATTCTGGATAACCAGCGCAGTGGCCCGTTCGGGATGATCCATGGCGAAGCGCCGGTTGATCATGCCGCCAAGCGAAAAGCCCACGAGCGCCGCCTTCTCGATGCCCAGATGATCCAGCAGACGGACGATCTGCTCCGACAACACCGTCAGGCTCGGCGTTTCGCCCGGAAGGGCGCTTTGCCCGTGACCGCAGAGGTCATAGGTCAGCACCCGGAAGCGGCCAGCGAAGGCGGGAACGTGGTCCTTCCACGTCGCCCGCGTCAGCCCAAGCCCGTGGATCAGAACCACCACCGGCGCGCCTTCGGGGCCCGTCATGTCATAGGCGGTGCCATCGGGGGCAATCGCCATCGGTTACACCCCCGCCGGGTTGTCGACGGAGCGGCCCATTTCCGCGAGATCCTCGTAGCGGTTGCCGATCCGGTGATGGGGATGTCCGCCAAGGCTGCCGCCAAGCGCCACGATGATCTCGTCCTCGGCGGGCGCGTCGGGGATCGTGGTTTGCAACGTCTGGTAGTGCGAGCGCCGCCCGCCATCATCCTTGTCCATCATCGGGATGGTGATCGTGCAGCCCGCCGCGCCCCGCGTGTTGGAAAAGACGAGGTAGGTCTTGGCGTCGATGGCTTCGCGCAACTGGTTGCCGAACCACAGCGAATGGGTCAGCGCCTGCGCGTGTTCCACTTCGCCGCCCATGCCCACGACCGAGGCCTTGCCGACCCCTTCGATGGTCCCGCCAGACAGGCGCAGCAATTCTTCGGTCAGAAGCTTGCCAAGCGGCGGGCAGTGTTCGCGGATTTCGGGCTTCATGTCCTCGACGAAGCCGCGCCCGAACCACGGGTTTCGGATCACCGCCATGGCGGCGAACATGCGCGTGGGCTCGGGCACCTCGCGCCCCCCCTCCACGTGGGTCACTTGCGTCATCGTAAGGATGCGGCGGATTTCTACGGCCATTTCTGTGTTGTCCTGTTCGCGTGTGTGAAGGGTCAGGCGTAGGCGGGCATGACCTTTTCGATGAAGAGCTTCAGGCTCTCCTTCTGCTGGTCCATGTCCATGCCCATCGAGGCGTAATAGATGAAGGCATCGACACCGAGAGCCTCGTAAAGCTTGAGCTTCTCGATCACCGTCTCGGGCGTGCCGAACATCAGGTTTTCTTCCAGCATCACCGGATCGACGCGGAAATTGCCCGCCAGCTCCTCGGCGTTGACCGTATCGGGGAAGCCGTTATGCACCTCGCCCGTCTTGGTCATGAGGTTGCCGAACATGGCCAGCTGCACCCGGATCGCCGCCAGCGCCCGCTGGCGGTCTTCCTCGGTCTCGTAAACGGCGGTGTGGCGCATCATGGCCCATGTGCCGTTGAATTTTCCGCCGTTCTTGGCAATCGCATCGTCAAGCCGCCCGCGATAGCTTTCCGCCTCGCTCATCGGCATGGTGAGCGGCCAGCTCATGATGTTGCAGCCATGCTCGACCGCGTAGTCGAAGGTGATGGGCGCGCGCGCGGCAACCCAGATCGGCACCTCCTGCTGCAAGGGTTTCGGGCAGGAGGTCGAGGTCGGGAAGTGCCAGAACTCGCCGTCATGGGCATAGTCGCCCTTCCACAGCTCCTTCACCACGGGCAGCATCTCCTGCATGTAGCGCCAGCCATCCTTCTGATCGAGGCCGGGGAACATGCGGTCGAACTCGCGCTGATAGGCCCCCGATCCGATGCCGAATTCCAGCCGCCCCTCGCTGGTGAGGTCCAGGAACGCCGCCTCGCCTGCCAGGTTGATCGGGTGCCAGTAGGCCGCGTTTACCACGCCCACGCCCAGGCGGATGTTCTTCGCATGCTCTCCCCACCAGGTCAGGATCTGGAACGGGTTGGGCGCGATCGTCATTTCCAGCGCGTGATGCTCGGCGGCCCAGGCAATCTCGAAGCCCGCCGCGTCGGCCATCTTGACCATCTCAAGCGTGTGGTCACGGACGGCCCGGATATCGGTTTCGGGCGTCATGCGTTCGAGGTTGATCGCGAGGTGAAACTTCATGGGGTGATCCTCAACGGGGTTGGAAGGGGCTGGCAATCGGATCGTCGGACATGTTCATCCAGACGGTCTTGGGGCGGGTGAAATCCCACAGAGCCTGGAAGCCGCTTTCGCGCCCATAGCCAGAGTTTTTCATGCCGCCGAATTCCGCGATCGGGGAAATCGCGCGATAGGTGTTGACCCAGACGATGCCCGCCTTGATGCGCTTGGACATGCGCAGCGCGCGGGCGTTGTCGCGGGTGAAGATGCCTGCGGCGAGGCCGTGTTTCGTGTCATTGGCCAGGCTCAGCGCCTCCTCCTCGGTGCGGAAGCGTTGCACGGCGAGGACGGGACCGAACAGTTCGGTGTCCACGATGGTCAGGTCATTGCGCGGGCAGTCGATGATCGTGGGCTCAAAGTAGAGCCCCGTCAGCCCCTCGGGCCGCTTGCCGCCCACCAGAACCGTGCCGCCCTCTTCCTGCGCCAAAGCCACCTGCCGCGTGATGTGGTCAAGCTGGCCCTGGGTGCAGAGCGGCCCCATCTCGGTTTCATCGGCCTGCGGGTCGCCAATGGCGATGCCTTGGGCGATCCTGACCATGCGGGCGAGGAATTCGTCCGCGATATCCTCGTGCAGGTAGAGCCGCGAGCCTGCCACGCAGCTTTGCCCCGAGGCCGCGAAGATGCCCGCGACAGATCCGTTCACGGCGCTTTCAATGTCCGCGTCGTCGAACACGATGAAGGGGGATTTGCCGCCCAGTTCCAGGCTGACTTCCGCGAAATTCTCGGCCGAGTTGCGCACAACGTGGCGCGCCGCCGCCGGGCCGCCGGTAAAGGCGATGCGCGCGACCAAAGGGTGCCTGGTCAGCGCCTCGCCGCAGGCCGCGCCGCCGGTCACGATATTGACCACGCCGTCGGGAATGCCCGCCTCGGCCACTAGCCTGCCAAATTCCAGCAAGGGGGCAGAGGCATGTTCGGACGCTTTCAGAACGATGGTGTTGCCCGTGGCCAGCGCCGGACCGATCTTGACCGCGCTCAGGAACATCTGCGAATTCCACGGGATCACGGCGGCAATGACACCAAGCGGTTCGCGGTTGGTGAAGACGAACATGTCGGGCTTGTCGATGGGCAGGGTTTCGCCATGCAGCTTGTCGGCGGCCCCTGCATAGAAGCGCAGGAATTCGGCGATGTAGTTCGCCTGCCAGCGGGTTTCCTTGAACATCTTGCCGGTGTCGCGGGTCTCGATCCGGCCGATCTTTTCGGAATTGGCCGCCAGCAAATCCGCCAGCCGCGCCAGGCACTTGCCCCGGTCGGTCGGGGTCATCTGGCCCCAGGGGCCTTCCAGCGCCGCATGGGCCGCCCTGACCGCGCGATCCACGTCCTCGGGCGTCGCTTCGGGCACATCGCACCAGTCCTCGCCCGTGGCCGGGTCGAAACTGGTGAAGCGCGCGCCGCCCGTGGCCTGCACCCAGGCCCCCCCGATCAGCATGTCATAGGTGACGATCTCAGCCATTCATCCGGCTCCCCATATCCTGTAGCTCCCGTGGCAGGACCCTGCGATAGGCCCCGTCGCAGTAGGCCAGAGGCTCGGTGCCCGCGTCCAGCACCTCGCGCACATGCCCCAGCAGAACCAGGTGGCTGCCCGAACGCAGGCTGGTGTCCAGATCGCAGCAAAAGGCCGTGGCCCCGTCGATCATCGGCGGCTGGCCGGGAGGGGCGTAGCAGTCGATGCCGGAAAAGCGGTCCTCGATCCGGTGGTCGTCCCGGCCCGCGAAGCGGTCTGCCACCTCGGGCAGTGCCGCAGGCAGGATGTTCACGCAAAAGCGCGCGTTTTCGCTGACCTGTCGCGCGATGCGGCTCTCGGCATGGAGGCAGACAAGAACCGTGGGCGGATCGGCCGAGACCGAGGAAAACGCCGTCACCGTCGCCCCGTGTCGCCCCGCCGGTCCGTCGGTGGTGACGACGGCCACACTGGCGGCCACGCCGCGCATGGCGGCGATGAACTGCCCACGCTCTGCAAAGGCCCTGTCCTGCATGGCTGATCCCCGGTTGTCCTGTTCATTCGCCGGGTCACAGTCGCAAAGCGCGTGATATTTGAAAAACGAAATCTTTTGTGTGTTAAATGCCGAAAATTCGAATTGAGCACATGCATGAACATCGTCAACCTCCAAACCTTCCTGTCGATCGTCGAAACCGGAAGCCTCGTGCGCGCCTCGGAACAACTGAACGTGACCCAGTCCACGGTGACCGCACGGCTGAAATCACTGGAAGAGGCGCTTGGGTCCCAACTGCTCAACCGGGACAAATCCGGGGTCAGCCTGACACCCGCCGGGGCCAAGCTGATGCGCTATGCCCAGATCATGACCGGGCTCTGGCGGCAAGCGCGGCGCGAAACCGCCCTGCCCGAGGGGCTTGCCGCGCTGTGCACGCTCGGCTGCCACGCCGACCTGTGGGATGACGCGGGGCGGCGCGCGGTGACGCTGCTGACCCGCGACCGCCCGGAACTGGCGCTGACCATCCATGGCGGCAGCGATGGTGAACTGGAACGCGGCCTGTCGGAGGGGTTGCTCGACATGGTGCTGACCCATCGCTTCCGCCTGCGCGGCGGGCTTTCGGCGCGGGAACTGCCGCCCGAGGAAATAGCACTTTACGGCACCCGGCCCGGCATGGCCCACAAGGGCAACGCCGATTACGTCTTCGTGGACCATGGCGAGGAATACCGCCAGGGCCACGGCGAGACCTATTTCGACGCCAACACCGCGCGGGTGGAGTTTTCCTCCTCGACCTGGGCCATCGGATATCTCATGGACCGGGGCGGGCAGGCCTACCTGCCGCGCGCCCTGGCCGCAGGGCCCCTTTCCAAGGGACGCCTGCATGCGGTGCCTGACGCGCCTGTCTTTCAGCGCCGCCGCTACCTTGTCTGGCGCGATGCCTCGGCCCGCAACTGGGGCTGGTTCGACCGCTACCTGGCCGACCTCGCCCACGCGCTGACCTGATCTAGCCGCCGTAGACCGCCCGCATCTCGCGCGCGATCAGGTCGCGCAGCCAGGAATGCAGCGGCGAACGATGCGTGCGCTCTGTCCAGACCAGGTCGATGTCGAAGGGGGCCGGGATCGGGCAGTCCGTCACATGAAGGCCCGGCCCGAAGGTCTCGGCGATGCGGGAGGGCACGGTGGTGACAAGGTCCGTCCCGGATATGAGCCGCCCCAGCCCTGCCGGGCTCGGCACCGACAGAACCTGCCGGATATCCAGCCCCTGCGCATCCAGTTCGCGCAGGTAGCCCGACCGCCAGCCGCCGCCATAAAGCACCACCGCGTGACTGGCCGAAAGGTAGGCCTCCAGGGACAGCGCGCCCTCTGCCAGAGGGTTGGACGGGTCCATCACGCAGACATAGCGTTCGCGGATCAGGTTGCGACAGTAAAAGCCGCTCTCCTCGGGGCGCAGCGGACCGATCAGCAGCTCCGCCTCTGCGCGCTTGAGTTGCAGATGCCCCTGCGAGATGGAATTGATCGTGTCCACCCGCATGTTCGGCGCCACCTCGCGCAGGCGCTTCATCACCGGTGGCAGGATCAGCTGCCGTTCATAGAAGTTGCAGGCGATGGTAAAGCGGTGTTCGGCCTGCGACGGGTCGAAGGCCGCGGGCAGAACCAGCCGCTCCAGGTCGGCCAGCATCCCGGTTGCGGCCTCGGCAATCGCCGTGCAGCGTTCGGTCGCCACGACCTCGGTGCCCTGGCGGTAGAACAGCCGGTCATCGAAGGCCCGGCGCAGCTTCTCGATCGTGTAACTGACGGCGGACTGGTTCACCCCCAGTTCCTGCGCGGCCTCGGAAAACGAGCGCAGATCATGCACCAGCCGCAGCGTGCGCAGGTCTGCAAAGTCGATACCGAGGGCTTTCATCGGCCACTTCCATCAAAAATTTCGATCCACTCTATCAATTCCATTAAGTTGTTCGATTTCATCGCGCAAGCTAAGTCGATCGAGGACGGACGTTGAAGGGAGGATCACGTCATGCCGCTGCCCCCCGTGAATGATGCGGTGACGATCACCGAGTTGATCGACAACCCCTACCCGTTCTACCGCCGGATGCGCGCCGAAAGCCCGGTGATCGAGGTCAAGGCGGTGAACCGCGTGATGCTAACCAAGGCTGCCGATACGCGCGCGGTCAAGGATGACCCCGCAACCTGGTCCTCGGACGATCCCAACACCCCTATGAAGCGGGCTTTTCACGCCCATACGCTGATGCGCAAGGACGGCGAAGAGCACCTGCGCGAACGCAACGCGATGATGCCCACCTTTTCGCCCAAGAACCTCAAGACGCTCTGGGGTCCCGAATATGAACGGCTGGCAGGCGCCTATCTCGACCGTTTGCCGCGGGACGAGGTGATCAACCTTTTCCCCACGCTGTCGGGCCCGCTTGCCGCGCGTATCCTCGCGGTGATCCTCGGCCTGCCCGAAGCCAGCGACGAGGACATGCAGTTCTGGTCCCAGGCGCTCATTGACGGGGCGGGTAATTTCGGCTGGTTCGACGAACCTTTCGAACGCGTCGACCGCGCCCATGCGGCGATGGATGCGCTGATGGAGGAAAACGCCCGCAAATACCGCGCCGCGCCCGACCAGACGGCGCTCTCGGTCATGGTCAATGCCGAGGATCCGATCGCGTGGAGCCAGATCGTCGCCAATATCAAGATCGCCATCGGGGGCGGCATCAACGAGCCGCGCGATGCGCTGCTGACGGTGCTCTATGGCATGCTGACGAACCCTGACCAGCTGGACGAGATCAAGCGCAGCGGCAATTGGGGCGCAGCGTTCGAGGAAGCCGTCAGGTGGGTCGCGCCGATCCAGGTCAGTTCCCGCCGCGCCACCCGCGATACACAGATCCGCGGGCTCGACATCCCCAAGGGCACCGTGGTCATGACCTGCCAGGCCTCGTCGAACCACGATGAGGAGCTCTTCGAGGACGGCCATCTCTTCAACGCCTTCCGGGGCCGCAATCCACACCAGAGCTTCGGCTCGGGTCCGCATCATTGCATGGGCACCCACCTGGCACGGATGATGCTGGGCAAGATCATGCTGCCTATGATCTTTGAACGCTTTCCCAACATGGAACTGGTGCAGCCCGAAACCGTTGTCTGGAAGGGCTTTGGCTTCCGGGGACCGCTCAATCTTCCGGTGCGGTTGAACTAGAACTCCAACCTGCCCTATAGCAAAAACCTATCGCGGGGGGGCCGCAATCCGATTGGCCCCCGCATCCCTGCCACCCCTACTGTTGACCTGACCCCCGAAAGGACCCGCCCCATGCCCCGCATCACCTTCATCTCCGCCGATGGCACGGCGCAGACGGTCGAGGCGAAGCCCGGCGACAGCGTCATGCAGACCGCGATGGCCCATGGCATCGACGCGATCACGGCCGAGTGCGGCCGAGTGCGGCGGGGCCATGGCCTGCGCGACCTGCCATGCCTACGTGGCCGATGACTGGGCCGACAGGGTGGGGCCCGCCGGCGAGACCGAGGCCGACATGCTCGAATTCGCCGCCTGCGAGGTCAAACCCACCAGCCGCCTGTCCTGCCAGATCACCGTCTCGGAGTCCCTCGACGGCCTGGTCCTGCACCTGCCAGAGGCTCAGGTCTGACATGGGGCGGGCGCGGAAATTGATGACAATGCAAAGAATTCGCGGTTGACTGGACCGTGGACACGCTGGCCCGGCAGCGCCCGGGCAACCACAGCAACCCAAAGGGAGGAGAAAGACATGAAAACCACACTCGCCATCGGCGCATTTGCCGCCGTGATGGGCCTGGCCAGCAGCGCCAGCGCCCAGGAACACACGTTCCGCCTGCACCACCTGCTCGGCGCACAGGCCCCCGCCCAGACCCAGATGCTGGAGCCCTGGGCCGCGCGCGTCGAGGAACTGTCCGGCGGCCGCGTCGATATCGAGATCTTCCCGGCCATGACCCTCGGCGGCCGCCCGCCGGAACTGGTCAGCCAGGCCCGTGACGGCGTGGTCGACCTGGTCTGGACCGTGAACGGCTACACCCCGGGCCTGTTCCCGCGCACCGAGGTCTTCGAACTGCCCTTCGTCTACGTGAACGATCCGGTTGCCACCAACCTGGCCATGTATGACATGTTCGAGGACACGCTGCGCCAGGAATATACCGGGCTGGAAGTGATGTTCCTGCACGTCCACGCCGGACAGGGCATCCACATGGTTGACCGCGAAGTGCGCTCGCCCGGCGATCTCGACGGCCTGCGTATGCGCATTCCGACCCGCACCGGGGCCTGGATCATCGAAGCGCTCGGCGCGACCCCGGTCGCCATGCCGGTGCCCGAGCTGCCGCAGGCGCTGCAAACCGGCGTCGTCGACGGGGCCTTCATCCCGTGGGAAATCATCCCGCCGCTGCGGATCCAGGAACAGACCGAATACCAGATCGAAGGCGCAGACATGGCCCGTTTTGGCACCACGACCTTCCAAGTGTCGATGAATGCCGACCGCTGGAACAGCCTGCCCGAGGATATCCAGGCCGCGTTCCGCGAGGCCTCGAACCGCGAATGGTGGGGCCAGGTGGGCGAAATCTGGCGCGCGTCGGATGATTTCGGGATCAACATGGCCGTCAACGCGGGCAACACCCACGTGACCCTGACCGAAGACGAAACCGCCGCCTTCCAGGCCGCGCTTGAGCCGGTGGTCGACCGCTGGATCGAGGAAGTGGCCGGCATCGGTATCGACGGGGCAGCCCTTGTCGAGCGTGCGCGCGAGCTGATCGCCGCCAACGCGTCCGATATGTAATGGAGGCGCCTGCCATCCATACCCGTCGCACCGGCTGGACCGGTGCGGCGGAAACCGTGATCACCGCCTGGGCCATCCTGGGCGGTGTCATGGTGCTGGCCGTTGTCGGGATGAATGTCTGGACGGTGCTATCGGCGCTCCGGGTCTGGGGCACGATCTTTCCCGGTGCCGACATCGCCTTCGCGGGCGATTTCGAGCTGACCGAGATGGGCATCGCCATCGCCGCCTTTGCTTTCCTGCCCTATTGCCAACTGACCGGCGCCAACGTGACCGCCGACATCTTTACCGCCCGAGCCTCGGCGCTGTGGATCGCGATCTTCGCGCTCGTGGCCTCGATCGTGGCGCTGCTGTTCGGCCTGCTTCTGCTCTACTCGATGTATGGCGGCATGCTCAGCCAGCGCGAGTACAATTATGCCACCGCCATCCTGCAAGTGCCAATCTGGTGGGCCTACCTGCCATGCCTTCTGTCGCTGGCACTTCTGGCGGTCGCCTCGTTCATCACCCTCGTTGAAAACCTCGGCAAGACCGCCCGGGGCGGAACCTGATCCCCCATGCTTGATCCCATCACCCTCGGACTGATCAGCCTCGTCGTGCTGGTCGTGCTGATCGCGCTGCGCATGCCCATTGCCTATTCCATGATCCTGGTGGGCGGCGTCGGCACGCTGATCATGAACGGCCCCTTCACGGTGCTGAACCAGCTCAAGACCCTCGCCTATGGGCAGTTTTCCAATTACGGGCTGTCGGTGGTGCCGATGTTCGTGCTGATGGGCGCGATCGCCAGCCGCACGGGCCTGTCCAAGGCGCTGTTCAGGGGCGCGAATGCCTGGCTCGGATGGGCCCCCGGCGGCACCGCCATGGCCGCCATCGCGGGCTGCGCGGGCTTCGGGGCGGTGTCGGGCTCGTCCCTGGCCACGGCCTCGACCATGGGCCGCATAGCCCTGCCCGAACTCAAGCGCTTCAACTACTCGGGCTCGCTTGCAACGGGCTCGCTTGCGGCGGGGGGCGTCCTGGGCATTCTCATTCCGCCCTCGGTGGTGCTGATCATCTACTCGATCATCGTCGAGGCCAATATCGTGACCATGTTCATGGCCGCGATGATCCCCGGCATCCTGGCGGTGATGTTCTTCCTCGTCACCATCCTGATCTACGTCACCATCTGGCCCGAGGCCGGACCCAAGGGCGGGGCTGCTGACCGGGCCGAGTTCATCTCGGCCACGCTCGGGGTACTGCCGGTGGTGGTGATCTTCGCGCTTGTCCTGGGCGGCATCTACGGCGGTTTCTATAACCCCACCCCCGGCGCGGCCATGGGGGTGTTCCTGGTTGCCCTTTACGGCGTCTTGACCGGGAACCTCAGCTGGCGCGATACGCTCGACAGCCTCAAGGAAACCGCACAGACCACCGGCATGATCTACCTGATCCTGCTTGGCGCCGAGCTGATGAAGATCTTCATGTCGCGCATCCGCATGCCCCAGGCCACCGCCGAATGGATCGCGGGCTCGGGGCTGGAGCCGATGGCCGTTCTCATCCTGCTCCTGGTCGCGCTCATCCTTCTGGGCTGCCTGATGGATTCGCTGTCGATGATCCTGCTGGTCATCCCCTTCTTCTGGCCGGTGCTGGTGGAGCTCAATGGCGGGCTATACGCCTTCGGGCCCGACACCGGCTACGGGATGAGCACCGAGGACCTTAAGATCTGGTTCGGGATCCTGGCGCTTATCGTGGTGGAGCTTGGGCTCATCACGCCACCCGTGGGCATGAATGTCTTCGTGATCTCGGCGCTGGCCAAGGACACCCCGATGATCGACACCTTCAAGGGCGTCATGCCCTTCTTCGGGGCCGAGATCATCCGCGTCGCCGTGCTGATCATGTTCCCGGTGCTGGTGCTCTGGCTGCCCTCCGTGCTCTGACGGCGCAGTTTTCCGACGCGCAAAAACAGTCCGAAATCCGCGGCGGATTTCGGTGCCGTCCCGGCACGGCGCTTCGGGCCATTTACTGTCCGGGAAATATCGTGAACTCTGCGCTTCACTGATCGCGGGGAAGGGAGAGGCCATGAAGGATTACGGACAGTTCGACTACATCATCGTCGGCGCAGGCTCGGCGGGCTGCGTGCTGGCCAACCGGCTGTCCGAGGATCCGCGCGTCAATGTCCTGCTTCTCGAAGCGGGCGGTCGCGACAATTACATCTGGGTCAAGATCCCCGTGGGCTATCTCTATTGCATCGGCAATCCACGCACTGACTGGATGTTCAAGACCGAGGAAGAGCCCGGGCTCGGCGGGCGGTCCATCCTCTACCCCAGGGGCCGCATCCTCGGCGGCTGCTCGGCGATCAACGGCATGCTCTACCTGCGCGGGCAGGCCCGCGACTACGACCAGTGGCGGCAGATGGGCAACCCCGGATGGGGCTGGGATGACGTGCTGCCCTATTTCCTCAAGTCAGAGGATCACTACCAGGGCGCGTCGGACATCCACGGCGCGGGCGGCGAATGGCGGGTGGAAAAACAGCGCCTGAGCTGGGAAATCCTCGACCGCTTCGCCGATGCCGCCGAGGCCGCGGGCATCCCGCGCACCGACGATTTCAACCGGGGCAACAACGAGGGCGTGGGCTATTTCCAGGTCAACCAGCGGCGCGGCTGGCGCTGGTCCACCGCGCGCGGCTTCCTGCGCCCGGCCGCTGATCGGCAGAACCTGACCGTGCTGACAGGCGCGCAGGCGCAGGGCCTGATGCTGGAAGGCAGGAAGGCCACTGGCATCCGTTTCCTCAAGGATGGACAGCCGGCGCAGGCGACGGCGGCGCGCGAGGTGATCCTGTCGGCCGGTGCGCTCGGTTCGCCGCAGCTGATGATGCTCTCGGGCATCGGGCCGGGCCAGCACCTGCAGGATCACGGGATCGACGTGGCGCACGAAATGGCG
>NZ_CAXREX010000193.1:0-3665 GCF_964229645.1 Nioella sp. | reverse complement strand
GCAGGGACGCGAGGCGCTGTTCGATGCCGAGCATTTCTTCGATGGCTACAAGGCGAATGCCGCCTATGCGCTGGACTGCCTCAAGGCAGCACTTGAGGCGGGCGCGCGCTGGATCGTGCTTTGCGACACCAATGGCGGCACGCTGCCCGAGGAAATCGGGCGCATCACGGCCGAGGTGATCGCGGCAGGAATTCCGGGCGACCGGCTTGGCATTCACACCCATAACGATACCGAAACCGCCGTTGCGGGCAGCCTGGCCGCGATCGAGGCCGGGGCACGACAGGTGCAGGGCACGCTGAACGGACTGGGCGAGCGCTGTGGGAATGCCAACCTGACGACTCTGATCCCGACGCTTCTGCTCAAGGACCCCTATCCCAGCCGCTATGAGACCGGGATCGCCATCGACGCGCTGAAGGGGCTGACCAAGCTCAGCCGCACGCTCGATGACATCCTCAACCGCGTGCCCATGCGCCAAGCGCCCTATGTGGGCAGTTCCGCCTTTGCGCATAAGGCAGGACTTCACGCCAGCGCGATCCTCAAGGATCCGTCCACATACGAACATATCGACCCCTCCGTGGTCGGGAATGCGCGCGTCATCCCGATGTCGAACCAGGCCGGGCAGTCGAACCTGATCCGGCGCCTGACCGAGGCGGGCTTCACCGTCGTAAAAGGCGAGCCGGCGCTGGCGCGCATCCTTGACGAGATCAAGGAAAAGGAGTCGCAGGGTTATTCCTATGACACGGCACAGGCCAGTTTCGAGCTGCTGGCGCGCGGTGCCTTCGGGCAGTTGCCGCGCTTTTTCGACGTGGAACGCTACCGCGTGATCTCGGAACGCCGCCGCAACGCCAAGGGGCGCGTGGTGGTGGAGTCCGAGGCGCTTGTAACGGTGCAACTGCCCGGCGGGCGCAAGCTGACCGGCTTTTTCAAGAATGATCACCCGACGGATCTGCATGATGACGGTCCGGTGAACGCGCTTTGGCAGGCCCTGCGCACGGATCTTGGCCCCTACCAGGCCTCGATCGACGATATCAGCCTCGTCGACTTCAAGGTGCGCATCACGAATGGCGGCACCGAGGCCGTGACGCGGGTGATCATCGACTTCCAGGATGGTGCAGGGCAGCGCTGGTCGACCGTGGGGGTCTCGCCCAATATCGTCGATGCCAGCTTCGAGGCATTGCTCGATTCCATCATCTGGAAACTTGTGCGCGACGGGGCGCATCCTGCATGAGCGTGGCGGCCTGCGCAGAGCTGGTTCAGCGCGGAGACCCGGACCGCTTCCTTGCGGTGATGGCGGCCCCGCCGGCGGCGCGGGCCGTGCTCTTTCCACTTTACGCCTTCAACCTGGAAGTCGCGCGCGCCCCTTGGGTCGCGTCCGAGCCGATGATCGCCGAAATGCGCCTGCAATTCTGGCGCGACGTGGCCGAGGAGATCGGGCAGGGGGCCACACCGCGCGCCCATGAGGTTGCAGCCCCGCTGGCCGGGGTCGTGCGGGGGGAGGATGCAGGGCTGCTCGATGCCCTGGCCGCTGCGCGCCGATGGGACATCTACCGCGACCCGTTCGAGGACGAGGCCCATCTAGCCGATTATATCGACGCGACCTCTGGCAACCTGGCGGTTGTGGCCGCGCGCGCGCTTGGGGCCGAGGCCGGGACCGAGGCGGCGTTGCGGGACATGGCCTGGGGCGCGGGGATTGCCGCGCTTTTCCGGGCAGTGCCGGAACTGGAGGCGCGGGGGCGCGTGCCGCTGCTCGATGGACGGCCCGACGGCGTCAGGGCGCTGGCCGAGCGCGCGCTGGCGCGGTTTCGGCGCGGCAAGGCCGGGCAGGGGGCGCTGCCCCGCAAGGCGCGCGCCGCAGTTTACGCCTTCTGGCAAACCGAGGCGCTCTTGAAACTTGCCGTCGCCGATCCGGCCCGCGTTGGCGACGGGCGTCTGGCCACCAGCGAATTCGCGCGGCGTGGCAAGCTCTTGCTCGTGTCGATGACCGGGCGTCTCTAGCCCGTCAGCTGCCGTGGCGGATGAACGGTCCGTAACTTGGCGCATCTGGCCTGAGCTGCCCCCGATCGTCGAAATCCGTCTCGCTGTTGAAAGGGATTTCGGGACGCGCGTTCCAGTCGGCCAGCAGGTCCGCCTGTCGCGCCAGAACTGCCCCGAGCCTTGCCTCCACCGCATTTCGCTCCTCCCCTGTCCAATAGCCATGAACACCGTGAACGAGTTCCGGCTCCAGCACCGTGAAGCCGAGGTAGCGCAGGGTCTGGGCCAGTGGCCAAAGAAGCAGGCGGATGTCCCCCTCCTTGCCTGATGGGCTGCTTTCGGCGGCGCTCGATCCGGTGCTGACACAAAAGAGCGCCTGTCGGCCCCGGAAGAGGCCGGTGTCAAAGCGATTGTCCACGTCATGCGTCCGGCCATGCAGGAAGACACGATCGCACCAGCCCTTCAGAACCGCTGGCGGCGCGAACCACCAGATCGGGAAATGAAAGATCACCCGGTCTGCGGCTTCCAGTTTCTCGACTTCGGCGGCGATATCCGGGGGCAGGGGGCAGTCTCCGGTCAGGCGCTCTTGCGCTTTCAGGGGATCGAAACTTTCGCCTGCGGGCCAGTCGGGATGGTGATGGGCCGCTTCGACCGCGTCGAACCCCGTGGACAGGTCGCTTATCAGAACACGATCGCCCTTGGCTTCGAGCGCCGCGATGCTGGCCTGCGCCCAGGCCCCGGTGAATGAGCGGCGGTCAGGATGGGCAATGACGACGAGCGTTGTGGGCATCGGGACCGGTCCAGTGCGTGTGCATTGGCGGCATCATCGTGGCTGCAAGGGCAGGGGGCAAGGGGCGCGCCCTACCAAAGATAAGTTTTCAAAAAGAAGGCCCTGTCGCATCACTGTTCCATGGGATGTGTGGCGATTGGTCGGTTTGGCCTGAAGAACATGTTAAAATGGTTTCTTTTTCTGGGGGCGATCCTCTTGCTCGCCTCTACGGCCGGGGCAGATCCTTGCGGTCAGGCCTGCACGGCAGATTACTGGCGCACACTTGCCCCCGTGGCGGCTGCGGCTGCCATTCGCCAGATCGACCTTGAGGCCAGGGACGGCGTCGACAATACCCCCCTTCACCACGCTGCCTGCGAAGCCGCGCCCGAGGTGCTTGACCAACTCGTGAGCGCGGGCGCCGATGTGAATGCGCGCAACCGCTTCGGCTGGACACCGCTGATGATCGCAGCGGGCCATGGCCAATCTGACCAGGTCCGGGCCCTGGTCGATGCGGGGGCCGGGATCGGGCTGACCAGCAACATGGGGGAAACGGCACTGCACTTCGCGTCACAGCACGGTCAGTCGGACACGGTTCTGTTGCTGCTGGCGCTTGGGGCCGACCCCTCGCTACGCACCACGCAGAGCCAATCCGCGCTTGACCTTGCCCGTGCCAATCCGAACGTTCTGTTTTCCGCAGCCTACCAGGCTTTGCGCGAAGGAATGGAGTAGCCCCAGCACAGGCACGGCCTGTCCGTTCCATTCAAGACAACTTCAAGGAAGAAAGTGGCGGAGAGACAGTCCCCATAACATTACTCCCGACACGTTCGCTAGCGCCTGTGTGCCAATTGTTTTAATGTTATTTTATTTCATTCTGGCGGCCAAGCCGTTCGCCTGCGGCCTATTGCGTTCCCCTAAAACCGCAGTA
>NZ_CAXREX010000192.1:0-6802 GCF_964229645.1 Nioella sp. | reverse complement strand
CCGGTGGCGCTGTTCGGCGCCAACGGGGCGGGCAAGACCAACATCCTCGAAGCGGTCTCGCTCTTGTCGCCGGGGCGGGGCTTGCGCCGCGCGGCAGCCGAGGAGATGGCCCGCAAGCCCGAGGCGCTTGGCTGGAAGATCAGGGCCGAGCTGGTCACCGGCGGACGCTTTCATGAGCTGGAGATAGGCGCCGAGGCGGGGCAATCGCGTAGCCTCAAGATCGACGGCAAGCCCGAGCCGCAACTGGCGCTGGCCGCCCTGGCGCGGATCGTCTGGCTGGTGCCTGCGCAGGATCGGCTCTGGATCGAGGGGGCCGAGGGGCGGCGGCGGTTTCTCGACCGGATCACCATGAGTTTCCTGCCCGATCACGGCGACGCCGTTCTGACCCACGAAAAGGCGATGCGCGAACGCAACCGGATGCTCAAGGACCAGGTGCGGGACGCGATGTGGTACGAGGCAATCGAGGCACAGATGGCCGAGGCCGCTGCCCGAATCGTCGCCAACCGGGCACAGGCCGTGGCACGGCTGACCGAGGCGCAGGAGGGGGCGGAAACGGCCTTTCCGGTTGCGCGCCTGTCGCTGATCGAGGGCGAAGGCAGCGAGGCGCTGGCGACCGCCGATGATTTCGCAACTGCCCATATGCAATCGCGCCCGCGCGACATAGCGGCGGGGCGCAGCCTGATCGGCCCGCATCGAAGCGACCTTGGCGCGGTCTACGCTGCCAAGGAGACCGAGGCGCGGCTCTGCTCCACCGGTGAACAGAAGGCGCTGCTCATCTCGCTTATCCTGGCCAATGCGCGGGCTCTGAAGGCCCAAACCGGGGCCGCGCCTCTGGTGCTGCTCGACGAAGTGGCGGCGCATCTCGATGCCGGTCGCAGGGCCGCGCTTTTTGACGAGATCTGCGCGCTTGGCGGTCAGGCCTGGATGACGGGCACGGGCCCCGAGCTCTTTACCGACCTGGGCCCGCGGGCGCAGCAATTCGAGATCAGCGAGGCGGACGGGCAATCGTCCGTCCGGGAACACGAGGCGACCCCATGACACCGCAACGCGTAACACTCATCACGCTTGGCGTGGCCGACATGGCCCGATCCCGCGCGTTCTACGCGGCGCTTGGCTGGCAGATGCATCCGCAAAGCCAGGACGCGGTGACCTTCTACCAGGCCAACGGTTTCGTCTTCGGCCTGTTCGGGCTGGCAGACCTGGCGAAAGACCAGGGCAGGCCGGACGCTCCGCTTGGCACCGGGGCGGCGAGCCTGGCCCAGAATTTCGAGACCGAGGCCGAGGTGGACGCCGCCTATGCCCGCGCGCTGGCAGCCGGGGCGAGCGCTCTGAAAGCGCCCGAAAAGGTCTTCTGGGGCGGGTATTCGGGCTATTTCGCTGATCCCGATGGGCATGTCTGGGAACTGGCGATGAACCCGTTCTGGCCGCTTGCGGCAGATGGCAGTCTGACCTTGCCCGATGCAGACTGACATCCTGGCAGAACAGGACCTGCGCCCGGATACGGATGCGGCGATCGGGGCGCTATTGGAAGGCGCCTTCGGCTGCGGGGCGGGCTATGAGGGGCGCTCGTTCCACAAGATGCGCCACCACCTGCGCGTGCTTGGCTGGCAGGATGGGCAGTTGATCGGGCACGTGGCGTTGCAATTGAGGGCGATCCGCATGGGTGACGCGCCCCTGACCATCGCGGGCGTGGGCGAGGTGGCGACCCATCCGGACCATCGGGGCAGGGGGGTGGCAAGCGCCCTCATGCGGCAGGCGATCATTGAGGCCACCGACTCACTTGCGCAGTTCGCGGTCCTGTTCGGCTATCCGGGGCTATACGCGCTGCTTGGGTTCCGGTCACAGCCCAACCGGCTGCGCTACCTGTCTTGGGATCGTTCCGGACCCGGCAAGGTTGTCACCGATACAATCGACAGCTTGATGGTTCTGCCGCTCGGCTCTAGGGAGTGGGACGGAGCCGCTGAAATCGACCTCTGCGGCCCCCTGTTTTGAGAGGCTTTCCATGACGCTGACGCTTGCGCAGGCCGCGCTTTACGCGGGCGCGCTCTTCGTGCTGTTCCTGACGCCCGGCCCGGTGTGGCTGGCGCTTGCCGCACGCACCCTGGCGCATGGTGTATCCGCAGCCGCCCCGCTCATCCTTGGCGTGGCGCTTGGGGACATGGCCTGGAGCCTGCTGGCCATCCTGGGACTGAGCTGGGTGGTGCAGACCTATGCCGGGATCATGGTGGTTCTGCGCTGGCTGGCCGTGGGTGTCTTCGCCCTGATGGGCTGGCTGATCATCCGCCACGCCGATGCCGGGATCGAGGCTGACAGCCGCCTGAACCGCAAGGGGGCCTGGGCCGGTTTCGTCGCCGGGCTGGCGGCGATTATGGCCAATCCGAAGGCGATCCTCTTCTACATGGGCATGCTGCCAGGGTTCTTCGACATCACGGCACTGACCGGCACCGACATCGCCGTGATCGCGGCCATCTCCATGGGTGTTCCCGTGGCTGGCAACCTGATGTTCGCAACCTTCGTGGACCGCGCGCGCCGGCTGATTTCTTCACCCGGTGCGCTGGCAACGACCAATCGTATCGCAGGCAGCCTGCTGATCGGGGTCGCGGTGATCATCGCGCTGACTTAGCTGCGCAGGGCAAGCCACCCGGTAACGGCCAATGCGATTGCCCAGTAGGGCAGCAGCGTCACCCGAAAATAGGCAGCGGAATCACCGAGCCCGCCGACAAGCGCCACCCCAGCCATGACGTTCACCGCGAGGTGAAACAGGATCGCAGGCGCGATCGATGGGCTGAGATGGGCCATCGCGCCAAGGATCAGCGCATAGGCCATCACATGCGCCCCGAAGAGCGGCACGGGAATCTCCGCCTGCGGGGAGTTCACAAGCCACAGCGGCAGGTGCCATGCGAACCAGACCGCGCCCACGACAAGCGAGGCGGCGAACCAGCCCATGTGACCGGACAGCAGGGGCTGCATCACACCGCGCCACCCCAGTTCCTCCCCCGTCGGACCGAGGATGAGATTCAGGAGGATCACTTTGGCGATCATTCCGACCGTCAGCAGATGGACGTCGGGCAGCCCGCCATTCCTCAGAACCGCAAAAGCAAGCACCATGAGAGGCGACAAGGCGATGAACCAAACCGCAAGGGGTACGCCGCTGAACTGGATCGCGCGGTACACCAGGTCTGAAAGCTCGCCAGAGCGGGCCGCCAACAGGATCGCCGCCAGCGATGGCCCCCATGCGGCCAGCAGCCAAACCGGCAGGCCACGGGCGGATTCCGGCATTTGCGCACCGGGGATCAAAGCGATCCCCGCGAAAGACACAAGCGAAATACTGACGGTCAGGGAAAGGAACAGGGCAAGCTGGATCACGATCTTTCCTCAAACGCCGCGAGGACCGGTGCAAAAAGCCCCTTCCTGCCCAACATGGTTTCGCAGGCCAGCAATGCGCTACGGGTAAAGTCGACAGCCTGCGCGTCGGTCCACACCCCGAACATCACCTGCCGGGTAATCCGGTGGTTCACGGACAGGATGATCTGGGCGGCGTGTTCGGCGGGCATAGGGAGCGGCCCGTCTTTCGACAGCGCCGTTTCGATCAAAGGCGCCAGGTGGAAATCCTGGGCCGCTTCCAGGAACCCAAGGTAGAGCGTGATATCCTCGGCCTGCGAGAGGCTCTCCTCCACACCCGAACCGGCCCGCAGGTAGGCAGACCCCTTGGTGAGAAGCGCCAGAAGGTCCGGCCCCGCCGCCGAGGCAAGGCCCTGCTGTTCCCTGTCTACAAGGGCCTGCATCACTGCCGTTTTGGAGCCGAAATGGTGGTAGAAGCCACCACGAGACAGGCCCGTTTCGGCGCGGATGTGTTCGATCTGGACCTCTGTAAATCCCTTGTCCAGGAATAGCCGAAGGGCGGCATCCAGAATCTCCGTTCTTCGCTGATCGGGCGTCTTTCTCGTGCGCATCTTGGCCTCTGGGCGATTCTACCGACATGTGTCGGTATAGTGTAATCGAGCAATTGCCGCCACCCCCTTTTGCCACCCCCAAATCTTGTGTCTGGGCCGTGACATTCCCTGCTGCGGCCGGTATAAGAACGGGACAAGAAAACAAGGGCTCAGGCATGACCGAAGAGACACAGGCATCCACCAGTTACGGCGCAGAATCCATCAAGGTTCTCAAGGGCTTGGAAGCCGTTCGGAAACGTCCCGGTATGTATATCGGCGACACGGACGACGGATCGGGCCTGCACCACATGGTGTATGAGGTCGTGGACAACGGCATCGACGAGGCCCTGGCGGGTCACGCCGACTTCGTTTCGGTCACGATCAACGCCGACAGTTCGGTCTCGGTGCGTGACAACGGGCGCGGGATTCCCGTCGATATCCACCCCGAGGAAGGCGTCAGCGCGGCCGAGGTCATCATGACCCAGCTTCATGCGGGCGGGAAGTTCGATGACAACGCCTACAAGGTGTCGGGCGGCCTGCACGGCGTGGGCGTGTCGGTGGTGAATGCCCTGTCGGATTACCTGGAACTGCGCGTCTGGCGCGACGGTAAGGAACACATCGCTCGCTTCGAGCACGGGGAAACCGTGCGTCACCTCGAAGTGGTCGGCGACTCGGATGGCGAGAAGGGCACCGAAGTGCGCTTCCTGGCGTCGACCAAGACCTTTTCCAACCTCGAATACAGCTTCAAGACTCTGGAAAACCGCCTGCGGGAACTGGCCTTCCTCAATTCCGGCGTGCGCATCATTCTTGAAGACCATCGCCCGGCGGAAACCCTGCGGTCCGAGTTGTATTACGAGGGCGGCGTGAAGGAATTCGTCCGCTATCTCGACCGCTCCAAGCATTCGATGATGGAAGAGCCGATCTTCGTGACAGGCACCCGCGACGGGATCGAGATCGAGGCGGCGCTGTGGTGGAACGACAGCTACCACGAAACCGTGCTGCCCTTTACCAACAACATTCCGCAGCGCGATGGCGGCACCCACCTGGCGGGCTTCCGGGGCGCGCTGACCCGGACGATCAACCTCTATGCCAACAGCTCTGGCATCGCCAAGAAAGAGAAGGTCAACTTCACCGGTGACGACGCCCGCGAGGGGCTGACCTGCGTTCTGTCGGTCAAGGTGCCCGACCCCAAGTTCAGCAGCCAGACCAAGGACAAGCTCGTCTCCTCCGAGGTGCGCCCCGCAGTCGAAGGGCTGATGAACGAGAAGTTGCAGGAGTGGTTCGAGGAACACCCCAACGAGGCCAAGACCGTCGTCGGCAAGATCATCGAAGCGGCGCTGGCGCGCGAAGCGGCACGCAAAGCGCGAGAACTCACGCGCCGCAAGACCGCGATGGACGTGGCATCGCTGCCGGGCAAGCTGGCCGATTGCCAAGAAAAGGATCCGTCGAAATCCGAAATCTTCCTCGTCGAGGGGGACTCTGCCGGCGGGTCTGCCAAGCAGGGCCGGTCGCGTCATAACCAGGCGGTGCTGCCGCTGCGCGGCAAGATCCTGAACGTGGAGCGCGCCCGCTTCGATCGTATGCTCGGAAGCCAGGAGATCGGCACGCTCATCACCGCGCTTGGCACCGGGATCGGGCGGGACGAGTTCAACATCGACAAGCTGCGCTACCACAAGATCGTCATCATGACCGATGCCGACGTGGACGGCGCCCATATCCGCACGCTTCTTCTGACCTTCTTCTTCCGGCAGATGCCCGAGATCATCGAGGGTGGATACCTCTACATCGCGCAGCCGCCGCTATACAAAGTCAGCCGCGGCAAGTCCGAGGTCTATCTGAAGGACCAGTCGGCGCTGGAAGACTACCTCGTTCAGATGGGTATCGACGGGGCGGTGTTGCGGCTGCCCTCGGGCGAAGAGATTGCCGGGCAGGACCTTGCCCGCGTGGTCGAAGGTGCCCGCAGCTTCAAGCGCATTCTCGAAGCCTTCCCGACCCATTACCCCCGCCGTATCCTCGAACAGGCCGCGATCGCCGGGGCGTTCGATCCGGGTCAGGCCGATGCCGACCTTCAGGGCGTCGCTGACCGTGTTTCTGCGCGGCTCGACCTCGTGGCGCTGGAATACGAGCGCGGCTGGCAGGGCCGGATCACCCAGGATCACGGCATTCGTCTCAGCCGCGTTCTGCGCGGAGTCGAGGAAATTCGCACGCTCGACGGCGCCGTGCTGCGCTCGGGCGAGGCGCGTAAACTGTCGGAAGTCTCGAAGCAGACCCGCGATGTCTACCGCGACCCTGCCAAGCTTGTGCGCAAGGAACGCGAAGTCGTCGTGCACGGGCCGATGGATCTGCTCGATGCAATCCTGGCGGAAGGTGAAAAGGGGCTGACCCTGCAGCGCTACAAGGGCCTGGGCGAGATGAACCCCGACCAGCTGTGGGAAACCACGCTGGACCCCGAGGCGCGGACGCTTCTACAGGTCAAGGTTGACGACATGGTCGAGGCGGATGACATCTTTACCAAGCTGATGGGCGACGTGGTGGAACCGCGCCGTGAATTCATCCAGCAGAACGCGCTCAGCGTGGAGAACCTCGATTTCTGAGGACCGTTCGCCCTACGAGGCCCCAGGGTTCTATGACACGGCGATCGCCGCCGGCCGCCACCGCGACATCGTGGGCGGCCGGTGGGATGAAACCGGCCGCGCCCAGATGGCGGTGCTGCTGGAGGCGGGGCTGAAGCCACATCATCACCTTCTCGATATCGGGGCCGGGTCGCTGCGGCTTGGCTGCAAGGCGGTCGATTACCTGGAACCGGGTCACTACTGGGCCACCGATGCCTCGCGCGAGATCATGCTTGCGGGCCATGCGGCGGAACTGGC
>NZ_CAXREX010000191.1:0-21512 GCF_964229645.1 Nioella sp. | reverse complement strand
CCTTCGGACCGGGTTCAGTCGGGCTCTTTCGGGGCTGTGCTGATGGAGCGTCCGGGCCTCGTGGCCGACTGCGTTGCGGCGATGATCGCGGCCAGCCCGGTCGAGGTCACGGTAAAGTGCCGGATCGGGGTGGATGAACAGGATCCCGAACAGGTGCTGCCCGAATTTCTGCGCATCGTGTCAGATGCCGGCGTCACGCGCTTCACGATCCACGCGCGAAAGGCCTGGCTTCAGGGGCTGAGCCCCAAGGAACACCGCGATATCCCGCCGCTCGACTATCCGCTGGTGCATCGCATGAAAGCCGTGTTTCCCGGG
The DNA here is from genome assembly GCF_964229645.1 of Nioella sp. Lineage (GTDB taxonomy): Bacteria > Pseudomonadota > Alphaproteobacteria > Rhodobacterales > Rhodobacteraceae > Nioella. The sequence goes on along the minus strand of NZ_CAXREX010000191.1, from coordinate 21,197 downwards.
CTTGACCTGTCGATCAACGGGGGCGTCACCACTCTGGACGAGGCCGAGGCCCATCTGGCCGCGGGCATGGATGGCGTCATGATCGGGCGGGCCGCCTATCACACGCCCGCAGATGTGCTGCTGGAGGCCGATCGCCGGATCTTTGGCGAGACGGGGCCTGCACCAACCGCCCACCAGGTCGCCGAGGCCATGCTGCCCTATATCGAGGCCCATATCGCGGGGGGCGGGCGTCTGAACCAGATCACCCGGCATATGCTGGGGCTTTTCGCGGGCCGTCCCGGTGCGCGACACTGGAAGCGTATCCTGTCGGAAGAAGCCCACAAGGACGGGGCTGGCCCCGAGGTCGTGGAACGCGCCCTGTCGGCGGTTCTGCAATTCGCCGCCTGAGGCCGCTTTTCATTCCTTCCGGGCTCTGGTTAAGTCGCGCAGGCGAACCGCGCGAGGGAACAATCACATGGCCGATTTTACCCAATACCTGCCGCTTCTGGGGCTGATCCTTGTGATCGGGGCCTTCGCGGGCGTTGTCGCGGGGCTATTGGGCGTGGGGGGCGGGATCATCCTCGTCCCGGCCTTCTACTTCGCCTTCTCCTCGCTTGGCTACGACACGCCGGACCTCATGCAGATCTGCCTGGCCACCTCGCTGGCCACGATCGTCGTGACCTCGGTGCGCTCGGTCATGGCGCATAACCGCAAGGGCGCGGTGGACTGGGAGATCCTGAAAAGCTGGGGGCCGGGTATTGCCATCGGGGCCGCGCTTGGCGTGGTGGCGGCGTCTGGCCTGCGCTCCGAGGTGCTGATGGGCATCTTCGGGGTGCTGGGTGTCTGCGTCGGGCTCTACCTCGCCTTCGGGCGCGCCGACTGGCGGCTTGGCGACGAGATGCCGGGCGGCGTGGCAAGGGCGACCGTTTCGCCCGCCCTGGGCTTCCTGTCGGTTCTGATGGGAATTGGTGGGGGCAGCTTCGGCGTGCCGCTGATGACGCTCTACAACCGGCCCATCCACCGGGCGGTGGCGACGGCGGCGGGCTTTGGTGTCATCATCGCGGTGCCCTCCGTTCTGGGGTTCCTGATGGTCGGCGGGCAAGGCGAGGGGCGGCCGCCCTACACGGTTGGGCAGGTGAACCTGATCGCCTTCGTGATCATCGTGGCCATGACCCTTATCACGACCCCATGGGGGGTGAAACTGGCCCACGCGATGGACCCCAAGCCGCTGAAACGTGCTTTCGCGGTCTTCATCATGATCATGGCACTCAACATGCTTCGAAAGGCCTTCGGGTTTTGAGCTGGCTTTCTGCCGGGTACCAGGTCTTCGGGCCGGACCCGGAGGTTGCCGAATGGCTGGAAACGGCGGGGCCAGCGGCGCTGGCCTGTGCCCGTGATCCTGATTTGCGCGCCCGCTGGCTGCGCCACGGGGGCACGTGGTTTGCAGGCGTGAACGTTTTGGGAAACAACGCCGCTGGCCGGGTCGGGGGGGCGCCCCTGCGGGGCGCGGCACTCAGGGCGGCAGAGGAGGTGACAGGGCCTCTGGCGCTCGATCCCGGTCAGGTTTCGGTGACCTATCCGGGCTATCCAGGGCAGGACGCGGGCGAAAGCGATGCGGCGCATCGCTTTCGCGCCCGGCGGGATGCGGCGCACCTCGACGGGCTTTTGCCCGTTGGTCCTGACCGGCGGCGCATGCTGAAAGAGCCGCATGGCTGGATCCTCGGCCTGCCGGTGACGGATTGCGGGGCAGGGGCTGCGCCGCTGGTGGTGTGGGCGGGCAGTCACGATCTGATGCGCGCCCGCCTTGGCGCGGTTCTGCGAGACCATCCTCGCGAGGCCTGGGACGAGGTCGATCTGACCGACGCCTATCACGCCGCGCGGCGCGAAGCTTTCGAGAGCTGTCCGCGCCGCGAACTCACCGCGCGCCCGGGCGAGGCGCTGCTTCTGCACCGGTTGGTCCTGCATGGGGTCGCCCCCTGGCAGGCGGGGGCCGGGGCCCCGCCGGAGGGACGCGCCATCATCTATTTCCGTCCTCATCTTCCCGGGGGCATCAAGGATTGGCTGTGCCTGCCGTAGGGCAGGGATGACGCCTCGACTTGTTATGAAAAAAGGGCCGTCACCGGCCCTTTTCCATGCGCGCTTTGAAAAGCGCGCCATGCCTTGCGTTGCCGCAAGGCCCCGTTCGCCTAGCGTTCCGGGATCAGCCCGCGCGGGTTGAAGCGCAGCATCAGGAGCAGGAAAAGCCCCATTGTCAGCAGTCGCATATGCGCCGCCGAGTCGATCAGGTGCTGGCGCAGCGCGCTGTCTTCGGCCAGACCCATGGTGATCGTCTGCATCAGCCACAGGCCGATCGGTTCGACCATGATCCACAGCCACCAGATCAGGAACCCGCCCAGGACCGAACCCCAGTTGTTGCCCGATCCACCCACGATCACCATCACCCAGATGAGGAAGGTAAAGCGCAGCGGGTTGTAGGTGCCCGGCACCAGCTGCCCGTCGAGAGTGGTCATCATCGCGCCCGCCAGGCCGCAGACGGCAGAGCCAAGAACGAAAATCTGCAAATGCCGCTTGGTGACGTCCTTGCCCATGGCCTCCGACGACACCTCGTTGTCGCGGATCGCGCGCATCATCCGTCCCCAGGGCGACTTCAGCGCCATTTCCGACATCCAGATCAGGATGAGCAGCACGGTCGCGAACAGCGCCGCGTAGGACAGCTTGACCGTGATTGACGAGAAGGTCACCGGGTCGGCGCCGATCCGGTCGGCCAGCGACAGGAACCACTCGGCGCTTTGCAGGTCGATTTCGTAGGGCACGGGGCGGGGCAGGCCGGTCACGTTCTTCACGCCGCGGGCCAGCCAGTCCTCGTTCTTGAGAACCGCCAGGATGATCTCGGCAATGCCAAGCGTCGCAATGGCCAGGTAGTCCGAGCGCAGGCCAAGCGCGGTCTTGCCCACGATCCAGGCCGCGCCCGCCGCGAAAAGACCGCCCACGGGCCAGGCCAGGATGATCGGCAGCCCAAGCCCGCCAAGATAGCCCGTCAGCGCCGGATCGACGCTTTCGATCGCATCGCGGGCGGGATCGAAGATCGCCCGGTAGACCATGAAACCCACGATCAGGATGGCCAGCAGCGCCACGACGCGCACCAGCCCCTTGGGAAGACGCATCCAGGCCATGATCGCAACCACGATGGAGCCCGCACCCACAAGCAGCGCCAGCAGGACACGCGGCCCGCCAGCGGACCAGGCCTCGCCCACGGGTGGCATGGAAACGAGCACCGCGGCCAGCCCGCCAAGCGCGGTGAAGCCAAGGATACCGACGTTGAACAGGCCCGCGTAGCCCCACTGCATGTTCACGCCAAGCGCCATGATGGCCGAGATCAGCCCCATGTTGAAGATCGTGAGCGTGGTGTTCCACGACTGCATGAATCCGGTGCCGATGAAAAGCGCGGCCACCAGGGCAAAGAAGAGGACGGGTTTTGCGTTTGCGCTGCTCATACCGATTTCCCCTTGAAGAGCCCGGTGGGCTTGAACAGAAGCACGATCAGCAGGATCGCGAAGCTGACGGCGAACTTGTAGTCGGTCGACAGAAGCTGAAGCAGCCCCTCAGGCTCCCAGCTTTCGGGCAGCAGGTGCTGCGCAAAGCGGCGGAAGGCATAGGTGACCGAGATCTCGGAAAACGCGATCAAGAAACCGCCCGCGATGGCGCCCAGGGGGTTGCCCAGACCACCCACGATGGCCGAGGCAAAGATCGGCAGCAGCAGCTGGAAATAGGTGAAGGGCTTGAAGCTCTTGGCGAGGCCGTAGAGCACGCCCGCCGTGGTCGCCAGCGCGGCCACGATCAGCCAGGTCACCAGCACCACGCGTTCGGGGTTGATCCCCGACAGAAGCGCCAGGTCCTCGTTGTCGGAAAAGGCGCGCATCGACTTGCCGGTGCGGGTCTTGTTGAGAAACCAGAAAAGCAAGATCACCGCGATGAGCGCCACCACCACGGTGATGCCCTGGCTGGTGCGAATGGCCAGCGCCTCGCTCAGCCCGGTCATCTCGCGGAAGGTGCGCGCCGAGATGATGAAGCGTTCACCATCGGCAAAGCGCTGGTCATCCACCCCAATGATGAAGCGCACCAGCCCGTTCATGATGAACATCACGCCAAGCGACGCGATCACGTAGATCACCGGCTTGGCCTTTTGCTGGCGGTAGAAACGATACACCACCCGGTCGGTGCCGATCAGCAGCAGCGACGTGGCCGCGATGCCGACCGGCAGCGCCAGGAGCGCCGTGGGCAGCGGCCCGAGCGATACGCCCGCCGCCTGGAGCGCCCAGGTCACGAGGATTGTCACCATGGCGCCAAAGGCCATCGTGTCGCCATGGGCGAAGTTCGAGAACCTCAGGATGCCATAGATGAGTGTCACGCCAAGCGCGCCAAGCGCCAGCTGCGCGCCATAGGCGGTCGCTGGCACGATGACGAAATTGGCGAGAACGATGAATGCGTTCAGGATGTCCAAGTCACATCTCCTCGCAGGGTCGGAATTTGTCGGTCGCGGCGGTTCGCGCCGGGGTGATCGGTCGGGTCATCCGCTGGCCCTCTCGCAGGCGCCGAAGCCCTGGGTGGGCGCGGTGGCCGGGTCGGTTGCATGCACGCTGTAGATCGCCCGCCCGTCGGGGTAGAGCGTGAAGAGCGCGCTTTCGGTGCCGGGGGCATGCAAAGCGAAGGATTGCACATCCGCGCCCGCAGGCATCAGTGCCAGCCCCTCGATGCCCTCTGCCTCGGAACTGAGAAAGATCCAGGCCCCGGCCTCGGCAGAGCGGGCGATTTCGATCTCGGCTTCTGCGGGCGCGCAGCCGCCCGCCGTGCAGGTCACGTCGAAGCGGCACAGGTAGCCCTCTTCGGCCTGCGCGGGCAGGGCCGCGACGAAGAACAGGGATATGAGAGCGGACTGCCTCACTCGCTTGCCTCCTCCGCCGAGCGGTCGGCGCATACGCCGTAGCCCGTCACGCTGCGCGGGCGCAGATGCGGTTGGTGCAGGGTGATGACGATCTCGCCCGCCCCGGCCAGAGTCACCAGCTGCACGGCCTGCGTGTCGGCACCTGCGCGCATCAGGCTGATGACATCGGTGGGCTCCAGCGAGCCTTCGGGCGCGGGCAGGTCGGCGGCCAGGGTGAAGTCTGACGGCAGGTCATCGCCGAATTCGACGCTCCACTGTCCGTCTTCGCCCTCGGCAATCTGAACCGTCTGCTCCCACTCGGTGCAGGGCGAGGCCTCGATGCACAGGATCACCATGGTGCAGGACAGGCGGTCCGCGCCTTCGGCGGCGTCCTGGGCGAGCAGGGGGGATGGGAACAGGCAAAGCGCGGCAAGCGCGGCGAAAGCGGAACGGACGGTCACGTTAAAGAACCTCGCATTGGCCACGGGCGGTTTCCTGGGCAGGACCGGATCCGGGCAGGGAAAACTGGCGCAGATGCAGCGCCGCGCCGGTGTCGAAGACCGTCAGCAGAACGGCCTCTTCGTATCCGGCAGACAGGAAATAGGACATGGGCGTATCGGACGGGGTCACGTCCTCGACCGACAGGGCAAAGCCATCGTAGCTGAACCACAGGCCCGCCTCGTGGTCGATCGGGGCCACCTCGACGGAAAAGGTGCGCGCGGCGCAGTCGGGCAGGGCGGAGATCGCGCAATCGACGGTAAAGAGGCAGTAAAGCGGACGCATCACGCCCTGCGCCTGCACAGGCCCGGCCATCGCGGCCGCGCCTGCCAGCGCCAGAACTGCCCGTTTTCCCCCCGTCACGCGATCCGTCCCCCAAGGCTACTTGCTGGCGCCGCCCGCACCGCCACCGCCGGTGGTTTCGGAGCAGGTGCCGTTCAGGCGGTAATGGATCAGGCTGTCGCCGATCGCCATGTTGCCGGTGTAGATGATCTGCCCGGCCTCGGTGATGGTGCCCAGTTCCACGCCCGCGGAATTGGTGAAGAAGAAATGCATCGCCCCGTCGCTTTCGACCACGGAGCCGTCAAAGAAATTGCCCTCGCGCTGCTCCATCTCGCCCGCGCCGGTCTGGGCGTTGAGCGTGAAGTTGTAGGGAATGTTCTCGGGCTGGCAGTTGCCGCCGTCCTGCCGGCAGGCCTCGGTCATGGTGCAGCGGAACGTGCGGTCCTGCGCCATGGCGGGGGCGGCCATTGCGGCCGAAACGAGAGCAAGGGAAAGGATCTTGTACATGATTAACCTCCAAGAAATGACTTGCGCACCTCCGGATCGGCCAAAAGGGCCTTGCCGGTGTCCGTGTAGGCATTGCGGCCTTGCACGAGGACATAACCCTTGTCTGCAATTTCAAGGGCTTGGCGGGCGTTCTGCTCCACCATGAGAATCGAGATGCCGGTGCGGGCGACCTCGATGATCCGGTCAAAAAGTTCGTCCATCACGATGGGGCTGACCCCCGCCGTGGGTTCGTCGAGCATCAACAGCTTGGGCTGGGTCATAAGCGCCCGGCCAACCGCGACCTGCTGGCGCTGACCGCCAGACAATTCGCCCGCAGGCTGAAGCCGCTTTTCCTTCAGGATCGGGAACAGCTCGTAGACCTGCTCCATCGTGCCGCGGAAGTCGTCCTCGCGGATGAAGGCGCCCATTTCCAGGTTCTCTTCCACCGTCCTCGAGGTGAAGATGTTCGAGGTCTGCGGCACGAAGCCCATTCCCTTTGCCACACGCGCCTGCGGAGTCAGGTGGGTAATGTCCTCGCCATCCAGCACGACCCGGCCCTTGCGCAGGTTCAGCATGCCGAAAACGGCCTTCATCGCGGTCGACTTGCCCGCGCCGTTGGGGCCGACGATGACCGCGATTTCCCCCTTTTCGACCGACACCGTGCAGTCATGCAGGATGTCGGCACCCTTGCCGTAGCCGCCGGTCATCGCCTCGCCGATCAGGAAAGGCTGGCCTGCGGCCGGGGTGGTCTTGCTGCCCTGGCCCTTGGCCGGGGTCAGGGTGCCGATCCCGTCGGGATTTCCGATCGAGCGGTCCTTGTTGCCGCGATCGTCCTGGTAGGGATTGCCGCTCATGCGTCCACCTTGTCCTTGTTCTTGAGACCGGTGCCCAGGTAGGCCTCGATCACGTGCTCGTTGGCCTTGATCTCGTCCAGCGTGCCTTCCGCCAGCACCTTGCCCTCGGCCATACAGATGACCGGGTCGCAGATCTTGCCGATGAAATCCATGTCGTGCTCGATCACCACGAAGGTGTAGCCACGTTCCTGGTTGAGCCGCTTGATCGCGTCCGCGATGGTGTAAAGCAGGGTCCGGTTCACGCCTGCGCCCACCTCGTCCAGAAAGACGATCTTGGCGTCGACCATCATCGTGCGACCCAGTTCCAGAAGCTTCTTCTGACCGCCAGACACCTCGCCCGCCTTCAGGTCGGCGATATGGGAAATGGTCAGGAATTCAAGCACTTCGTCGGCCTTGGCGCGCAGCGCACGTTCCTCGTCAGCGATCCGCTTGCGCCCGAACCAGGTGTTCCACAGGCTTTCGCCCGACTGCCCGCCCGGAACCATCATCAGGTTTTCCCGGCAGGTCATCGAACTGAATTCATGCGCGATCTGGAAGGTGCGCAAGAGCCCCTTGTGGAAGAGCTCGTGCGGCGGCAGGCCGGTGATGTCCTCGCCATCCATCTCGACGCGGCCCGAGGTGGGCTGCAACACCCCCGCGATCACGTTGAACAGCGTGGTCTTGCCCGCGCCATTGGGGCCGATGAGCCCGGTGATGGAACCTTCTGCGATGCTCAGGCTTGCGCCATCGACGGCATGGAAGCCCCCGAAATGCTTGTGCAGGTCATGGACGGTAATCATGTGCCGGAACGGGCCCCCCGATGGTCCTTAAAGGAACAGCCCGGCAATGACCGGGCTGTCCGTTAGCGTGTTCAACAGGATCGGATCAACGATAGCGTGCGGTGACGATCTCGCCGCCCTGGATCTCGATCTCGCGGTAGTTACCGGCGGATTCACCCGGGCCGATCAGTTCGACCGCGGTTGCGCCTTCGTAATCCACGTCACCGCCAGCGGCGATGATTTCCAGCGCGCGCGCCAGTTCACCCGGCTGGATGACTTCACCCGGAGCGTTGGCGATGTCCATGATGTGGCCGGCATAGTCGCCCGGGTTCGAGGACCCGGCCGCAGCCATCGCCATCATCATCAGCGCGGCGGCGTCGTAGCTTTCAGCCGCGAAGGGCGAGGTGCCATCGAAGCCGGCTTCGGCGGCCATGCCCTGGAAGAGCGCTGCGCCGTCCGAGTCGGTGCCCGGATGCTGACCGAAGGAGCCGTCGATCTGGTCGCCGAAGTTGTCGACCAGCGCCTGGCTGACCATGCCGTCGGGGAAGACGAAGGTGTCGAAGGCGCCCGAGTCGAGCGCGGCCTGGATGATGCCCGAACCACCCTGGTCGACATAGCCCGCCACGACGAGCGCAGCACCACCGGCAGAGGCCAGTGCGCCCACTTCCGCCGAGTAGTCGGCGCGACCGTCTTCATGCGCAGCCACCAGCGTCACGGTGCCGCCCATTTCGGCGAAGGCTGCGGCGAAGCTGTCTGCCAGGCCAAGGCCGTAGTCGTTGTTGGTGTAGGTCACGGCGACCTCGGTGATGCCGCGATCCATCAGAACTTCCGACATCACCACACCCTGACGCGCGTCAGAGGGGGCGGTGCGGAAGAACAGGCCGTTGTCTTCGACCAGCGACAGTGCCGGCGAGGTGGCCGACGGCGAAATCATGACCATGCCATTGGGCAGCGCCACGTTCGACAGGATCGAGGTGGTCACGCCCGAGCAGTCCGCGCCCATGATGCCTGCCACGCCATCGGCGGTGATCAGACGTTCGGCGGCAGCCTGTGCTGCGGCAGAATCGATGCAGGTGGAGTCAGCACGCACCGACACCACGTTGCTGCCATCGAGGATACCGCCGGCGGCGTTCACTTCGGCCATGGCCAGTTCTGCACCAGCAGCCATGTTGGGGGTCAGCGATTCGATCGGGCCGGTGAAGCCCAGGATCACGCCGATGCTGATGTCTTCGGCATAGGCCGCACCAGCAAGAACTGCGGTGGCCGCAGAGGCCAGCAGAAGCTTCTTCATAGTAGTCTCCCTATTGGACGTTTTATCCTTGTGTCCGCAGGTTATTCCGGGTTTGTGGGATTGAAAAGGGCCGAAATGGACCCTTTGCGCAAAGGGAATGCGTGTTCGGAACGAAAAAGGCAAATGGCCCGGACGCGCCTTCCAAATCGGACCGATTCCCTACAGGATCGGGGCAATCCGGCAAGTTGACCAAGGGGAACCCAGGCGATGCCCGCACCGAAAAACCTTCTCAAAGAGCGCCTGGCGCGCGGCGATCTGCAACGGGGCATCTGGCTCAATCTCGGCTCTGCCCTGGTGGCCGAAATCGCCGGGCGGTCGGGATTCGACTGGTGCCTGGTCGATGGCGAGCACGGTCCGTGGGACCCGGTCTCGATCCGCGATCAGCTGATCGCCATTGCCGCGACGCCCGCCCAGGCCGTTGTGCGCGTGCCCATGGCCGAGGACTGGATTCTCAAGCAGGTGCTCGACCTTGGCGCGCAAAGCGTGCTGGTGCCGATGATCGACAGCGCCGAGGAAGCCCGCGCCGTGGTGCGCGCCTGCCGCTATCCGCCCGATGGCGTGCGCGGGCAGGGGGCGCTGGTGGCGCGTGCCTCGGGCTTTCACGAAGCGAAGGATTACACCACCAACGCCAATGACGAGATCTGCGTGCTGGTCCAGGCCGAAAGCCGCGCAGCCCTTGGCGCGATCGAGCAGATTGCCGCCGTGGATGGTGTCGATGGCATCTTCATCGGCCCCGCCGATCTCGCCGCCGATATGGGCCATCGCGACGATCCCGGCCATCCCGAGGTGCAGACGGCCATCGCCGAGGCCATCGCGCGCATCCGCGCGGCCGGGCGCACGGCGGGGATCATCCTCGGCACACCAGAAGCGCGGGCCGAGGCGGTCCGGCACGGCGTCAATTTCATCGGCATGGGCGGCGAGGCGACGCTTCTGGCCGAGGCCCTGCGCGCGCTCGGCGCCGAACGCCCCGCATGATCCTGGTCGATGCCGATGCCTGCCCGGTCAAGCAAGAGGCGATCCGCGTGGCCCTGCGCCATGGCCAGGTGATCGTCTTCGTCGCCAACCAGGGCCTGCGCCTGCCCGATCACCCGCTGGTCAGGATGTTCACGGTATCCGACGGGTTCGATGCCGCCGATGACGCCATCGCCGCCGCCTCCGGGCCGGGCCACCTGGTCATAACCGCCGACATCCTGCTGGCCGAGCGCTGCCTCAAGGCCGGGGCCGAAGTGCTCGACCCCAAAGGGCGCCCCTTCACGCTCGACAGTATCGGCGGTCAGATCGCCACCCGCGCCATCATGGCCGACCTGCGCGCCGGGCTGGAGGGGCAGGGGATCGGCGGTCAGAAGCCCTTTTCCAAGGCCGACCGCAGCCGCTTTCTCGACGCCATGGAAACCACATTGCGTCGCCTTTCGGCCTGAGCCCGCTTCATTGTTCCCAAAATATCCCGGGGGGCGTCGCCCAGGGGCGACGGGGGGCAGAGCCCCCAGGCATTTTCCGCGGCGGAAAATGAGACGCGGCCCAGAAGGGCCGCGCGGGTCGCCCCCGAGGGGGGCGAAACCGATTGTGGCTTAAGCGTTGGCTTCGCGGATCTTGTCGGCGGCGTCCTTGGAGTAGCCCACGCCCTTGGCGTCGAAAAGCTGGTCCAACTCGCCCGAGAGCGTCATCTCGGTCACGATATCGCAGCCGCCCACGAACTCGCCCTTCACGTAAAGCTGTGGGATGGTCGGCCAGTCGGAGAAGTCCTTGATCCCCTGGCGGATCTCGTCATCGGCCAGCACGTTCACATCGGCGAACTCGACTCCCATGAAGTTGAGGACACCCGCCACGCGGCTGGAAAAGCCGCATTGGGGCATCATCTTGGTGCCCTTCATGAACAGCACCACGTCGTTGCCGTCGATGGTTTGCTTGATCTGGTCCTGTGCGCTCATCTCAGCGTTCCTTGATGTCCTGGTCTTTAGTGGAGGCCCGTCCGGGCCTTATTGCGGTGCCTTCGTGGTCAGCGCCAAAGCATGCAGATCGCCCGCGGGGCCATCCATCTTGCCCTTCAGCGCCGCGTAGACCGCGCGCTGCTGCTGGACCCGGTTCATGCCCTTGAAGCTTTCATCCTCGACCTGAGCGGCGAAATGCGCGCCGTCATCGCCTTCGACGATGATCTTGGCATTGGGGAAGCTTTCCCGGATCAGATCCTCGATTTCGCGGGCCGTGATGGGCATTGTGGGCATCTCCTGTCTCTCGTCCCAGATGTAGTCCGCGCCCAAGCGTCCCGCAAGGGCGCGGGCGCGGAAGGATCTTTAAAGATCCTTTGCAAAAATCTGCGCAGATTTTTGCCCGCGCCCAAGCTTACCCGAGTTTCGCGGCAAAGGCGCCGCGATAGAGGGCTGAAAGCTCTGCCAGCGGGGCTTCGGACCCGCCCATGCGCACCACGTCGCCGCCGAAGCGGCCCACGGTTGCGATCGGCACGCCGGCCTGGCCTGCGGCCACCATCAGCGCTTCGGCCTTGTCGAAGGAACAGGCGATGAGGTAGCGCGCCTGGTCTTCGCCGAAAAGCGTCGGCGTGTCGCCTGCATCGAGGGTCACGCCGGTGCCCGAGGCCTCCGCCATCTCGAAGGCCGCCAGCGCAAGACCGCCATCGGAGAGGTCCGAGCACATGTCGATGAGATCGCGATTGGTACGGATGAAGTCGCCGTTACGCTTTTCAGCCTCCAGGTCCACATGCGGTGCGTCGCCGTCTTCGCGGCTGAACACCTCGTAGAGCAGCGCCGACTGGCCCAGGTGCCCGGCGGTTTCGCCCACCAGCACGGCCACGTGCCCGTCGCGCGCGGTGCCGCCAATGAGGTCGGCCACGTTTTCCAGCAGCCCAACGGCCCCGATCGTGGGGGTGGGCAGGATGCCCTTGCCGTCGGTCTCGTTATAAAGCGAAACGTTGCCCGACACGATCGGCATGTCGAGCGCCGCCACGGCCGCGCCGATGCCTTTGATCGCGCCCACGAACTGGCCCATGATTTCCGGCTTTTCGGGATTGCCGAAATTGAGGTTGTCGGTTGTGGCGAGCGGCAGGGCGCCCGTGGCGGTGATGTTGCGATAGGCCTCGGCCACGGCCTGCTTGCCGCCCTCGAAGGGGTTTGCCTTGACGTAGCGCGGCGTCACGTCCGAGGTGAAGGCCAGCGCCTTGTCGGTGCCATGCACGCGTGTCACGCCCGCGCCAAGCCCCGGCGCACGCACCGTGTCGGCCATGACCATGTGGTCATATTGCTCGTAGACCCATTGCTTGGCCGCGTAGTTGGGCGACCCGATCAGCGCCTTCAGCCCGTCGATCGCGTCGACACCCGGCACCGGCTCCATCTCCGCTGCGGCCGGTGTTTCCACCCAGGGGCGGTCGTATTCCGGCGCGGTCGAAGACAGTTTCGACAGCGGCAGATCGGCCATGACCTCGTTGCCGTGGATGATGAGGAAGCGGTCCTCTGGGATGGTTTCACCCACGATGGCAAAATCGAGGTCCCACTTTTCGAACACGGCGCGCGCCTCGTCCTCCAGGTCGGGATTGAGCACCATCAGCATCCGTTCCTGGGATTCCGACAGCATCATCTCGTAGGCGGTCATGTGGGTTTCGCGCTGCGGAACGTGGTCGAGGTTGAGCTGGATGCCAAGCCCGCCCTTGTCGCCCATTTCCACCGCCGAACAGGTCAGCCCGGCGGCGCCCATGTCCTGGATGGAGATGACCGCGCCCGTCTGCATCAGTTCCATGCAGGCTTCCATCAGGCGTTTCTCGGTGAAGGGATCGCCCACCTGCACCGTGGGGCGCTTTTCCTCGATCGTGTCGTCGAACTCGGCGCTGGCCATGGTGGCCCCGCCAACCCCGTCGCGGCCTGTCTTGGCCCCGAGATAGACCACGGGCATGCCGACGCCGGAGGCGGCCGAGTAGAAGATCTTGTCGCTGTCGGCGAGCCCGGCGGCAAAGGCGTTGACCAGGCAGTTGCCGTTATAGGCGGGGTGGAAGCGCACCTCGCCGCCCACGGTCGGCACGCCGAAGCAATTGCCATAGCCGCCGATGCCTTCGACAACGCCATGCACCAGCTGGCGGGTCTTGGGGTGATCCACCGCGCCGAAGGACAGCGCGTTCATCGCCGCGATGGGGCGCGCGCCCATGGTGAAGACGTCGCGCAGGATGCCGCCCACGCCGGTCGCTGCCCCCTGGTAGGGTTCAATGTAGGAGGGGTGGTTGTGGCTCTCCATCTTGAAGACCACGGCCTGCCCGTCGCCGATGTCGATCACGCCCGCATTCTCGCCGGGGCCGCAGATCACCTGCGGGCCATCGGTGGGCAGGGTGCGCAGCCATTTCTTCGACGACTTATAGGAACAGTGCTCGTTCCACATGGCCGAGAAGATGCCCAGTTCGGTGAAGGTGGGCTCCCGACCGATGATCTCCAGAATGCGCTCGTATTCATCGGGGCTCAGCCCGTGCGCGGCGATGATGTCGGGCGTGATGGCCGGTTCCTGCATGTCGTGATATCCCCCGGGGGTAAGTCGCTTGGCGCCTCTTTAGGGCAAGCCCCGGGCGGGGAAAAGGGGTGAGAGGTCACAGGGGGCGGCGAAAGGTGAATGAGGTCGCGCGCGGGTAGCCTTCGTGTGCGCTGGCCCCTACGAGGCCAAAGCCCATGGCGCGGAAGGTCCGCTGGTTTTCGACCAGTTCAACCCGCGTTTGCAACTCAAGCCCCGCAAGTCCCCGACGCAGGGCTTCCTGCGCTGCAGCATCCATGAGCCGCCGGGCCAGCCCTTGCCCCCGGAAATCGAGGTCAACTGCAAGCTTGCCTATATAGTAGTGAGTGCCCTTTTCATTGGCGAATAGGCAGGCAATGGGGCGCGAATTGCGGCGGAATAAAAACAGGTCTTCATCCCGGGCCTTTTCGCGCAGGGATTGTGCCGTCATGCGAGTCAGTGAAGAGGGCGGGTCGATCCGGCCTTCCATGTAGGCAAAGGCCCTGTTTAGCAGGGCCAGAAGCGCCTGCCAGTCGTCGAAATCGGATGGGTTGAGCTCTGCCAGATCGAACATGCTGCTTATTTATCCGGGCGTTAGACCAAAAAAAAGGCCGAGACGAATCTCGGCCAAAGTCCAACAGGGAGGTAGTGACCAGGCAGATGCATATCGCCCGTCACTGATGCTCAAATAGTCAGCGGTTTGGAATCGATCAAGGGATATTTCGCCGCATCGCCGCAAACCCGCTATGCACGTTGCACATGGCTCACACTTTTGGCGTGTGCAGCGGGGGGCTATTCGCCCTCCTGTTCGCGCCGCTTGCGGCGGTGCGCGATCACTTCATCGGTCACGAAATCGCGGAAGGCCTCGATGCGTTTCGAGTGACGCAACTCCTCGGGATAGGCGAGGAAGACGGGCACTTCGTTGCTTTCGACCTCGGGCAGTACGCGCACGAGATCGGGGAAGTCTTCGGTCAGGTAATCGGGCAAAAGCCCGATGCCAAGGTCATGGATCACACCCTGCAACACGCCGAAATAGTTGTTCACGGTCAGGAAGCTGCCCACGTCGTAGGACATGATCTCGCGCACCAGCAGCGCCCCGGCGCTGACCTGCGCAGAATGGGCGTTCTGGCTGATCAGGCGGTGACTGCCCAGATCGTCCAGCGTTGCCGGGGTTCCGTTGGCTTCCAGGTATGCTTGGGACGCATAGAGCTGCATGCGCACGCTCATCAGCTTGCGCCGGATCAGGTCGGCCTGGCTCGGTTCCTTCATGCGGATCGCCACATCGGCCTCGCGCATGGGCAGGTCCATGACCTTTTCTTCCAAGATGAGGTCGATCTTGAGCTGCGGATACTTGTTGTAAAGCTGCGGCAGGCGCGGCGCGAGCCAGAGCGTGCCGAAGCCAACGGTCGTCGTGACGCGCAGTTCGCCAAACACCTCTTCCTCGCTGTCGCGGATGCGCGCGGCGGCGGCATCGAGCCGCTTCGACATGGATCGCGTCGCGTCGAACAGCAATTCGCCCTGTTCGGTCAGGATCAGGCCGCGGGCATGGCGATGAAACAGCGTGGTGTTCAGGCTTTCTTCCAGCGCGCGAATCTGCCGGCTGACCGCAGACTGGCTCAGATGCAGGGTGTCGCCTGCATGGGTCAGGCTGCCGGCGTCGGCAACAGCATGAAAAATGCGCAGCTTGTCCCAGTCCATAGGGGGTACACTTTCACTTTTGGAAGAAAACCTGTTCGCCATGGCAAAGTAAGCAATTTGCCTTACAGTTCAATGTTGAAGTCGGGTCAATTGGTGCTGAGTGCGTGAAACCGTATTGAAAGGTCACAAATACTGACCTATAATGCCCGACGAACAGGCAGCCCACCGGGAGGGGAGCATGGGAATCGCGCAAGTCTCGCTGAAGGATCGCTTCGATCTGGAAAAGTCGCCCGTTCTTCTGAACGGCACGCAGGCGCTGGTGCGCCTGATGCTGGCGCAGAAATGGCGTGACCGGCAGGCCGGGTTGAACACCGCTGGCTTCGTGACTGGCTATCGCGGCTCGCCTCTTGGCGCGGTTGATCTGCAGATGACCAAGGCCGAAAAGGTGCTGAAGGCAGCCGATGTGCTGTTCCGTCCCGGTCTGAACGAGGACCTGGCCGCAACCTCGCTTTGGGGCGCGCAGCAGGCCGAGTTGCGCGGCGAGGGCAAGTTCGACGGGGTGTTTGGGCTTTGGTATGGCAAAGGGCCGGGTGTGGACCGCTCGGGCGACGTGATGCGCCACGCCAACATGGCCGGCACATCGCCCCATGGCGGTGTCATCATGGCCATGGGCGACGACCATACCGGCGAAAGCTCGACTGTTTGCCACCAGTCCGATTGGGCGATGGTCGATGTGCATATGCCGGTCCTGTCACCCGCAGGCGTGCAGGAGATCCTCGATTACGGGCATTACGGCTATGAGCTCAGCCGATTTGCCGGGGTCTGGGTCGGTCTCAAGACCATGAAGGACACGGTCGAAGCGACCTCCGTCGTCGATGGCCGCCCGGACCGCATGGCTTTCACGCGCCCCGATTTCCCGATGCCGCCGGGCGGGCTCAATATCCGCCTTGGCGATCACTGGATCGCGCAGGAAGAACGGCTGCTGGCCCATAAACGCTTCGCCGCTGAGGCCTTCGCGCGGGCCAACGGCATCGACAGGCGCGTGCTTGGCAAGGCCGGCGCCAAGATCGGTTTCGTCGCGGCGGGCAAGAACTGGCTCGACCTCGTGCACGCGATGGAACTCCTTGGCATCCATGAAGACGAGGCCGAGCGGCTTGGCGTCACCACCTACAAGGTGGGCCAGACCTGGCCGCTCGACATGAAGAGCTTCGGTGAATGGGCCGAGGGGCTGGAGCTGATCGTCGTTGTCGAGGAAAAGCGCAAGCTCATCGAGGTGCAGATCAAGGAAGCCATTTTCGACAACCGGCGCGGGCGTCGGGTATATGGCTACAAGGGTGGCAAGGGCGAGGTCCTGTTCCCGACCCATTACGCGCTCGACCCCAATGATATTGCCGTGAAACTGGGAACTATCCTGATCGACGAGGGCCGCGGCACCGACCGGATCAAGGCGGGCATCCAGCAGGTGACCGACGCCATGCGCGCCGACAATGCGCAGGACCTGGCGACGCGGCTGCCCTGGTTCTGCTCGGGCTGTCCGCACAATACCTCCACCAAGGTGCCCGAGGGCGCGCGCGGGGGCGCGGGCATCGGATGTCATTTCATGGCGAAGTGGATGGACCGCAATACCGAGGCCTTCACCCATATGGGCGCGGAAGGGGCGAACTGGGCTGGCGAGGCTCCGTTTTCCACCCGCAAACACATCTTCCAGAACCTTGGCGAGGGGACCTATAACCACTCCGGCATCCTGGCCATTCGCGCGGCGATCGCGGCGGGCACCAACATCACCTACAAGATCCTCTTCAACGATGCGGTGGCCATGACCGGTGGCCAGCATAACGAGGGCGACCTGGACCCGGCGCGCATCGCGCATGAAATCCGCGCCATGGGCGTGAAACACATCGCGCTCATCTACGACCCCAAGGAAGAGATTGATTTTTCAGCCTTTCCGCGCGACGTCGAACGCCATGAACGCGACGAGCTGATGGTCGTGCAGGAAAGGTTCCAGGACATCGAGGGCGTGTCCGCCATCATCTACGTGCAGACCTGCGCCGCCGAAAAACGCCGCCGCCGCAAGCGCGGCACCTTCCCCGATCCCGATCGCCGGGTCTTCATCAATACCGATGTCTGTGAAGGCTGCGGCGATTGCGGGGTGCAGTCGAACTGCGTGTCCATCGTGCCGGTGGAAACCGAGCTTGGCCGCAAGCGCGCCATCGACCAGTCGAGCTGCAACAAGGACTTTTCCTGCCTCAAGGGGTTCTGCCCCAGTTTCGTGACCGTGGAAGGCGGCAAGATCCGCAAGGAAGCCTCGGCAAGCGTCGATGTGGGCCATCTGCCCGCGCCCGATCTGCCCACGATCAGCGGCACCCATAACGTGGTGATCACCGGCGTTGGCGGCACCGGCGTCGTGACCGTGGGCGCGGTGCTGGCGCAGGCCGCGCAGCTCGACGGCAAGGGCGCCGGCATGATCGAGATGGCAGGGCTCGCGCAGAAGGGCGGCGCCGTGCATATCCACCTGCGTCTGGCCGAGCGACCCGAGGATATCAGCGCGATCCGCGTCGCCGTGGGCGAGGCAGATTCGGTCATTGGCGGCGATCTGGTGGTCTCTGCCGGGGCAAAGACGCTCGGCCTGATGACCACGGGGCGCAGCAAGGCCGTGGTGAATAGCCATGAGATCATCACCGGGGCCTTCACCCGTGATACGGAATTCCGTATTCCTGTGAGTGACTTGGAGATCGCTCTTCAAGCGCGTTTGGGGGATGGGTTGGCGCTGTTCGACGCCTCGGACCTGGCGCGCAAGCTGATGGGCGATTCCATCTTCTCCAACATGATGGTGCTGGGGGCTGCCTGGCAGAACGGTCTGCTGCCTCTCAGCCACGAGGCGATCCTTGGCGCGATCGAACTCAACGGCGCGGCGGTCGAGCGCAACAAGGAGGCGTTCGAACTGGGCCGGTGGGCGGTGCTGAACCCCGAAGAGGCCGCGCAACTGGGTGGTGACGTCGTCCAGATGCCCAAGCCGCTGGAGGAGCGTATCGCCTTCCGCGCGGCGCAGCTGGTGGATTACCAGGGCAAGCGGCTGGCCAAACGCTATCGCAAGCTGGTCGACGCGATCGAGGATACGCGCCTGCGCGAGGCCGTGGCCGTGGGCTATCACAAGCTGTTGGCCTACAAGGACGAATACGAGGTCGCCCGGCTGCATCTGCAAACCGAGGCCAAGGCGCGCGAGGTCTTCGAGGGCGACCTGAAGCTCAGCTACCACCTTGCCCCGCCGCTTCTGCCGGGGCGCGACCCGTCGGGTCGCCCCCGCAAGCGGCAATTCGGTGCCTGGATGGGCCGGGGGTTCCGGGTGCTTGCCAAGTTGCGCAAGCTGCGCGGCACGCCGCTGGACCCGTTCGGCTACACCGCCGAGCGCAGGATGGAACGCGGGCTGATCCGGCAATACGAGTCGGACATGGCGGGGATCCTGCGCGATGTCCGGCCGGAAACTCTTGATATCGCGGTTGAAATCGCCAATCTGCCCCGTCAGATCCGCGGTTATGGCCCGGTCAAGGAAGCCCATGTTGCGGCGGCCGCGAAACGTCGGGAGGAGCTATTTGCGGCCTTCCGGGCCGGTGGGGCGCCGCTGGCGACGGCGGCGGAATAAGGCGGGCAACTCCTGCGTCAGGCCCGTGGTGAGCGGAGCTTATCGACTATTTGGACCAAGAAGACGGGGTCAGGGCGCGCGAATCGTGAAGGCGGTGCCCTGGGCCTGATCCTCGGTCGATAGCAGCGTGGCCCCCTGTTCGGCGCAGAAATGGGGGATGTCGATCTGCGCCACGGGATCGTCGGCGAGAATCCGGATCACCGCGCCGGGACGGGCCGCCAGCAGCACCTTGCGCAGGCGCAGGACAGGAAGCGGGCACAAAAGCCCAAGGGCGTCGATATCGTGATCGGGGGTCATGGGATGCGCCTAGCGCAGGGCTGCGGCGCTTGTCCACGGGAATGTGAGACAGAGCGGGCTGGTCTTTTGCCGCGCGGCGCGGCAGGAAGGGGACATGTTCGGAATTGACCTCTTCGATGCGGGTTTGCTGCCTGCGATGTTCGTGGCCCTGACGGCGGGGGTGCTGAGTTTCCTCAGCCCCTGCGTGCTGCCCATCGTCCCGCCATACCTGGCCTATATGGGCGGGATCAGCATGAACGAAATGCAGGCGGGTGCAGGCCGCAGGCGCGCGGTTCTGGCAGCAAGCTTCTTCGTTCTGGGCCTGTCCACGGTGTTCGTGTTCCTGGGCTTCACGGCCTCGATCTTCGGGCAGTTCTTTTTGCAAAACCAGGACCTTCTGGCGAAGATCGCGGGCGCTGTCGTCATCGTCTTCGGTCTGCATTTCCTCGGCGTGTTCCGCATTCCGATCCTCGACCGCGATGCGCGCATGGATGCGGGAGACCGGGGCGGGTCGGCGCTTGGGGCCTATGTGCTGGGGCTGGCCTTCGCCTTCGGCTGGACGCCCTGCATCGGGCCGCAGCTTGGCGCGATCCTGGGCCTGGCTGCGGTTGAATCGTCCGTTGCGCGCGGCACGACGCTGCTGGCGGTCTATGCCATCGGGCTTGGGGTGCCCTTCCTGCTGGCGGCCATGTTCATCGAACGCGCCATGGGGCTGATGACGCGTCTGAAGCGGCACATGAAGCTGATCGAACGCATCATGGGGCTCTTGCTGATCGCCGTCGGGCTGATGCTGCTGACCGGTGCCTTCACCACGCTGTCCTTCTGGATCCTCGAAACCTTCCCCATGCTTGGCGAATTGGGCTGACCCGTCTTAGCCTTGCCCGAATTTCCCTGTATGCTGCGCCCGAAAGCCGGTGCAGAGTAGAGTTATGAGTGAGGCAAACGGCCAAGAGGTCAGGACCCGGCGGGTTCTTTACATTCCGGGCTTCGACCCGGTTCCGGCGCGCAAATACCGTGAACGCTATCGCCGTGGCGGCAGCGAGCAGGCCGGGATTTCGGGCTATCAGCTGACGATGGGGCCGCAACGGACCCAGGGCTATTACGGCTGGTCGGTGGACACGGTCATCGACGGGCAGGCAACGCAGGCGGATATCGAGGTTCTGGTCTGGGCCGATATCGTCAAGGACAGCATGGGCCACGGGATCGCCTCGACCTATTGGCAGCTTTTGCGCACGGCATGGGCCTATATCGGCTCGGGCGCGCTTTTCCGCCTGATGCGGCTCAGGAAAGGCCCGGTGATCGCGGCGCTCTACCCGGTTGTGCTGCTGCTGGCACAGGCGGTTTTCGCCGGGCTGATCGGGCTCTTGGCCTTCTTCGCGTTTGTCTGGGCAAGCGGCATGGTCGTCGGGCCCGCGGATTTCGGCTTTTCGCCCTATTTCATCGAGCGGGCCTGGGCAGGGGTCGGGCTGGGGGCCCTTGTGGCATGGGCCGTGCTTGGCTGGTTCAAGCGCCGCGACCCCTGGCTTGGCTGGTACCTGATGCATGACTATGCCTTCTCGGCCCGCCACGGGGGGGCTTACCCGCCTGCGCAGGAGGAGCGGATGCGCGCTTTCGCGGATCGGATCGCGGACGCGCTGTCCGAGGATGTGGACGAGGTGCTGGTCGTCGGCCATTCCTCGGGGGCCTATATGGCGGTGTCGCTGCTGGCCGATGTGATCCGGTCGGGCAGGGTGCCGGAGGGCGGGCCAAGGCTGGCGCTGCTGACACTTGGCCACGTGGTGCCCATGGTGTCTTTCCTGCCCAAAGCGGGGCGGCTGCGGTCGGACCTGGCGTTTCTCAGCACCCGCGACGAGATCACCTGGCTCGACGTGACCGCGCCGGGCGATGGTTGTTCCTTCGCGCTCTGCGATCCGGTGGCGGTGACGGGGGTCGCGCCGGAAGGGCAGCGCTGGCCGCTGGTGATTTCGGCGGCATTTACGAAGACGCTTGGCCCCGAGCGGCAGAAGGCCCTGAAATGGCAGCTGTTCGAGCTGCATTTCCAATATCTCAACGCGTTCGACCGGCCCGGGGATTACGACTATTTCCAGATCACGGCCGG
>NZ_CAXREX010000190.1:0-3608 GCF_964229645.1 Nioella sp. | reverse complement strand
CGCGCCCCCGGCGCGGCGAAACCCGCGATCCGCAGCGGATCGCGGATCATTTTCCGCAGCGGAAAATGCCTGGGGGGCCTGCCCCCCGGACCCCCAGGAGTATTTTTGCCAAGAAGATGCGGCAAGACGCGGGGGGCCAACGGGCGTGGGCAAAACAAATCCGGCGCATGCTCTGGACCCGGGGCCAGGCTTTCCTTATATCTTTGCTCAACAATTCCAGTTTGAAGCCGGATGCGCGCGATGCAAGAGCAGCTGGAGGGGGCCCCCCTCATCAAACCATCCTCGACCGATCACCCGCTATACGAGGCGGTGGTCGATGCCTGTCGCACGGTCTATGACCCTGAAATTCCGGTCAATATCTACGACCTGGGACTGGTCTACACGATCGATATCAGCGCCGAGAACGAGGTCGAGGTCACCATGACCCTGACCGCGCCCGGCTGCCCCGTGGCGGGCGAAATGCCCGGATGGCTGGCCGATGCGATCGGGCCTTTGGACGGGGTCAAGACCGTCAATGTCGAGATCACCTGGGATCCGCCCTGGGGGATGGAGATGATGTCGGACGAGGCCCGTCTGGAACTGGGCTTCATGTGACCCCCGCCGCGTGCGGTCCCTTGTGGCAGGGGCCCCGCTGACCTAGAGTCGATACAAGGCTGAGAAAGGCTTCGATCATGTTCGGTATTCCCGGCAAGCAGGCCGTGACCATCACCCCCCGGGCTGCGGCACAGATCGCCCGGCTGATGGCTTCGGGCGGTTCCAAGGGCTTGCGCATCGGCGTCAAGAAGGGCGGCTGCGCGGGCATGGAATATACGATGGATTACGTTGCCGAGATCGACCCGCTCGACGAGGTGGTGGAACAGGACGGGGCCCGGGTGATGATCGCCCCGATGGCGCAGATGTTCCTGTTCGGCACCGAGATCGACTACGAGGTGAGCCTGCTCGAGTCGGGCTTCAAGTTCCGCAATCCCAACGTGGCCGATGCCTGCGGCTGCGGCGAGTCGATCAAGTTCAAGGATATCGACGAGCTTCAGGCCGAACAGGCCGGGAAGTGAGCCTCAGCCCCGAAGAGATCGCCTTTGCCACCGAGCTGTTTTCCGGGCTCGGGCAGATTTCCACGCGCCGGATGATGGGCGGACTTTGCCTTTATCACGAGGGCACGATCTTCGCGATCGTCCATGGCGACGGCTCGATCTGGCTGAAGGGTGCCGGGGCGTTCATCGAGGTGCTGGAGGCCGAAGGCTGCACCCGCTGGACCTATACCCGCGAAGGCGGCAAGCCCACGGCCATGCCCTATTGGAGCCTGCCTGACGCGGCGCTCGATGACCCGGATCAGGCCTGTGACTGGGCGCGTCGGTCGCTGGCCCATCTCTAGCCCTTTCCCCCCTGCCCGCTTTCGCGCTATTCCCCTGCCAAGAGGCTGTTGAAAGGGAGTGTCATGGTTCGCAAGCTTGCCGCCGGGAACTGGAAGATGAACGGAACGGGCGCGAGCCTGCCCGAGGTGGAGGCGCTGAAGGCGGCCCTGTCCGAGCCATCCGTCGATGTGCTGATCTGCCCGCCTGCAACGATGCTCTCTCGCCTGTCGGACGCGCTCGATGGCAGCGCCATCGTGACAGGCGGCCAGGATTGCCACGCGGCGGGCAGCGGGGCCCATACCGGTGACATCTCCGCGGACATGCTGCGCGATGCAGGCGCAACGCATGTGATCCTCGGCCATTCCGAACGGCGCACCGACCACGGCGAAAGCGACGCAGATGTGCGGGCCAAGGCCAAATCCGCCATTGCGGCGGGTCTGCGCGCCGTCATCTGCGTGGGCGAAACCCTTGGCGAACGGGAGGCCGCGAATACCCTGTCCATCATCGGCGGCCAGCTGGCGGGATCGGTTCCCGACCTGGTGACGGCTGACCGGCTTGTCATCGCCTACGAGCCCGTCTGGGCCATTGGCACCGGCAAGGTGCCCACCACCGACCAGATCGGCGAGGTGCATGATTTCATCCGGGCCGAGCTGGAAAAGCGGTTCGGGTCCGGCGTCGGGCGGTCCGTGCCGATCCTCTATGGCGGCTCGGTCAAGGGCTCGAACGCGGCGAAGATCTTCGCGGTCAGCAACGTGAACGGGGCCCTCGTGGGTGGTGCGTCTTTGAAGGCGGCCGATTTCCTGCCCATCGTCGAGGCGCTTCAGGCCTCCTGACGGGGGGTGACGCGCAAGTGAATGCCGTCCTTCGCCCGCACGGTCAGGAAGGCGACCGGCACCGGGTCGCGGCCCTCGATCCGCTCGAACCGGAAGCGTTTGAGCAGCATCGACAGCAGAAGCGGCCCCTCGACCATCGCGAACCCCGCTCCGGTGCAAACAC
Source organism: Nioella sp. (assembly GCF_964229645.1). Lineage (GTDB taxonomy): Bacteria > Pseudomonadota > Alphaproteobacteria > Rhodobacterales > Rhodobacteraceae > Nioella. The sequence goes on along the minus strand of NZ_CAXREX010000190.1, from coordinate 1,260 downwards.
GCGGCCCGGCGGAAAACGGCATATAGGCCTCTCGCTGACAGCGCTTCCCGTTCTCCGTCTGCCAGCGCGCGGGATCGAACCCGTCGGGATTGTCCCAGAGCCTCTCGTGCCGATGCAGATGCCAGGGGCTGAGAACAATCTGAGCGCCCTTGGGCACATCGCGGTCACGGAATCGTTCCGGACAGGCCGCCTCGCGCACCATCATCGGCACCGGCGGGTAGAGCCGCAGCGCCTCGCGGAACACGTCGCGGCTGAGCTTCAGCCTGGACATGACTGAAAAATCTTGATTTTCCAGCGCCCTGGCCTCTTCGGCCACCCTGTCCTGCCACTCGGGGTAAAGCGCCATCAGGTAGAGCGTCCAGGCCAGAGCCGAGGCGCTGGTTTCATGACCGGCAAGGAAGAAGATCGCCACCTGATCGACCATTTCAGCGGTGCTGAAGGTCTGCCCCGTCTGCGGATCGGCGGTGGTCATGATCTTGGTCGCCAGGTCATCGGGCGCGGTTCCTGCCTCGATCTGGGCCATCCGTTCCGCCGTCAGCCGCGTGATCAGCCCCCGGATCGCCCGCGCGGTCGCCCGTGTCTGCCGCCGATGCCCGCGCGGCAGGAAGCGCGGCAGGGGCAGGAAGGCGGCGAGGTTCAGGATGGGCTGCGTGCGCTGGTAGTCGCGGAACTGGGTGAAGACGGCACTTGCGACCTCGTGCTCGATCGGGATGGAAAAGAGCGTGCGGAAAATCACATCGGCTGCCGCGTGGCTCATCGCCTCCTCGACTTCGACCTCACCCGCCCCCATGCGCGCACAGGCGGCCTCTGCGGCGGCCCACATGGCTGGAAACGTGTCGCGCAGGCGCCCGCCTTCGAAGGCGGGGTCGATGATCCGCCGCTGACGCTTCCACGTCTCGCCATTGGTGAGGAAGACCGAGTCGCCCAGCAACGGGCGAAGCCCCTCGCCGATCCGGTCGGATTTGGGGAAATCGTCGGGCCGCTCTTTCAGGACGAGGTCCAGCAGCGCGGGTTCGTTGACCATGAAACTGCGAAAGAACGGTGTCTTGAATTCCGCCATCCACGCGCGATAGAGCCGCGCGGGCTGCGCCGACAGGATGTCCTGCCGGAAAAGCCGCATGTAGCGCCAGAGTGAGACCCTGTCAGGCCGTGATCTGGGCTTGGGTGGGATCATGCCAGCCCCCGGTGCCTGTTGACAGGCCGTGCAATGCGCCCCGGCGACGGCGCGCGCCCTGCGTAGCGTGTGGCCAGCGTCAGGGG
>NZ_CAXREX010000189.1:0-11972 GCF_964229645.1 Nioella sp. | reverse complement strand
GTCCGCGAGCGATCGAAGAGCATCACGTAACGCTCCTGCAACTCGTAGATGTCCAGCATCTCCAACTCTTCCAGCAAGGGGCTGAGGTCGCGCCGCGCCGCCGCCGTCAGGCGGGGTTCGGCGATCAGCACACCCGCGATCTCGGGCATGGCGCGCTGAAGGTCCTCGGTCGGGTAGCTCAGGATCAGTGACAGGGCCTTGAATGTCCGGTCCATCTCAGCGCACCTCCTCGGGCATTTTCAGGGGTCGTTTGGAGCCACCGAAGAGAGACCCCTTCGAGATGCCCGTGGAACAGCCATTGCCATCGGTGAACCCGCAGCCGCCCTTGAGGTCGTAGGCTTCCTCGACCTGTTCGCGATGCGTGGTCGGGATGACGAAGCGATCCTCGTAGTCAGCCAGGGCCATGATCTTGTACATGTCCTCGATGGTGCGGCCCGACAGGCCCACCCGCGCGGCAATGCCCTCGTCGTTCACCCCATCCACGGTCTTGGCCCGCATATAGGCGCGCATGGCCAGCATGCGTTCCAGGGCCTGGGCCACCGGGGCCTCGTCGCCTGCGGTCAGCATGTTTGCGAGGTAGCGCAGCGGGATGCGCAGGCTGCGCACATCGGGCATGTCGCCGTCGGCCCCGATTGCACCAGCCTGGGCAGCATTCTGGATGGGTGACAGTGGCGGGATGTACCAGACCATCGGCAGCGTCCGGTAGTCCGGATGCAGCGGGAAGGCGACTTTCCACTCCATCGCCATCTTCCAGACCGGGCTTTCCTGCGCGGCCTTGATCCAGTCCTCGGGGATGCCATCGGCCCGGGCGGTTTCGATCACCACCGGGTCATTGGGGTCGAGGAAGACATCAAGCTGTGCGTCGTAAAGCTCCTTCTCCGACGGCGCATTCGCCGCCTCGCCGATCTTGTCGGCATCGTAGAGCATCACGCCCAGGTAACGGATGCGGCCCACGCAGGTTTCCGAGCACACGGTCGGATTGCCCGACTCGATGCGCGGATAACACAGCGTGCATTTCTCGGATTTTCCGGTCGACCAGTTGTAGTAGACCTTCTTGTAAGGGCAGCCGCTGACGCACATCCGCCAGCCACGGCACTTTTCCTGGTCGATCAGGACGATCCCGTCTTCCTCGCGCTTGTAGATCGCACCCGAGGGACAGGACGCGGCACAAGCCGGGTTCAGGCAGTGTTCGCACAGGCGCGGGAGATACATCATGAAGGTGTTCTCGTATTCGCCGTAGATCTGCTTTTGCACGCCCTCGAAGTTGTAATCCTCGGATCGCTTCGAAAACTCTCCGCCCAGGATTTCTTCCCAGTTGGGGCCCTTTTCGATCTTCTCGATCCGCTCTCCGGTGATCTTGGAACGAGGGCGCGCCGTCGGGAACGCCTCCATTTCCGGAGCGGATTTCAGGTGGTCGTAGTCGAAGTCGAACGGCTCATAGTAATCGTCGATCTCGGGCAGGTCGGGATTGGCGAAGATATTCGCCAGAATCCGCCATTTCGACCCCTGCTTGGGTTGCAGCTTGCCGCCCCGGGTCCGTTCCCAGCCCCCGTTCCAGCGCTTCTGGTTTTCCCAGTCCGTGGGATAGCCGGTGCCGGGCTTGGTTTCGACGTTGTTGAACCAGGCGTATTCAACACCTTCGCGGCTGGTCCAAACGTTCTTGCAGGTGACGGAACAGGTGTGACACCCGATGCATTTATCGAGGTTCAGCACCATGCCAATTTGCGCACGAACTCTCATTCCGCAGCCTCCTTTGCGGTCGCTTCACGGTCGAGCCAGTCGACCTTTTCCATCTTGCGGACGACGACGAACTCGTCGCGGTTGGCGCCTACGGTGCCGTAGTAGTTGAAGCCGTAGGATTGCTGGGCATAGCCGCCGATCATGTGGGTGGGCTTGAGCACCGCCCGCGTGACCGAGTTGTGAATACCGCCGCGCTTGCCGGTCTTTTCGGACCCTGGCGTGTTCACGATCTTTTCCTGGGCATGATACATGAAGGTCGTTCCATCCTTCATGCGCTGGCTGACCACCGCACGGGCCGTGAGCGCCCCGTTGGTGTTGTAAAGCTCAACCCAGTCGTTATCGACGATCCCGGCGCGCTTGGCGTCGTTCTCGCTGATCCAGATCACCGGTCCGCCCCTGTTCAGCGTCAGCATCATCAGGTTGTCGGAATAGGTGGAGTGGATGCCCCATGTCTGGTGTGGCGTGATGAAGTTCAGCACCACGTGGGGGCGGTTGTCGCGGGCGTCGGTGTTGACCTCTCCGGTTATGGTCTTGAGATCGACCGGTGGCCGGTAGGACATGAAGCCTTCGCCGAACGCCCGCATCCACAAGTGATCCTGGTAAAGCTGCTGGCGTCCCGTGAGTGTGCGCCAGGGGATCAGTTCGTGGACGTTGGTGTAGCCCGCGTTGTAGCAGACCTTTTCGCTTTCCAGCCCCGACCAGGTGGGGCTGCTGATGATCTTGCGCGGTTGCGCAGCGATATCGCGGAAGCGGATCTTTTCGTCTTCCTTGGGCAGCGCCAGGTGGGTGTGGTCGCGCCCCGTAGCCTTGGACAGCGCGCCCCAGGCCTTGACGGCAACCTCGCCATTGGTTTCCGGCGCCAGCATCAGGATCACCTCGGTCGCGTCGATATCCGATACGATCTTGGGGCAGCCCTTTGCGGGCCCGTCCTGCCACTCACCGTTCAGCTCGCGCAGGTGCTGCACCTCGTGCTCGGTGTTCCACGCGATGCCCTTGCCGCCGTTGCCGACCTTGTCCATGAGCGGCCCGAGCGCCACGAAGCGGTCGTAGATCGCCCCGTAGTCCCGTTCCACCGGCACGTAGTTCGGCGCGGTCTTGCCCGGGATCAGGTCGCATTCGCCCTTCTTCCAGTCCTTGACCTGGTCCTGGGCGATCTCCGCCGGGGTGTCGTGCAGGATGGGCAGCGCGACGATGTCGGTTTCCTTACCCAGGACTTCCGGCGCGACCTCCTGGAACTTCTTGGCGATGGCCTTGAAGATTTCCCAGTCCGACTTGCTCTCGTAGGCCGGGTCCACGGCCGCCTGAAGCGGGTGGATGAACGGGTGCATGTCCGAGGTGTTGAGGTCGTTCTTCTCGTACCAGCTTGCCGTGGGCAGCACGATATCGGCATAGACCGCCGTCGTGCTCATCCGGAAATCGATGGTGACCAGAAGGTCGAGCTTGCCGCGCGGTCCCTCGTCATGCCACTTGGCTTCCTTCGGCAATTGTCCGCCTTCCTCGCCCAGGTCCTTGCCAAGCACACCATGATCGGTGCCTAGAAGGTGCTTGAGCAAATACTCGTGCCCCTTGCCCGAGGACCCAAGCAGGTTGGACCGCCACACGAACAGGTTACGCGGCCAGTTTTCCGGCGCGTCCGGGTCCTCGCAGGACATTTCCAGGTCGCCCGATTTCAGCTGCTCGGCCACATAGGCAGGGATCTCTTTTCCAGCCGCTTTCGCAGCTTTCGCCACCTCCAGCGGGTTGGTCTTGAGCTGCGGGGCAGAGGGAAGCCAGCCCATCCGTTCGGCCCGGATATTGTAGTCGATAAGGCTTATGTCCCAATCGCCCTCGGGCGCCGTGGGCGACAGGATTTCACCCGCCGTCAAGGTCTCGTAGCGCCACTGGTCCGTATGGGCATACCAGGCGGAAGTGGAGTTCATGTGGCGCGGCGGACGGCCCCAGTCGAGCGCGAAGGCCAGCGGTTGCCAACCGGTTTGCGGGCGCAGCTTCTCCTGGCCCACGTAATGCGCCCAGCCACCGCCGGACTGACCGACACAACCGCACATCACCAGCATGTTGATGACGCCACGATAGTTCATGTCCATGTGGTACCAGTGGTTCATCGCCGCGCCGATGATGATCATCGACTTGCCCTTGGTCTTCTCGGCATTGAGCGCGAAATCGCGGGCCACGTGGATGATCTTGTCGGCCGGAACGCCGGTGATCTTCTCGGCCCAGGCAGGCGTGCCCGGCACGTCCTCGTCATAGCCCTTGGCCACCCAATCACCACCCAAGCCCCGGTCGAGGCCATAGTTGGCGCAGAAGAGGTCGAAGACCGTGGCCACCTTGATCTCGCCATCGGCAGTCTTGACCGATTTGACCGGGATATTGCGGGTCAGCACGTCGGGGCGGTCGTCACCGGTCGAGAAGAACTCGGTCGCGCCAGATCCGAAATAGGGGAAGTCGACGCCCACCACGTCATCGTGGTCGCTGTCCAGCACAAAGGACATGGCCAGGTGCGTATCGGCCCCGTCGGCCTTGGCTTCCAGGTTCCATTCACCGTCTTCACCCCACCGGTAGCCAATCGAGCCATTGGGCGCGACGAGCCCCTTGGAACTGCGATCCCAGGCAACGGTTTTCCATTCGGGATTGTTATCTTCCCCGAGCTTGCCGTCCAGATCGTCGGCGCGCAGGAAACGTCCCGGCACAAGGCGGCCGTCCTTTTCCTCCAGCCTCACCAGCATCGGGAAGTCGGAATAGTTGCGGCAGTAGTCTTCGAAATACTCGGCCTGGTGGTCGAGGTGGAACTCGCGCAGGATCACGTGGCCAAAGGCCATCGCCAGCGCCGCGTCGGTGCCTTGCTTAGCATTGAGCCACACGTCACCGAACTTGGCCGCTTCGGAATAGTCGGGGCAGATCACGGCAGACTTTGTGCCGCGGTAGCGTGCCTCGGTATAGAAATGGGCATCGGGCGTGCGCGTTTGCGGCACGTTCGAGCCCCACAGCAGCAGGTAGCCCGCGTTGTACCAGTCAGCCGATTCCGGCACGTCGGTCTGTTCCCCCCAGGTCATGGGGGATGCGGGCGGCAGGTCGCAATACCAGTCGTAGAAGCTCATGCAGACGCCGCCAAGGAGCGACAGATACCGGCTGCCGGCCGCGTAGCTGACCATCGACATGGCGGGGATGGGTGAGAAGCCGAAGACGCGGTCGGGGCCGTAGGTCTTGACCGTGTAGGCGTTGGCGGCGGCCGTGATCTCGGTGGCCTCGTCCCACGTGGCGCGCACGAAGCCGCCCTTGCCGCGCGTTTCTACATAGCCCTGACGCAGGATCGGGTCGGACTGGATGGCGGTCCAGGCTTCGATCGGCGTCTTGGTTTTGCGCAGCTTGCGCCAGACCTTCATCAGCTTGCCGCGCACCAGCGGGTTCTTCACCCGGTTGGCGGAATAGAGATACCAGCTGTAGCTTGCCCCACGAGCGCAGCCGCGTGGTTCGTGGTTGGGCAGATCGGGCCGCGTGCGCGGATAGTCAGTTTGCTGGGTTTCCCAGGTCACGATCCCGGATTTCACGTAGATCTTCCAGGAACAGGATCCGGTGCAGTTCACCCCGTGGGTCGAGCGCACGACCTTGTCGTGTCGCCAGCGGTTTCTGTAGGTGTCCTCCCAGTCGCGGCTTTCACGGGTGACCTGTCCGTGGCCGTCCGAGAAGCTTTCCAGTTCCTTCGACTGAAGGAAGTTCAGTCTGTCGAGCAGATGGCTCATCTCAACTCTCCTTGGGGTGGCTGGCCCGCGCGCATGTCCGGCATACGCGCGGGCTGGCTGTCAGGGTCTCAGCAGGGCACGGGTGCGTTCTTGCGGCTGTAGACAGCCCAAGTGATCACCACGCAGACCGCGTAGAAGATCAGGAAGCCCCACAGTGCGCCATGCGGTGCGCCGGTCATGCTGATCGAGGTGCCGTAGGCTTTTGGGATAAAGAAGGCCCCATAGGCCGCGATCGCCGACGTGAACGCGATGATGGCCGAACTCTCGCGCTCGATCGTACGCTGTTGGTCGGCGGCATCGAGTTTCGGCAGAAGGCGCGGGATTTCCTGCTTCATGATCGAAGGGATCATCTGGAAGGTCGACGCGTTGCCCACGCCGGTCAGGAAGAAGAGCGCCATGAAGCAGGCGAAGAAGCCCCAGAAGCTGCCATCGGCGGCCTCAGGCGTGGAGGGCAGGAACTGCAGCACACCGAAGACGGCGATGATCATGCCCAGGAACACCCAGAAGGTCACACGGCCACCCCCAAACTTGTCGGAAATCCAACCGGTCGCGGCGCGGCTCAGCGCCCCAACAAGGGGCCCGAGGAAGGCGTATTGCAGCACGTCCACTTCGGGGAACTGCGTTCGCATGAGCAGGGGGAAGCCCGCGGAATAGCCGATGAAGCTGCCGAAGGTGCCGGTGTAGAGGATGCACATGATCCAGTTCTGCTTGCGCTTGAGGATCGAAAGCTGCGTGCCCACAGACGCTTTTGCATCGGCGATGTCATTCATGCCGAACCAGGCGGCAATCGCGGAAATCGCGATGAAGGGCACCCAGATGAAGCCGGCGTTCTGCAACCACAGCTGCGTTCCATCCGACAGGGTCTGCGGCTCGCCGCCGACAGCGCCGAAGACGCCCATGGTGATGACGATCGGAACCACGAACTGCATCACGGACACACCCGCATTCCCAAGACCCGCGTTCAGGGCAAGCGCATTGCCCTTGGTCTTCTTGGGGTAGAAATACGCGATGTTGGCCATGGAGGAAGCAAAGTTACCTCCACCGAAGCCGCACAGCAGCGCCAGAATCAGGAAGGTGACATAGGTCGTTTCCGGGTTCTGGATCGCCATGCCGATGCCGATTGCGGGCAGCAACAGAGAAGCGGTCGAGAGGGTCGTCCAAAGACGCCCGCCAAACACCGGGATCATGAAGCTGTAGAAGATGCGCAGCGTGGCGCCCGACAGGCCCGGCAGGGCGGCCAGCCAGAAACGTTCGCCGACCGAGAAGTTGAAGCCGATGGCCGGCATCTTCGCCACGACAACCGACCACACCATCCAGACCGAGAAGGCCAGCAGAAGGTTGGGGATCGAGATCCAGAGGTTGCGGGTTGCGATGGCATGGCCCTTCTCGGTCCAAAAGCCGTCGTCTTCGGGGCGCCAGTCGGTCAGCGTGTGGCCAACCTGCCCGTTCTGTGCGTGTGAAATCGCCATGGGGTAATCCTCCCGGTGTGGCGTGGTTGAAGGGGGGTGGGGCGGCTAACGGCCGCCCCGGCGTTGTTGTTATTCGGCGGGTTGAGACCCGGCCTGGCGCTTGGAGGCGATGGCGCTCAGGCCCTCTTCCAGCGCGGCATTCGCCTTCTCGGCCCGCTTGCGCAGGGTTTCGATATTGGCGGCGGCAAAGGCGGCGCGCTGTTCGTCTTCCTGTTTCGTCGAGAAGCGGACGAAGAAGGCCAGGAAGGATGCACAGGTCACCACGATGCCGAGGATCAGGAAGGCCTGGCTCCAGTCGATCATGTTCTTGAACAGGAAGCCTGCCAGAACCGCCCCGGCATTACCGCCAGCGCCGACCACGCCAGCCACGGCCCCAAGCGCCTTCTTGTTGATGAAGGGAACAACCGAGTAGGTGGCGCCTTCCGACATCTGGGTGAAGAGCGAGAACACGATCAGCGCGGGCAGGGCCAGGAACAACACCTGCATCTGGCTGAAGATCATCAGGGCGATGCCTTCGAACAGAAGACAGATGAACAGCCAGAAGGCGCGGCCCCGCAGACCCCACAGCGATCCGAAGTTGTCACCGAAGATGCCGCCAAGGGTCCGGGCGAAGAGGTTCATCAGGCCGAAGGAGGCCGCCACGAACCCGGCCGCAACAAGGCTCAGGTCGAAATAGTCGGCGAAGTAGAGCGCGGCGACGTTGTTGACGGTCAGCTCGATCCCGAAGCAGGCGCCGTAGATTACGAAAAGGACCCAGACCCGCGGGTCTTTCAGCGCCTGCATGTAGTCGCCGGTGACCTGCTTTTTCTCGCCCATCTTGCCCTTGGCGCGCAGGTCGTCAAAATTGCCGTCGGGGGCATCCTGGGTCAGGAAGTAGTAGGCGATGCCGACTAGGAAGATGATGACGCCAACGACGACCATGGACAGGCGCCAACCGATCGCTTCCGAAAAGCCGAAGCCGACCACGAAAACCGAAAACAGCAGCGGCATGACGAACTGGGTGACACCGCCGCCCAGGTTACCCCAACCGGCCGAGGTCGCATTGGCCTGCCCCACCACGTTCGGCGCGAACATCACGCTGGTATGATATTGGGTGATCACGAAAGACGCGCCGATGCCGCCGATCAGAACCCGGAACAGCAGGAAGCTTTCGAAGTTCCACGACAGGCCGATCCCCATCACCGGAAGCGACCCGAGGATCAGCAGCCAGGTGTAGGATTTCCGCGGCCCGATCCGGTCGCAGAGCCAGCCGATAAAGAGACGCGCGAAGATGGTGATCGAGACCGAGCCGATGATGGCCCAGCCGATCTGGTTTGGCGTCAGTTGCAATTCATCCCGCACCACCGCCATCAGCGGGGCGATGCCGAACCAGGCGAAGAAGCACGAGAAAAAGGCGAACCACGTCATGTGGAACGTCCTGATCTGGGGCATCTTCACGTTCAGGAAATTCGACCACAACGCCGTGGCCTTGTTTTCCAGTTCCATCACGATCCCTCCATTCTGGGCGGGTCGATCCCCGCCACTCTAGACTGTTGCGACCGTTGTGTCCGAACCGGATCGAAAAACTTGATCTGGATCAGAAATCAGGAATTTTTGTTAAAAATAAATGACTTAATGAAAGATGTCACTTCGCGGGGTGGTCTGCGTCAAGGATTATGGTGAACTCTATCAATCGACAGCTTGACCTCAGTGAGACTTCCGATTGATATTTATCAAGCGGCAATGAAAGGCAGTTTTCCCGGATGCCCGAGTCCTACTACCCGGAAGTCCGGGCCCTGAACCTGTTCGCGCAGATGGACGCCGAGAAGTTTCGCGCGCTCATGCGGGGGTCTTATGTCCAGAATTTCCCGCCGCAGATCGAACTCATCTCCGAAGGAGACCCGAGCGACTTCCTGCATGTGGTTCTATCCGGCTCGGTGGAACTCTTTTCCGAGTGGAACGGGCGTGAAACCAGCATGGCCACGGTGCGGCCGGTTTCGACCTTCATTCTCGCTGCCACGATTCGCGATGCCCCCTACCTGATGTCGGCCCGAACGATCGAGAAAAGCCGCATCGCGCTGATCCCAAGCCAGGATGTGCGAGCGATCTTCGACGAAGATGCCGAATTTGCCCGCACCATCGTTGCCGAACTGGCGCAATGCTACCGAAGCGTGGTGAAGGCCCAAAAGGATCTGAAGCTGCGCTCCTCGCTGGAACGTCTCGCAAACTACCTGCTTCGCCAACAGGGCTACTCTGGCGGAGAGGCGAGCTTTGAGCTTCCATTTGAGAAGCGGCGCATGGCCTCGCTTCTTGGAATGACTCCGGAAAACCTGAGCCGCGCTTTCAAGTCCCTTCAGGCCTATGGCGTGTCGGTCGACGGCAACCGCGTGCAAATTGACCAGCAGGCCACTCTTGAAGCCTTCGCCAAGCCAAACGCTCTGATCGACGATTATTCCATCTGATCCACCAGCCTGCTTGGCACATATGGGAGGTGACCTGATCTGCCCATTTAGTATGCCTACTTACTACATTGACTCTATATGATAAGCATGGTTACTAAGTGTCCGCATATACCTTGGAGGAATGGGAATGCAGTTCTACCTGAATGGCTTTCGGGGCGGCGACCCGGATATTGCGGATGCGGCGCCGGGGCGGCGCTATCGTGGCCCGCATGACCCCCTGCCCGAAAAGGTGGACGTCCTGATCGCTGGCTGTGGCCCGGCGGGGCTTTGTCTGGCAGCGCAGCTTTCCCAGTTCCCCGAGATAGAAACGATGATCGTCGACCCCAAGCCCGGCCCGATCGAGAAGGGCCAGGCAGACGGGATCAACACGCGCACCATGGAGATGTTCCAGGCGTTCGGGTTTGGCGAAAAGGTCAAACGCGAAAGCTACTGGGTGAACCAGACCGCGTTCTGGTCACCAGATCCTGCGAACCCCTCACACATCCGGCGCATCGGCCGCGTGCAGGACGTGCCCGAGGATTCCTCGGAAATGCCCCACACCCTGATCAACCAGGCGCGCGTGCACGAACTCTTCCTCGACGTGATGCGCAACTCTCCGTCCAAGCTGGAGCCCGACTACTCCTGGGCGGTCCGCGACGTGGTTGTGGACCCCTCGACCGACGATCACCCCGTGGCGGTGACGCTGGAAAACACCGGCGTGAATGCTGGCGAAACCAGGACCCTTCGCGCCAATTACGTCGTGGGCTGCGACGGGGCGCGTTCGAATGTGCGCAAGGCAATCGGCGGCACGCTGCACGGTGACGCCGCGCACCAGGCCTGGGGCGTGATGGATATCCTGGCCAATACCGACTTCCCCGATGTGCGCCAGAAATGCCTGATCACCTCGTCGACCGAGGGCAACATCCTGATCCTGCCGCGTGAGGGGGGCTATCTCTTCCGCATGTATGTGGAGCTGGACAAGCTCAACCCCGATGAGCGGGTGTCGGCGCGCAACTTCTCGGCAGATGACATGATCGCCGCGGCGAACCGGATCATGGCCCCCTACACGATCGACGTGAAGGAAGTCGTCTGGTGGTCGATCTACGAAATCGCGCACCGCCTGACGGACCGTTTCGACGACGTGGGCGACGATGAAGACCGCAATCCCCGGGTATTCACGGCGGGTGATGCCTGCCACACCCACAGCCCCAAGGCCGGCCAGGGTATGAACGTGTCGATGCAGGACACCTTCAACCTGGGTTGGAAGCTGGCCCATGTGCTGCAAGGCCGGGCCGATGCAAGCTTGCTGCGGAGTTACTCCAGGGAAAGATGGGTCGAGGCCAAGCGGCTGATCGACACCGACCATCAGTGGGCCCGGATCATGTCGGCACCTCCAGGCCAGTCGGAGCTGGACGGCGCCGGCATGCCCCGGTTCCAGAAGCAGTTCATCGAGAACCTGATCTTCACGGGCGGGCTCGCGGTCAGGTACGACCCCTCCACGCTGACCGCCGAACCCACCCACCAGGCGCTTGCAACCGGCCAGGAAATCGGCCGCCGCTTCCACTCCGCCCCCGTCGTCCGCGTCGCCGACGCCATGCAAATGCAGCTTGGGCATGTGGCTTTGGCGGATGGGCGGTGGCGGGTTTTTGTTTTTGCGGGGGAAAATCCTTCGGAGGCGCTTGGGCTGGTGGAGTGGCTGGGCAGCGATCCGGGCTCTCCGATCGTGAAGACGCGGCGCGCGGGCGAGGATATCGACGCGCTGATCGACCTGCGCGCGGTGTTCCAGGGCCGCTTCGACCAGATCGCGCTGGAGCACATGCCGCCGCTGCTCAAACCCCTCAAGGGCCGCCTCGGCCTGCAAGACCACGAGAAGGTTTTCTGCTTGGATCACAAGGGCTTGGGCGACATCTACCAGATGCGCGGCATCGACCGGGTGCAGGGCTGCATGATCGTCGTGCGCCCCGATCAATACATCGCCAACGTGCTCCCGCTGAGCGACAGGCAGGGGCTGGCGGGCTTTTTCGACGCGATCCTGACGCCCGCAACAGATGCGCCCTGACCCCATCCGATCCCGGTAAAAAGGGTCGCCCCGGGGCGGCCCTTTTGGCATAAAACAGGGGGGCGCCATGCGTGCACCCCCTGTACACCCCCCGTACACCCCCCGTGCATACGGAACGCCCAAATGCTGAGGATCAACGACCAGATCACGATTGCCGACTGGGAAATGACGGAGAGCTTCATCCGCGCCTCCGGCCCCGGCGGGCAGAACGTGAACAAGGTGTCCACGGCGGTGGAACTGCGGTTCGAGGCGGAGCGGTCCCCGAACCTGCCCGACCCGGTGAAACGGCGGCTGAAACGTCTGGCCGGTCAGCGCTGGACGAAAGAGGGCACGGTGGTGATCTTCGTGCAGGAGACGCGGAGCCAGGCAAGGAACCGGGAGATCGCGCGCGAGCGGCTGGCGGAGCTGATTGGGCGGGCAACGGTGGCCCCCAAAAAACGCCGCCCGACCCGGCCCACCAAGGGCAGCGTGGAGCGGCGCCTCAAGGCCAAGAAGGCGCGGGGGGAGGTGAAGCGACTCAGGGGGGAGACGGGGGAGTGACAGGCGG
>NZ_CAXREX010000188.1:0-43374 GCF_964229645.1 Nioella sp. | reverse complement strand
GAGGCCGCCCACGGCACCGTCACCCGCCATTACCGCCAGCACCAGGCCGGGCAGCAGACCTCGACCAACTCCATCGCTTCGATCTTCGCCTGGACCGGGGCGCTCAGGCACCGGGCCAAGCTCGATGACAACACCCCGCTCGCCAATTTTGCCGAGACGCTGGAACGGGTCATCGTCGAAACCGTGGAAGCGGGCCACATGACCAAGGACCTCGCGTTGCTCGTTGGCCCCGACCAGGGCTGGCACACGACGATGAGCTTCCTCGAGAAGATCGACGAGAACCTCAACAAGGCGCTCGCAGGGTAACTCACCGGCCCGGCGGCACTGGACAAGAGCCGCCGGGCTTGTCACCTCTAGCCCATGTTCTGGCGCGCCCTGTTGCTTCTCATCCTTGTCGTCGGCCTGTCGGTCCTGCTGACCCTGTGGCTCGGCGACGAGGTGCTGATCGCGCTTGGCCTCATTCTCGTGCAACTCAAGGTCATCGGGCAGAAGATCGTCTCGATCGAACTGCCCGCGGTGCTGGTCTGGCTGAAAACGCAAGCGGCGCTTTTCTTCCGGATCGAGCTTTTGAAGAAATGGGTGATGACCACCCTCCTGCCGCTTGTCATGGGATCGGCCCTGCGCAACCGGCTCGATGCGCTATTCCGCCGTTTCAAGGCCGCTGCATCCGACCGCTACGCGCGGATGATGGGCTGGTATGGCGGGCTGGAATGGTATGAACAGCTGGTCGCGGCGCTGATCGTGATCTTCGGTACGCTGGCGCTGTCCGTCAGTTCCATCGGGCTCTGGGTCATCCTCTTTTCCGTCAAGCTGCCCTTCATGATCGCCGCGGGCGTGGGCGCGCTCTGGCGGATGCTGTGGACGACGCTGGCGCGTTGGCTCTTCAAGCTCATCGCCTTCCTGCAACTGGGATGGGCCTGGAAATGGGTCCGGCGCCGCCTGCCCGCAAGCTACCTGGACCAGAAACGCCGGTGGGACTTTCGCGTGGCCCGCGCCGTGGTGCGCCGCCGCCGGATGACCGTACGCCAGTTGCACGAGCAGAAAGACAGCCTGTCACTGCGCCTGTCGTTGATCGCCGGCTATTTCCGCCAGGCCCGCCCCGAGATGCCGGACCCCGAAGGCCCGGAGGATCACAGCGGCAGGTCGTAAAGCGCCATCTGGTCGCCCTCGAACCGGGCGATCTTGCCTGGGCAAAGCGGCGTCCAGTCTGCTTCGCCCATTTCCAGAGGCTCCGACACCACGGCCCAGCCTTTGCGCGTCTCCGACCAGCGGTAATAGACCGTGGGCGAGATGGAATCGCAGGATCCGCGCGCGGCCCACAGCGCCTGCCCGTCGCTGAACGCCGCCGACAGGCGCAGATGCGGCCCCTCGCCATGATCCCGCGACAAGCCGGCCAGCTTGCCCGCCGCCCGCGCCAGTGCACCCGGCGCGTTCTCTTCCAGCCCCTCGGCCAGCGCCAGCAGGAACAGAACCTCGCTGTCGGTGGCCCCCTTGCGGAAACCGTAAAGGTGATCGGGCACCAGCATGTCGGCGCGCTTGCGGAAGGCCTCGAACCCGCCCACCTGGCCGTTATGCATGAAGCTCCAGCGCCCCACCACGAACGGGTGGCAATTATTGCGGCTGATGGCCGAGCCCGTCGAGGCCCGCACATGGGCGAGGAAGAGCCCCGAGCAGACCTGTTCCGCCAGGCTGCGCAGGTTCGGGTCCGACCAGGCCGGGTAGACGTCGCGATACAGCCCCGGTTCCGGCCTTCGGTCATACCAGGCCAGCCCGAAGCCGTCGCCATTGGTGGCGGTCTTGGCCTCGGCAGCGCTCTGGCTCTGGCGGATCAGAGAGTGGCCGGGGCGGCTGACCACCTCGTCCAGAAAGATCGGTTCCCCGATATAGGCGGCCCAACGGCACATTTGGCGGCTCCTTCGCGCGGATCCCTCTTTTCTGCCCCGGATCGGGGGCGGCGAAAAGGGGGCTCAGCGGCCGCGATTATGGGTCCGTTCGTAAAGCCGTGCAGTGATGCGGCTGGCGGTTTTCTCGAACAGGAAGGGCAGCACAGCGTGCACGGCGGCAGCGAAGGCAGCAAGGAAGAGCCAGCCCGAAAAGCGGGCCGCGAAGGCGGCATGTTCAAGATAGCTCTCGTCAACGCTTTGCGGATGATCGGTGAAAAGTCGTGCAATCATGTCCGGCGCTCCCTTGCTGCCCGTTCGCGTGGTGATGTCCGGACATCCTGCCGCGACGCGCCTGCAAAGGGATCCCAAATACTCAACTGATTAGGGGTTCTCATGGGATAATTTCCCAACTATCATTTAAATATGGAAAATTTAGACGCACAGGATCGAAAAATCCTAAACGCGCTTCAACGCGATGCCACCCTGTCGCTCGATGCGCTGGCCGAGCTTGCCGCGCTGTCGCGCAACGCGGTCTGGCGGCGGGTCAAGGCACTGGAGGATCGCGGGCTGATCCGGGCGCGCGTGGCCCTGCTGGACCCCAAGGCGCTTGGGCTTGGGCTGTCGGTCTTCATGCTGATCCGGGCGGGTGCCCACAGCCCCGACTGGTCCACGCGCTTCGCCCGTGCCACGCGCGAGATGCCCGAGATCCTGGCCGCGTATCGCATGACCGGAGAGCTCGACTACCTTCTGCATGCACGCGTGGCCGACATGGCCGGTTATGACCGGCTCTACCAGCGCCTCACCGCGAAGGTCGAGATCGCCGATGTTTCCGCCAGCTTCGTGATGGAAGAGATCAAGCACACCACCGCGCTGCCGTTGTGATCTGCGGCAACGCGGCCCGACGAGGGCCCCGACGGGGCCTGAGGAGGGCCGCCCCCGGTCGACGCCGGCAGGCGGCGAAATCGCCCTACTCGAATTCCTCGACGATCACGAGGTCGCGCTCGGACGCGCCGCGCGCGTGGCTCAGCGCCTCCTGGTAGCGCTCCGATTCATAGCAGGCATTGGCCGCCTCGACCGACGGGAAGCGGGCCACGACGTTTCGCGGGTGGTCGCGGCCTTCCTTCTGGATATGGCGTCCACCGCGCGCCAGGAAGACGCCGCCATGCGCGGCGATGGCCTCGGTCGCGATGGCGGCATATTTCGAATAGGCCGCCTCGTCGGTGACGGTCACGTGGGCGATCCACAGGGCTGATGGCATGTCTTACACTCCCTTCAACAGCGCTTCGGCCGCGGCGATGGCGGCATCCGCCCCGCCGATATCCCTGCCGCCGCCCTGGGCAAAGTCGGGCCGGCCACCGCCGCCCTTGCCGCCCAGTTCCACGACCGCAGCCTTGAGCAGATCCACGGCAGAGATGCGATCCGTCAGGTCAGCACTGACCCCCGCAGCCACCGCCACCTTGCCCCCTGCATCGGCCATGAGCAAGACCGCTGCCTTGTCGCCCATGCGCGCCTTGTGCTCGTCCACCAGCCCTGCCAGGTCCTTGCCAGTCACCCCTTCCAGCACCTGCGGCAGGAAGGTGATCCCGTTGACCTCGCGATCGGCCGGGGCGCCCGCGGCACTGCCACCGGCCATGGCCAGCTGGCGGCGCAGCTGTGCCACCTCGTTTTCCAGCGCCTTGCGCTCGGACATCAGCGCCTGCACCCGCTCGCCCACCTCGGCGGGCTGCGCCTTGAGGCTGCCGGCCACATCGCCCAGCATCCGGGCCTGCCCGCTGAGATAGTCGAAGGCCGCAGCCCCCGTCAGTGCCTCGATGCGGCGCACGCCCGCGCTTGACGCGCTGTCGCCAAGCGCCACGAAGACGCCGATATCGCCGGTCTGGCCCACATGGGTGCCGCCGCAGAGCTCCAGCGAATAGGTTTCGCCATCCGCACCTTTGCCGGACCCGGCAAGGTGGCCCATCGAGACCACGCGCACCTCGTCGCCGTATTTCTCGCCGAAGAGCGCCTGCGCCCCCAGTCCACGGGCATCGTCAGGCGTCATGATCCGGGTTTCGACCGGGGCGTTCTGGCGGATGAAGGCGTTCACCTCCTCCTCGACGCGGGTCAGTTCCTCGGCGCTCAGCCCCTTGGAGTGGCTGAAATCGAACCGCAGCCGGTCCGGCGCATTGAGCGAGCCGCGCTGCGCCACGTGATCGCCAAGCGCGCGCCGCAGCGCCTCGTGAAGCAGGTGCGTGGCCGAATGGTTGGCGCGGATCATGCCGCGACGGCCGTGATCGACCTCCAGCTCCACCGGATCGGACTTCACGATCGTGCCGCGTTCCACCGTCACCTTGTGGGCATAGATCTTGCCATCGGCAAACTTGCGGGTGTCCTCGACCAGTGCCACCTCGTCACGGTCCTCGATTCGGCGGATCACGCCGGTATCGCCCACCTGGCCGCCCGCCTCGCCATAAAACGGCGTCTGGTTCACCACGATCCAGCCCTCACCGCCTTCCGCGATCTTGTCGACAGGCTTGCCATCGACCACCAGCGCGATGACCTGGCCCTCGGCCTTCTCAGTGTCATAGCCCAGGAAATCGGTCGCGCCCGAGGCATCCGCTATGTCGAACCAGACGGCATTGTCCGCCGCCTCGCCCGAACCAGACCAGGCCGCGCGGGCCTTGGCCTTCTGCTCTTCCATCGCCTCATCGAAGCCCGCGGTGTCGACCGCCCGGCCCTTTTCGCGCAGCGCGTCCTGCGTCAGGTCGAGCGGGAAACCATAGGTGTCATAGAGCTTGAACGCCGTGCGCCCAGGCAGCTCTGCCCCGTCGGGAAGATCGCCCAGTTCCTCGTCCAGAAGCTTCAGGCCGCGGTCAAGCGTCTGGCGGAAACGGGTTTCCTCCAGCTTCAGGGTCTCCTCGATCAGCGCCTGCGCCCGGCCCAGTTCCGGGTAAGCCTGGCCCATCTGGCTGACCAGCGCCGGCACAAGGCGGTGCATCAGCGGGTCCTGTGCGCCCAGAAGATGCGCGTGGCGCATGGCGCGCCGCATGATCCGGCGCAGCACGTAGCCCCGGCCCTCGTTCGAGGGCATCACGCCATCGGCGATCAGGAAGGAGGTGGACCGCAGGTGATCGGCGATCACCCGGTGATGGACGTTCTTGTCACCATAGGGGTCGACGCTGGTGGCATGGGCCGAGGCCTCGATCAGCGCCTTGAACAGGTCCGTGTCATAGTTGTCGTGGCTGCCCTGCAACAGCGCGCCGATCCGCTCCAGCCCCATGCCGGTGTCGATCGACTGCATGTCCAGCTCGCGCATCGAGCCGTCCTCGAACTGCTCGTTCTGCATGAAAACGATGTTCCAGATCTCGATGAAGCGGTCGCCATCTTCCTCAGGGCTGCCCGGAGGTCCGCCCCAGATATGATCGCCATGATCGTAGAAGATCTCGGTGCAGGGGCCGCAGGGACCGGTCGGGCCCATTTGCCAGAAATTGTCAGAGGTCGCGATACGGATGATCCGGCTTTCAGGCACGCCCACCTTCTTCCAGATCTCGAAGGCCTCGTCATCGGTATGGTAAACCGTCGTGTAGAGCCGGTCCTTGGGAATGCCGAAATCCTTGGTGATCAGCTCCCAGGCGAATGGAATGGCCTCGTGCTTGAAGTAGTCGCCAAAGCTGAAATTGCCCAGCATCTCGAAGAAGGTGTGGTGGCGCGCGGTGTAACCCACGTTGTCGAGGTCGTTGTGCTTGCCGCCCGCGCGCACGCATTTCTGCGCGGTCGTCGCCCGCTTGTAGTCGCGGTGTTCGACCCCGGTGAAGAGGTTCTTGAACTGCACCATGCCCGAGTTGGTGAACATGAGCGTCGGATCGTTGCGCGGCACCAGCGGCGAGCTGGCAACGATCTCGTGTCCATTGCGGGCGAAGTAGTTGAGGAAGGTCGAGCGAATGTCGTTCAGGCTGGCCATCTGGCAGGGCCCCTTTCCGGCAGGCGAAGTGGCAAGTTTTCAGCGATGTAACCCCCACCCGGCCCTCTGTCCACAGGACAAAGCGGCCACGCGGGTGCTGAAACGCGAAAGGCGGCCCATTCGGGGCCGCCTTTCCGTGTGAAGCTGCGGGGGAAGGTCAGTCCTCGACCATGTCCCCGTCGTTGTCATCCATGTGGAAATCGAGCCCATGCGCGGCGCGGATCTTGTCCTCGATCTCGGTGGCCACCGGGGCATTGTCCTTCAGGAACTGCTTGGCATTCTCGCGGCCCTGGCCGATCCGCTCGTCCCCATAGGAATACCAGCTGCCCGATTTCTCGACCACGCCGGCCTTGACCCCGAGGTCCAGCAATTCGCCGGTCTTGGAAATGCCTTCGCCATACATGATGTCGAATTCGACCTGCTTGAAGGGCGGGGCCACCTTGTTTTTCACCACCTTGACGCGGGTAGCGTTGCCCACCACCTCGTCGCGATCCTTGATCGAACCGATGCGGCGGATGTCGAGGCGCACGGAGCTGTAGAATTTCAGCGCGTTGCCGCCCGTGGTGGTTTCGGGGCTGCCGAACATCACGCCGATCTTCATGCGGATCTGGTTGATGAAGATCACCATGCAGTTCGAGCGCGAGATGGAACCCGTCAGCTTGCGCTTCGCCTGGCTCATCAGGCGGGCCTGCACGCCGACCGAGCTGTCGCCCATGTCGCCTTCCAGTTCCGACTTCGGCGTCAGTGCCGCCACCGAGTCGACCACGACCATGCTGACCGCGCCCGAGCGCACCAGCGTGTCGGTGATTTCCAGCGCCTGTTCGCCGGTGTCGGGCTGGCTGATCAGAAGCTCGTCCAGATCGACGCCCAGCTTCTTGGCATAGAGCGGGTCAAGCGCGTGTTCGGCGTCGACGAAGGCGCAGACACCGCCCTTTTTCTGCTCTTCCGCGATGCAATGCAGCGTGAGCGTCGTCTTGCCCGAGCTTTCGGGACCGTAAATCTCGATGATCCGCCCCTTGGGCAGGCCGCCGATTCCAAGCGCGATGTCGAGCCAGAGCGAACCGGTCGAGGTCGCCTCGATCTCGGCCACCGGGTTGTCGGCGCCCAGTTTCATGATGGAGCCCTTGCCGAACTGACGTTCGATCTGGGCCAGGGCGCTGTCGAGCGCCTTTTGCTTGTCTGCGGATTTACGGTCGGTCATGTCGAGAAGGTTTGCCACTGCCATGTTTCCGGCTCCTTATTCCATACCGCATGTCCCGCGGCAATGATGCTCATGTTCGCCTCTTGTTCTCTCACTTCTTTTGAGACCAAAAAGAGAACATTTCAAGTAAAATCTTGTGGACCCCAGTTTTTACATGAAGGGTTAAGGAAGCGTTTAAGTTAGGGGTGACTCGGGAAAGGAGCTGTCGATGCTGGTGTTCTGGAAGCAGAGAATCGTTTTCCTCGCCGTTCCCAAGACCGGGACGACGGCTCTGGAACAGGCGCTCCTGCCCCATGCCAGCGCAGCCATCCTGCATCCGCCCGGCCAGAAGCACGTGAACCTGATGGGCTATCGCAACCGGCTCTCCAAGTTTTTCGAACAGCGGGGGGATCGCCCGATGCGCACCGTCGCGGTCATGCGGGAGCCCATCGACTGGCTTGGCAGCTGGTATCGGTATCGGTCGCGTCCCGACCACTCCAACCCGGAAAAATCCACCGCTGGAATGAGCTTCGACGATTTCGTGCTGGCCTGGCTGTCCGAGGATCAACCCGAGCTGGCGAGAGTTGGGTCCCAGGCACGGTTTCTCTCCGACCGCGATGGTGCCGCCGGGATCGATTACCTCTTCCGCTACGACCGACAAGACGCCCTGATCGACTTCTTCGAAGACAAGCTTGGCACATCGCTGGAACTCGGCCGCGAAAACGTGTCCCCGAGGAAGGCGCTCACCCTCTCCGCGGACGTGGAGGCGCGGCTGAGGGAGGAGGCCCGCGCCGAGTTTGACCTGTGGGAGCGCCTCTGCGCCAATTGAAGTTCAGTGCAACTGGCGTTGTACCGTCGCGGTAAGATCCGACAGGGTGAAGGGCTTGGCAAGGAAGACCGAGTTCGGCACGTCCTTGCCATTGCGCTCCAGCGCGTCCTCTGCATAGCCCGAGACGAAGACCACCCGAACATCGGGGCGATCCTTCAGCGCTTCGCGCACCCATGTCGGCCCGTCCATCCCCGGCATGATCACGTCCGTTACGAAAACATCCACCTCAAGATCGCTGTCGGCGAGCTTTTCCAGGGCGACTTCAGCGTTTTCCGCCTCGATCACCGTGAATCCCCGCATCCTGAGCGCACGAGACGCGAAGGCCCGCACCGAGGCTTCGTCTTCGACGAGCAAAACAACCGCATCACCGGAGAGATCCGTCGGACGCGCGGGTGCTGACGACTCGGGCTGCGAGTCCGGACTTTGACCCTTGGGCCGGTCGTAAACGGGGAAGTAGAGGGTGAAATCCGTTCCCCGCCCCGGCTCGCTGTCGGCAAAGATGAATCCGCCCGATTGCTTGACGATGCCATAGACCATGGACAGGCCGAGCCCGGTGCCCTTGCCCGTGCCCTTCGTGGTGAAGAAAGGCTCAAAGATCCGACCGATCTGGTCGGGGGGAATGCCCGTGCCTTCATCGCTGACACGAACGGTGACGTAGTGACCGGCCGGCACTTCTGCCTGGTCGCGGCGCAGCGGCTCTCTCAGGCGGGCCACGCGGGTTTCCACCAGCACCCTGCCCCCATCCGGCATCGCATCGCGCGCATTCACGATCAGGTTCATTATCACCTGTTCCATCTGGCGGCGATCCGCCCGGATCGGCAAGAGGTGCGGGTCATGATCCAGTTCCAGCCGCACCTTCTCTCCGATCAAACGGTTCAAAAGATGGGTGATATCGGACATCGTGTCCCGCAGGTCGACGACCTCCGGGCGCAGCGTCTGCTTGCGTGAAAAAGCCAAGAGCTGCCCCACGAGACTGGCGGCCCGATTGGCATTCTGGTTGATCTGGGCCAGGTCCGCATAGTCCGGATCGCCCTCGTCATGGCGCATCATCAGAAGATCACAGTGACCCGTGATCGCCGTGAGGAGATTGTTGAAATCATGGGCCACGCCGCCTGCAAGCTCGCCGATGGCCTGCATCTTCTGGCTTTGAACGAATTGCTGCTCCATGGATTTGAGCGCCGTTGCGTCATGAAGTACCCCAAGCAGGGTCGGCCCGCCTTCGCCCGCAATCCGCCCAAGGGTGATCTGCACGAAACAATCATCCTCCCTGAGCGTCGCCTGCACCATTTCCGGTCGCGAGGGGATGCGTTCGGCCAGCACATCCTCCACCCAGTCATTGATGGGCCGCCCGAGCCCTTCCACCACCGCCGAAAGCACCATCTCCCCGCCCGGATGCAGGTTGAGCAGGCTTTGGGCACGCGGGTTCGCCGCAAGGATTTCCCCGCCAGCGCCAATATGCACCAGCGCCACCGGCAACGCCCCGAAGGCGCGCGCGGCGATTTCATCTTCCATTGGCAGGAGATCGACCGGAAGAACATGAATCTCGCGCCGACCGTCTCCGGCCTGAAGCTCGATCACCATCACCTCGGTCCAATCCTCCGCCGCCCTGATGCGCGTGCGCTGCCCGGATTGGACCGGCAAGGTTTCGAACACCTCAGACAAGGCTTTGCGGCGCTCCCCGAGCGTTCGGCGCATTGCGTCATTCATCGACAGGATGGTGTCATTTCGGCTGACAACCATCATCGGCAGACCGTTGCTGGTAGGCGCGCGCCCCGCCCCATCTTCGGCCTCATCGACCCTCCACAGCGTTCCGGACCCGATCCGGAAGGCGGTGATCTTTACCGTACCGCGCCGCGTCACCACCGTTTCGCGTGCAGCACGGTCCCGCATCAGCGTCGTTTCATGGCGAAAGGCAATGGCCGAGGCATTGGGGATAAGCCCTGCCAAAGCGCGCGACATGGGCTGGCCCTCTCGCGGGCCGAAGCGATCGCGTGCGGCGGGGTTTTCAAACAGGATCTGCCCCTGGCTGTCGGTCAGGAAAACAAGCGCAGGGTCATCAGTCGCAAGCTCCGCCGCCTGGCGCATCGCGGCGCGCTCCGCCCGTTCGCGGCGAAAGCGCCAGATATTGAGCAAGGCCGCCGTCAGCGTGATCGAGGCCGCGACGGCAAAGCCCGTGATCCGGGCAAGAATGCCCTCGGCCAGGAACGCGACCGGCAAACAGCCCACGGCCAACAAAACAAGGGCCCAGGTCGCGCCATCCCCAGGCAGTCGCCGCCTGCGAGCCATCACCGCTTGATCCGCCACCCTGACCCTCCTGCTCGATTCGTCACGAGGATCAGACTGCAATTTCGTTAATTGGGGATTAATGTCAGCCCTTTGACGGGGCCGTCAGAACCCCGAGAAAGAACCCGTCAGAGGCATCACCAGGCAGAAAGCGGCGCTCGGTTTTCACCTGCCAGCCATGTCGCGCCTGGAACGCGCGCAGCTGCCCGCCGTTTTCCGCGTCCAGCAAGGAACAGGTCATGTAAACCAGCTGCCCGCCGGGGGCGACGAGGGCCGCAGCCGCGTCGAGGATCTCGGCCTGAACCTGCTCCAGATTGGTCAGCTTTTCCCGAGATAACAGCCACTTGGCCTCCGGGTCCCGGCGCCAGGTGCCTGAACCGGAACAGGGCACGTCGCAAAGGACGGCCGCGTAGGGGGCCTGCGCTTCGGGGCGCTCAAGCGCGGTCAGGCGCACACCGGCCCGATCGGCGCGGGCAGGAATGTCGGCCATGCGGCGCGGGTTGGCGTCATGGACGAAGACCTGCGCCTCGCTGACGGCCGCAATTGCCAGCGCCTTGCCGCCACCCCCGGCGCAGTAATCCAGCACGCGACCTGAACGGGGCCAGTCCACGGCTGCGCAGGCCAGTTGCGGCGAGAGATCCTGGATTTCGACCAACCCGTCCAGATAGGCCTGGGACTGCCGCAGGCGACGCGCGCCCTCAACCACTTCCAAGGCGTGAGGCAGAATGGTTTTTCTCGTTACTATTCCATCGCTTGCAAGCCATTCCTCAATTTCTCCTGCCGATCTGCGCGCATTGATCCGCAGATAGAGCGGGGCCCGCTCCTGCATGGCCGCAATCACCCGCTCGGCCTGCTCGTCGAGCGAGTCACGCAAGGGATCATGCAACCAGTCCGGAATATCAGACCAGGCCGTCAGCCCTTCTGCGCCAAGGTCACGTTCCGCCTCGCCAAGACCCGCAGGCGCATGGCCTTCGCCCGTAAAATACTCATCCGGGTCAAGGCCTTGCAGGCGCAGCAGCCCCAGAACAAGCGCGCGCCCGCTCCCCCCCCCGCCAAGCGCGGCACAGCTGCCCTTGCGGCGCAGAACATCGTAAACATGATCACGTACCGCGGCCCGATCCTTCGACCCGGCATAGCGCGCCCCGCGCGCCCACCCGGTCAGGGCCCGCTCAACCGGATTGCCGCCCGCCCAGGCATCCAGAACCCCGATGGCGGCGGCCAACCGCGCCGCCGGAGTCATGAATTCACCTTAGCTATGACATACAAACTACTCATCCAAAACGATAATTCGGACTTTCACGAGTGATCTGCACATCATGCACATGGCTTTCCTTCAGCCCGGCACCCGTGATCCGCACGAAGCTGCACCCGCTGCGCATCTGGTCCACCGTGGCCGAGCCGGTATAGCCCATGGCCGCTCGCAGGCCACCCACCAGCTGGTGAATCACCGCGCTCGCAGACCCCTTGTAGGGCACCTGCCCCTCGATCCCCTCGGGCACCAGCTTGTCGCTGGCCGCATCCTTCTGGAAATAGCGGTCGGCCGAGCCGCGCGCCATGGCTCCGAGCGACCCCATCCCGCGATAGGATTTGAAAGAACGGCCCTGGTAGAGGATGACCTCGCCGGGGCTTTCATCGGTGCCCGCGATCATGCTGCCCACCATGGCGCAGCTGGCGCCCGCCGCGATGGCCTTGGCGAAATCGCCCGAATACTTGATGCCGCCATCTGCGATGACGGGGGTGCCGCTGGCGTCGGCCGCCTTGGCGCAATCCATGATCGCGGTCAGCTGCGGCACGCCCACGCCCGCAACGATCCGGGTGGTGCAGATCGAACCAGGCCCGATTCCCACCTTGACCGCATCCGCGCCCGCGTCGATCAGCGCCTGCGTCGCCTCGCCCGTGGCCACGTTACCGGCGATGACCTGCACGTTGTTCGACAGTTGCTTGGCGCGTTTCACCGCGTCGATGACGCCCGCCGAATGGCCATGGGCGGTATCGACCACGACAATATCGACGCCCGCGTCGATCAGGGCCTCGGTGCGCGCAAAGCCCGCATCCCCCACCGAGGTCGCCGCAGCCACACGCAGCCGGCCCAGTTCGTCCTTGCACGCCGTGGGGTTCAGCACCGCCTGTTCGGTATCGCGCAGGGTCAAAAGCCCCGTCAGCTTGCCCTTGCCGTCATGGACCAGCAGCTTCTCGATCCGACGCGCCCGCATCAGGCTCTTGGCTTCTTCGAGGTCCGCGGGCTCGGCCAGCATCGCCAGGTTGTTCGAGGTCATCATGACATGCACCGGCGTATCGTCCGAGGAGGCAAAGCGCATGTCGCGGTTGGTCAGGATCCCCACCACGCGCCCCTCGGCATCCACCACCGGGAAGCCGGTGAAGTTGTAGCGTTCCACCAGTTCCTTGGCATCGGCCAGCGTCTGGTCGGCGCGCAGTGTTACCGGGTTGTAGACGATCCCGCTTTCAAAGCGTTTCACGCGCCGAACCTCGCGCGCCTGTTCCTCGACGCCCAGGTTCTTGTGAATGACCCCGATCCCCCCAGCCTGCGCCATGGCAATGGCCATGCGCGCCTCGGTCACCGTGTCCATGGCAGAGGACAGCAGCGGGATGTTCATCTTGATGGATTTCGTCACACGGGTGCGCGTGTCGGCTTCGCTCGGCAGCACCGAGGATGCGCCGGGCACCAGCAGAACGTCGTCGAAGGTAAGAGCCTCGCGAATCTCCATGGGGCCTCCTTGGGCAGGGAGTTACGGTTGGCACGTCCCTATCTCATGGGTTTGGCCCGAGGGAAAGCCCTAAATCCGCCCTTGGGGCCGAAGGACGCGGATGCGCCCTAGCCCCGAAAGCCGGTGGCAACCACAAACTTCTCGGACGAGTCGGAGCGGCTCGCTTCGGGTTTCACATTGGCGACCTTGGTGAACTTCTGCTTCAGCATCTGCTGAAGATCGCCTTCCGCGCCTCCTGCCAGCACCTTGGCCACGAAGGTCCCGCCCTCTTCCAGAACGTCAAAGGCGAAATAGGCCGCCGCCTCGCACAGCGCGATGATGCGCAGGTGATCGGTCTGCTTGTGCCCCGACGAGGCCGCCGCCATGTCGCTCATGACCACGTCGGCCTTGCCGCCAAGCCAGGTCTTCACCTTCTCGTCGGCATCGTCCTCCATGAAATCCAGCTGGTGAATCTCGCAGCCGGCAATGGGCTCCACCTCCTGCAGGTCCACCCCCAGGATCGTGCCCACCCGCTTGCCGGGCTTCTCGCCCAGCGCATTGACGCGCTTCACAGCCACCTGGCACCAGCCCCCCGGCGCGCAGCCCAGGTCCACCACCCGAGCCCCCGGCACCAGGAAACGATACTTGTCGTCCAGTTCCAGGATCTTGAACGCCGCCCGGCCCCGGTAGCCCTCGCGCTTGGCGCGCTGCACGTATGGGTCATTGAGCTGACGCTCCAGCCAGCGCGTCGAGGACAGCTTACGCCCCCGCGCGGTCTTGACCTTGACCTTCAGATCGCGCTGCCCGCGCCCGCTCGTGTTCTTCGCCATGGCTTTCATCACCTTTCCAGGGCCCCAATATAGGCAGCTCCGCCGCGAAGTAAGCCCCCGCTCCTTCTTCTTTGTGAAAATACTCCGGGGTCCGGGGCAGAGCCCCGCGCGGGCCGACGAGGCCCCCGCGTCAGCGGGGGGTGAGGCGGCCCGCCCCCGGGTCGACGCGCAAAGCGCGGCGAAACGGCCACCGGGATCGGTTCAGAAGGGTCCGTCCTCCAGCACCCCGTCCGAGGACATCTGCGCATAGAGCAGCCCCTCGCGCAGCCCCCGGTCGGCCACGCTCAGCCGGTCCGTGGGCCAGGCCCGCAAGAGCGCCTGCAGGATCGCGGCCCCCGACATGATCAGCGAATGCCGGTCGCGCCCGATGCGCGGGTCGCTGCGCCGGCCCGAGGGCCCCAGCACCAGGTAGTCCTGGATCACCGAATCGATCTGGTCCGAGGTCATGCGCAGACCGTCCACCTTGTTGCGGTCATAGCGGCGCAGACCCAGGTGCGAGGCCGCGACCGTGGTGACGGTGCCCGAGGTGCCGATGATCTGGAAGCCGTCGCGCGCCGGGTCGGCGGCGTCATCATAGGGCGAAAACTCGGCCAGCTGCTCTTCGAAATACCAGCTCATCAAGGCAAAGCGCGCGCCGTCATCGACCACGTCGCGATAGAGGTCCTTGAGCGTGGCAACGCCGAGCGGGATCGAGATCCAGTCCACCACCTTGGCCTTGGGAAACACCGTGTCGTGGTGATCGAAGCCCTGGTGCAGCCGCATGATAGCGCGCGGGCGTTCCACGCGCGGCACGCGGCTGAGGTCGATCCAGACCAGCTCGGTCGAGCCGCCGCCGATATCGACGACCAGCAGCTGTTCGGTGCGGGTGGACACCAGAGGCGCGCAGGCCACCACGGCCAGCCTTGCCTCTTCCTCGGGCTTGATGATTTCCAGCTCCAGCCCGGTCTCGCGCTTGACCAGCGAAATGAACTCGCCCGCATTCGTGGCCCGGCGGCAGGCTTCGGTCGCCACCAGCCGCATGCGCTTCACGTCATGGCGCTGCAGCTTCTTCTTGCAGATCTTCAGCGCCGCCACCGTGCGCGCCATCGAGTGGCGCGAAAGCTGCCCCGAGGCCTCCAGCCCCTGCCCCAGTTGCACGGATTTCGAAAAGCTGTCGACCACGTGCAGCTGGTTGCCCTTGGGCTGCGCGATCAGCATGCGGCAGGAATTGGTCCCCAGGTCGAGCGCGGCATAGAGATCGGCCGGGTCGGGCCGGGCGGGCGCTGCGGCCTGCGCGGGGGGCGGCTGAACGGGGGCGATCCGGGGCATGGGGGCTCCCACGCTCGGGGTCTGGTTTTCCTGCTTCGACTTGCCCCGGCGGGGGCGTCGGCGGCCCATCACGCGCGTCCTTTACTCGATCCTGCCCCGATCCTAGCCGATCCTTGGTGCGTCGCACAATGGCCCTGCCGCGACTTCGGGACCGATCGCTTCACGCCCCCTCATGATCTTCATGAGAATTTTGGGCCTCTCCGGCTCTGGCCGCGAGGGGGGGCAAGCGCCTATGCAAAAGACCGGCGCGTCGCAGGGGCGCGTCACGAGGTCGAAAACGGAACGGGCGGATGCCGCGGAGCGCCCTAAATTGATCCGAAGCAATGAGGGAGTTCACAATGCCTGCCGTCACCATCGTCTACTGGCGCGACATTCCTGCCCAGGTCATCGTGGGCAAGGGCCGTTCCGGTGCCAAGGCGCCGCTGCCCGAACGTTTCGAACAGGCGATCGACCGCGCCGCCATGAAGGTGGGCGCCAAGGATGACGACGCCTACCTGGCCGGGTTTCGCAAGGCCGCGCCCTTCGAGGTCGAAGGTGAGGCCCAGGAGGTCGCAAATGCTCAAGCTGCCTCGATCGATGCCGCATACGACGCGGACAAGCTGAAGCAGCTCATTGCCAATGACGGCTACGCCGAAGCCCCCGCCGAATGACCGACGCCCCGCCACCCTCTTTCCCGGAGAAACTGATGGCCCTGCTCAAATTCCGCTCCGCCGCCGCTACCGCGCCTGCCGCACCTGCTGGCGATCCCGCCGCTCTTGAGGCCTTCCTCCAGGGCTACTCGATCGAGGTGATGCCGCGCACCGCCGAGAAGGTGGAAAACTTCCGCGATCTGCTGCCCGAAGGCACCCGCGTCTACATCGCCCATATCGAGGGCACGCCGATTGCCGACATGGTGGCGACCGCCAAGCGCCTGAAGGGCGAAGGCTACGATGTGATGCCCCATTTCCCGGCCCGCATCATCAAGGATGCGGCAACGCTGGAAAACTGGATCGCCATGTACCAGGGCGAAGCGGATGTGAAACAGGCCCTGCTGCTGGCCGGTGGCGTCGAGACGCCCCACGGTGACTTCCACAGCTCCATGCAGCTGATGGAGACCGGGCTCTTCGACAAGGCAGGCTTCGAGCGGCTGCATGTCGCCGGCCACCCCGAGGGCAACCGTGACATCGACCCCAAGGGCGGTGACGCGGTGGTAATGGAAGCGCTGCGCTGGAAACAGGCCTTCTCAGACCGCACCGATGCACAGATGGCGCTGGCCACCCAGTTCGCCTTCGAGGCAGGCCCTGTCATCGAATGGGCCAACCGGCTCTCGGCCGAAGGGATCACCCTGCCCATCCATATCGGCATCGCGGGCCCCGCGAAGCTTCAGACCCTGATCAAGTTCGCCATCGCCTGCGGCGTCGGCCCCTCGCTCAAGGTCCTGCAAAAGCGCGCCAAGGACGTGACCAAGCTGCTGCTGCCCTTCGAGCCCACGGAAATCCTGAACCAGCTCGCCGCCCACAAGGCCGCCAATCCGGCGTTCAACATCGAGAAGGTCCACTTCTTCCCGCTTGGCGGCATCAAGACCAATGCCCAGTGGGCGATCGACAATGGCGGCGCATCCGGCCGCCCCGCAAACCAGAACTGAGAAAGAGCCAATGACCCGTACCGTTCTCGAATCCAAATCCAAGACCGTCGTCATCGGCTTTGACGAGCCCTTCTGCGTGATCGGCGAGCGCATCAACCCCACCGGCCGCAAGAAGCTGGCCGCCGAACTGGAAGCGGGCGATTTCTCGACCGTGGAAAAGGACGCGCTGGAACAGGTCGCCTGCGGGGCGATGGTGCTCGATGTGAACGCGGGCGTGGTCTATAACTCCAACCCCAACCCCAACGAGACCGAACCGCCTTTGATGCGCAAGATGATCGAGCTGGTGCAGGGGCTGGTCGACGTGCCGCTCTGCATCGACAGCTCGGTGCCCGGCGCACTTGAGGCGGGTCTCGCCGCCGCCGAGGGCCGTCCGCTTCTGAACTCGGTCACCGGGGAAGAGGACCGACTGGAACTGGTGCTGCCGCTGGTCAAGAAATACAACGTGCCGGTCGTGGCCATCTCGAATGACGACACCGGCATTTCCGAAGATCCCGACGTGCGCTTCGCCGTCGCCAAGAAGATCGTGGAACGCGCCGCCGATTTCGGCATTCCCGCCCATGACATCGTGGTCGATCCGCTGGTCATGCCCGTGGGCGCCATGGCGACCGCTGGCCAGCAGGTCTTCACCCTTGTGCGCAAGCTGCGCGAGGAACTGGGCGTGAACACCACCTGCGGGGCCTCGAACATTAGCTTCGGCCTGCCCAACCGTCACGGCATCAACGCGGCCTTCCTGCCAATGGCCATCGGCGCGGGCATGACCTCTGCGATCATGAACCCGGTGCGCCCGGTAGAGATGGAAGCGATCAACGCCGCCAACTTCCTGATGAACCACGACCCCAATGGCGGCAAGTGGATCAACTTCGCCAAGGTTCTGGACGCCACCAAGGAAGGCACCCCCTTCCCCGAGGCCGCCGCAGCGGCCATGGCCGCAGGCGGTGGACGCGGCGGGCGTCGCGGCGGACGTCGCCGCGCTTAAGCGCCTGTTACCCTGGATCAGGCGAAGGTGGCCGCATGAGCTACCTTCGCCCCATTCATAGCAATGACATCTGGTTCGATCAGGTCTTCTCGGCGAAGGCCGTGTCAAAGGGCGGTGTGATCCGCCGCAGCAAGGCGGATGTGGACCGCAAGATCGGCCGCGACAGGCTGGAACTTGAAGTGCGCAAGCGCGGCTTTCACCTGGTCGAAGCAGGCAACCAGTTTCTGATCATCTGCGACCGGGGCGACATCCGGCTGATCTGCTGAGAAAAATCTTCCAGAAGATTTTTCGAGGCACAGGGAAGAATTTTCCAGAAAATTCTTCCCGATCGATATGAAGATTTTTCCCGAAAAATCTTCTTTTTCCGGCCCAGAACCCCTACCTGTGCCCTGCGACCCCCAGACCAGGCTTCCACCATGTCCGCGCGCCCAGAGATTGACACGACGCCCCCGACATGGGGCGAGTCGCTGCCGCGGCTTGCCGTCAAGCTCGTCGTGCTGATCGCCATCGTCTTCCTGTCGCATTTCGTCATCGACTACGCGCTGTCCTGGGCCGAAAGCCTGCCCGCACGGGCCGAGGCACGCGCAGAGCGGCTGATCCTGCTGGCCATTTTCATCACCTACGCCCTGCTCATCGCCCTGCCATTCGTGCCGGGAATCGAGATCGCCATCGCGCTGCTGGTCCTGCGCGGACCGGAATTTGCCCTGCCCATCTACCTGGCGACCATGGGCGGGCTGTCACTGGCCTTCCTGGCCGGGCGGCTTGTTCCGATCCACTCGCTCAAGCGCTTCTTTCTCGACCTGCACCTGGTCAAGGCGGCTGCCCTGGTGGACCGGCTCGGTCCCATGGGCCCGGCGCAGCGCGTGCGCGAGCTTCAGCGCAGCCTGCCGCGCAAGCATGCGCGTTTTGCGCTGCGGTATCGCTACGTGGGGCTCGCGCTTCTGATCAACATGCCCGGCTCGGGGCTGATCGGCGGCGGCGGCGGCATCTGCCTCATGGCCGGGATGAGCGGCGTCTTCACCCCCCGTATCGCACTGCCCACGATCGCCATCGCGATCCTTCCGTTCCCGCTATTCATGTGGTTCGCGGGCAATAGCGGGCTGATGCCCTGGCTACCGGCCTGAGCCCTTTTTTCACCTCATGCCGCAACCCGGCCGGATTTTGCCGTTTCGCTCCTTTCCCTTTCCGGCCCGCGCGTTAAAACAGCCGCAAAGGAGAAAGGCGCGCGCATGTCTGACCATCCTCTGGTGATCTTCACGCCCTCGGGCAAACGGGGCCGTTTCCCTGTTGGAACCCCGGTTCTGACGGCGGCCCGCAAACTCGGCGTCGACCTCGATTCCGTCTGCGGCGGCCGGGGGATCTGCTCCAAGTGCCAGGTGGCCCCGTCCTATGGCGACTTCCCCAAGCACGGGGTGACCGTGCGCGAGGACGCGCTGTCGGAATGGAACGCGGTCGAGGCCCGCTATGACCGGGTGCGCGGCCTGAAGAAGGGCCGCAGGCTGGGCTGCCAGGCCACCGTGCAAGGCGATATCGTCATCGACGTTCCGGCCGAGAGCCAGGTCCACCGCCAGGTGGTCCGCAAGGCGGCCTCTGATCGTCCCATCGTCATGGACCCGGCAACGCGGCTGGTCTTCGTCGAAGTCGAAGAACCCGACATGCACGAACCTTCGGGCGATTTCGAGCGGCTGCGCAGCGCGCTCAAGGACCAGTGGCAGATCGAGAATGTCACCGCTGGCCTGCCGCTGATGCGCAAGCTGCAACCTGTTCTGCGCAAGGGCAAATGGCAGGTGACCGTGGCGCTGCACCAGGCGCAGGGCTCCGACGCGATGCGCATCCTCGACATCTGGCCCGGCCTGCACGAAGGCGGCATTTACGGGCTGGCGATCGACCTGGGGTCCACCACCATTGCGGCGCATCTGTGCGACCTCAGCGACGGGCGCGTTCTGGCCTCCTCGGGCCTCATGAACCCGCAGATCCGCTTCGGTGAAGACCTGATGAGCCGTGTCTCCTACGCGATGATGAACCCGGGCGGCGATGCCGAGATGACCAACGCGGTGCGCGAGGCCATCAACACGCTGGCGGGCGAGATTGCCGCCGAGGGCGGGATTGCCCCCGACCTCATCGTGGAAACCGTCTTCGTCTGCAATCCGGTCATGCATCACCTGCTTCTGGGCATCGACCCGGTGG
The DNA here is from genome assembly GCF_964229645.1 of Nioella sp. Lineage (GTDB taxonomy): Bacteria > Pseudomonadota > Alphaproteobacteria > Rhodobacterales > Rhodobacteraceae > Nioella. The sequence continues at coordinate 23,629 of NZ_CAXREX010000188.1, read as the reverse complement.
AACTGGGCCAGGCGCCCTTCGCCCTGGCCACCTCCTCCGCGCTGTCGCTGCCCGCGCGCGACCTCGATCTCACCGCGCTCAACACCGAGGCTCAGGTCTACGTACTGCCCTGCATCGCGGGCCATGTCGGGGCCGATGCCGCCGCCGTCGCCCTGTCGGAAGAGCCAAACAAGTCGGAAGACCTGGTGCTGGTCGTCGACGTGGGCACCAATGCCGAAATCCTTCTGGGCAACACGAGCAAGGTCCTGGCCTGTTCCTCGCCCACTGGGCCCGCCTTCGAAGGGGCACAGATCAGTTCGGGCCAGCGCGCCGCCCCCGGCGCGATCGAACGGCTGGAAATCGACCCTGTCACCAAGGATCCGCGTTTCCGCATCATCGGTTGCGATCTGTGGTCCGACGATCCCGGCTTTGCCGAGGCAAGCGCCGCCACCGGAGTCACCGGCATCTGCGGATCGGGCATCATCGAGGCGGTGGCCGAGATGCGCCTTGCGGGCATTCTCGATGCCTCAGGCCTCATCGGGTCGGCAGACCAGGTCGGCACCCCCCGCTGCGAGCCAGAAGGCCGGACCCATGCCTATCTCATTCACGATGGCAGCGCCGATAGCGGACCGCGCATCACCGTCACGCAAGGCGATATCCGCGCAATCCAGCTGGCGAAGTCTGCGCTTTATGCCGGGGCGAAGCTCCTGATGGACGAAATGGGCGTCGAAACCGTGGACCGCGTCACGCTGGCCGGGGCCTTCGGGGCCCATATCAGCCCCAAGCACGCGATGGTGCTGGGCATGATCCCAGATGCGCCGCTGGACAAGGTCACGAGTGCAGGCAACGCTGCCGGCCATGGTGCGCGCATCGCGCTTTGCTCGCGCGAGGCGCGGGGACGCATCGAACAGGTGGTGCGCCAGATCCACAAGATCGAGACCGCGGTCGAACCCCGCTTCCAGGAGCATTTCGTGAACGCCTCGGCGATTCCCAACTCGGTCGAGCCCTTCCCGATCCTCAACAGCGTCGTTGACCTGCCCAAGGTGCATTACGGCGCGGCCGGGGCCGACGGCGGCGATGGCGGACGGCGCAGGCGTCGGCGCGGCTGATCGCCTTCGGTCGACGCGACCGTTGTCCACGAGGCTGGCAAGCGCCGATCCGGCAGGCTGCACAAGGGTGCACGCGGCGGGCAGATTACACTAGACTGGGCGGGCCACAATCGGAGCCCGCCCATGCCCCTCTTCCCCAGCCTGCCCAGCCCTGCCCGGCTGTCTGACCTTCTGACACGCCACCCGGCCCATGCGGGGCCCCTGCTGATGCATGTGGAAGCCGTCATGAAGGCGGGCGCGCCGCTGACCGCCGCGCAATGCGAGCTGATCGCCGCCTATGTCTCGGGCCTGAATGCCTGCGCCTTCTGCCTTGGCTCGCACCGCATCTATGCCGAGGCGCTTGGGGTTGCGCCGGGACTGGTCGAGGCGCTTCTGGATAATCCCGACACCGCCCCCGTCGCGCCCGAGATGCGCCCGCTGCTGGCCTATGTGAGGAAGCTGAACCACCTGCCTAGCCGCCTGACACGCGAGGATGTCCGCGCCGTGCTGGACGCAGGCTGGAGCGAAGAGGCGCTGTATCACGCAGTGCAGGTCTGTGCGCTTTTCAACCTGTTCAACCGGCTCGTCGAAGGCGCGGGCGTCGATTTCGCCTATGGCGACGGCGACGCGATGACCGAGGCAGACCGCAGCAGCGACTATCGCGGCTTTGCCGAACGGCTCGGGGTCGCGGGGCAAGGATAACCCCCCTTGCCCCCGGGCCACCCGCCCCGCCACACTGGGCACGGGTAACTAGTAGGCAAGGGTTTGGGTCATGAAAGCGCGCAAGATCGTCATCTGCTTTGACGGAACCGGCAACGAGGTCGGCGATTACCAGACCAATATCATCAAGCTTTACAATGCCTTGCGCAATGATGACCAGCAGATCACCCATTACGTTCCGGGGGTCGGCACCTTCGACGAACCCCGGTTGTTCGACTGGAAATGGCGGCAGAAGGCGCGCGCGGTGGCGGGTCTGGCCTTCGGGCTTGGGCTGGAAGATGACGTGCTGGACGCCTACCGTTTCCTGTGCCGCAACTACAAGAGCACGCAACAGAAGAACCGCGAATGGAACTTCGAACAGCGCCTGAAACGCGAGCTTGGCGGGAAGAAACCCGCCCCCCGCCCGGAGGCGCAGAAAGACCAGATCTACATTTTCGGCTTTTCGCGCGGGGCCTACGCGGCGCGCATCCTGGCGGGCTTCATCCACAATTTCGGGCTGATCGCGCCCGACAAGCTGCATCTTGCGACCGGGGCCTTCCGGGCCTATCGCGCCGTGACCGATACCGACCGCGCCCTGCCCCATTCGGTCACTTTCCGCCAGTTGCGGCGCTACGAGGACACGCTGAAACCCGATGCCAACGTGCCGATCCGGGCGCTTTGCCTGTTCGATACGGTCAGTTCCATGGTCAGCTTCCAGCGCCCGATCCGCAACCTGCCGCGCAACTTCAGCCCGATGGAGCTGCGGGTGCACGCGAACGTGGACTCGAACCCCTCGGTGCGCATTGTCCTGCACGCGCTGGCCACCGACGAAAAGCGCAGCATGTTCCGCCCCCTCTTCTGGACGCCCGACCCCGCCTATTACGGCAACCGCTTCCGCCACGAAGGCCAGAAGCGGCGCCAATACGTGCGCCAGCGCTGGTTCCCGGGCTACCATTCCGACATTGGCGGCAGCCCGCGCGAACGGGAATCCGGGATCGGCAAGCTGACGCTTCTATGGATGCTCGACGCGCTGCATGAGGCCGAGCTTGCCGCCAACCGCGAGGACCGCGCCAAGGCCCCGCCCGATCGCAGACGCGACCTGCCCCTGCCCGCGCCGGGGCTGCGGCTCAACCCGAAACGGCGCGAGGTGCATTTTGAGGGCAGGCGGCGCGAAGTCAAAAGCCTCGACGGCACGCCCTATGCCCGCCCCGACGCCATGGCCGAGATCCATGACAGCATGTCGATCTGGTGGTATCCGCTTGAAATCCTGCCCAAATCCATCAAGCGACGTGGCTGGCCGGGGCGAATTGCCTGGCTGTGGAAATGGTATCTGCCACTGGAAGAACCCCGCGCCATCCCCATGGGGCACGAATTGGACGACAGCCTGGCCGAGCGCACCCGCCGCTGGCCCTTCTACCAACCCCGAAATCTGCCACCGCCGGGGACGAAGGCATCTTGACGACAGCCGGGCATCCGATTACCTCAACCCTCCAGAGCGCGGGTATGGTGAAAAGGTATCACGCGAGCTTCCCAAGCTTAAGTTACGGGTTCGATTCCCGTTACCCGCTCCAAAGAAGGCGCCCCGCAGTGGGCGCTTTTTGTTTCCCCCATCTCAGGATGCGCATTGGCCAAGGTGCCGGTGAAGCGCTCGTGCAAGTCTTCCTAAATAGCTCACTTCTTGGGTAGCAGGTTGGAATCACGGGGCAGAGGTTCTGCTATCTTTAGCTGCAGCACACGGACTCTGATTGATCAAATTACGTCAGCGCATCCCAATTTTGCACTCAGTTTCGCAGATGTTACGTCACGGAATTTCACGTCATCCTTAAGAGGAAAAGCAGAAGCCTCCAGAGACACAAAGCATTGTAATATATATATAATTCACGAGAAATGCCGAAAAAAGCTTATCAGGCAGACCCTCGTGACTCCTCCTTAGATACAAAGCCATTCGATCGCATAGTTTTGGATTTCGGTTAATTTTGATCAAATCTTGCCCATCGAAACCGCGGTCTTCAAAATCTTCCGACTGCGCGAACAGACGCCTAGAAGGACCAACTCAATGTCCCGCATCCTCCTGATCGACGACAACGAACTCTTTGGCACCTCGATTTGTGTGGCCATGGAAGCGAAAAGCGACTTGGAACTTGTCCGGGCCTGCTCACTTGAACAGGCAGATGACATCCTGTCTGCGCCAGAACCCGTCGATCTCATCCTGTTGCGGCAGGACCTTCTGGGGCAGAACAGCGTCTCTGCCTTCCCAGGTTTCTTGAAGGATCACCCGGCTCATCCCGTGGCTCTCGTCTCGGATTGCCGCTCGTCCACAACGCTGAAACTGATGGAGGCCGGCGCATTCGGCATTATCTCCAGGTCCATGTCCCTGGACTCGGCGATCACCGCCATCCAGTACATGCTTACCGGTGCACGCTACTTCCCCTATGACCTGCACCAGGCGCTTGCGGTATCGGCGGCCAAGAACGACCTAACCTTGCGGGAATCCCTGACCCTGATGCACCTGAGCCAGGGCCTGTCCAACAAGGAAATCGCAAGACAGATGGGCTTGGAGGAAACCACCATCAAGTTGCAGGTCAAGCGGCTGATTTCCAAGCTCGGCGTCTCGAATCGAACCCAGGTCGCCGTGGCTGCCATCGGTCGGCAACTGGTCTGAGCCCATCCGACACGAAACGACCGGAGGCCCTCCCTGTGCTCCGGTCGCTTCTTGGCTGGTGCTGTCCCCGGGGCAAGCGGGCTTCCCCCCCAAAGCCCCGCCCCGGGGGCAGTATCAGCCCAAAGTGGTTTGCCGGGGCTTTCACGCGCGTCGCGCGCCTGCTCGGCCAGAAAGGCCTTCAGCGAAGGCCGCCAGCCCAGGCATCGAGCCGCCCTTGACCGGTTAACCTGCCCCTTGTCTTGGCTGTTGATGCCGGGAATCGCCCCCCCCCGACGAGACAGCGGTTCAGATCACGATCCGCGAAAATTGACTAGATCAACAAAAGTCGGGTTATACTCCCTGGCAATGCCGGGCGATGGCATTACCGGGGGCTTTTGACCGATATGACGATGAATGCCAGCTATAAAAAGCTATGCGATTTCATGTGGTTCGCATTCCTGCCAAGCTTGTCCAAGGCCGAGGAAAAAGCAGCTTTCTACCGCACCATCCTGACCGATGATGGCGTCGATTGCTTCGATCCTGCCTCGCCCGCCTCGGCGCGCGACCTTGCAGTGCGCATCTTCCGGGACCGGTTCGAGGAGACCGGCACCGAAAAGCTTCGCCTTGGCGTCACGTCCGGCATGGATTCCCGTGGGTTGCTTGGCGTCGCTCTGGAAGTCCTGCCCCCCGAAAACATCATCGCCTATACGACCGGCCAGAAAGGCAACAGGGATATCGAGCGTGCCCGCTACTTCACCGATCATGTTCTGCCCACCCATTTCCTGATCGAGACGCAAGGCGGCACCTATGATGTCGATGACTGGATCAAGCGGTTCCAGGCCCGTCCAGAGGGAACCGCCGGAACGCTCTACGGAATGAAGACCCAGCTCACCAATCCGCTGAAACCTTATTCTTCCTACCCGTCGATGTCCGGCTTTCTGGGGGATGCCACCAGCGGAAAGCGCCTGCATGGGGTCTGGCATGACAGCTGGCAGGACGCGCTGGCCGCCTTCGCCAAGAAGAACGAAGTGTTCCGCCCCTCCACCAAGCGGCTGGTCCAGACGATGGTGCCCGAGGACTACGACCCGTTCAGCGTTCTGCCCAAGGCTCCACTTCTTCCGCAAGAGATCATGGGCTACGACGACCAGCTGGACATGTGCTATCGCCAGCACCAGAGGATCGGGATCAACTTCATTGGCGATGGCGGCACAGCGCAGCATCAATCCGTGCGCAAGGGGATCATCACCATCTACAACGATCCGCGTTGGCAGAAATCCTATCTGACAATGGCCCCCGAAGAACGGCTGGGACAGGCCCACTATCATCGCATGCTGAAAGAGAATTGGCCCCGGATCTTCGACGACCTCGTGCACCCAGAAGATCCCCGCTACGCCCCTGAACCGGAACCAAAGACCCCGGAGGAAAAGCTGGAACGCTCGGCCAGGACGGCCCTTCACACCAATTGGGAGCTGCTGTGGACGAAGAACGCGCAGTTCAACGACTTCGCACACGGCCTGTTGAGCGATCTTGCGGAACGTGACGTGCTTTACTGGCTTGATGTGAAGGGGCTGATCGAGGAGTTCGACAAGAACATCCTCGGGCTTGGCAAGATGCTTTGGTGCCTGTGCTCGGTCGAACTGAACCTGCGCTCCGGCAACATACCAGTGCCGGAGCGCAGCTGATCCCCGCGCGTCAGCCCGCCCGCGACCCGGTCAGGAAGCGGACCAGCCCAAGCGTCGAGCCGTCCTTGCCCGCCCCGTCGCTCTCGCCGCTCAGCACCGGCTCCAGCGCCTTGGCCAGTTCCTTGCCCAGTTCCACGCCCCACTGGTCGTAGCTGTTTATGCCCAGGATCACGCCCTCGACGAACACCCGGTGTTCGTACAGCGCGATCAGCTGGCCCAGGACGAAGGGGGTGAGCTTGGGGTATATCAGCGTCGTGGAGGGCCTGTTGCCCGGGACGACGCGGTGGCGCGCCTGACGGTCGCGCTCGGCCCCGGTCAGTCCCTTGGCGGCCATGATCGCGGTTGCCTCTTCCAGCGACCGCCCCCGCATCAACGCCTCGGACTGCGCCAGGCAATTGGCGACCAGCAGACGGTGATGATGGGCCAGATCGGGCTCGTGCCCCTCTGCCCCCACCAGGAATTCGCACGGCACCACGCGGGTTCCCTGGTGGATCAACTGGTAGAATGCGTGCTGGCCGTTGGTGCCCGGCTCGCCCCAGACGATGGGGCCGGAATTCATCTCCAGGTCGGCGCCATCCATCGACACGCGCTTGCCGTTGCTCTCCATCTCCAGCTGCTGAAGATAGGCGGGCAGACGCAGCAGGCGTTGTTCATAGGGCAGCACGGCGCGGGTCGCATGGCCCTGCACCTGGTTATGCCAGATCCCCACAAGGGCGAGCAGAACCGGCAGGTTATCGGCAAGGTCGGCCTGGCGGAAATGCGTGTCCATGGCGTGACCGCCGGCCAGGAAGTCGCCAAATGCCTCCGGCCCCACGGCCAGCATCAGCCCAAGCCCGATGGGCCCCCACATGGAATAGCGCCCGCCAACCCAGTCCTCGAAGCCGAAGACGCGCTCGGGCGCGATGCCGAAATCGGCGGTCAGCTCAGCCGCCGTGGACAGCGCCGCGAATTGGTCGGCCGGGGTCTCGACCGTGCCCGCCATCCAGGCGCGCGCGGTGTCGGCATTGGTCATGGTTTCGATGGTGGTGAAGGTTTTTGACGCGACGATGACCAGCGTGCGCGCGGGATCGAGCCCCTTCAGCACGTCATGGATATGCGCCCCGTCCACGTTCGAGACATAGTGGATGCGCGGCCCGTCATGGTAGGGGGCCAGCGCCAGCGTGCCCATGACCGGGCCGAGGTCCGATCCGCCGATGCCGATATTGACCACGTCGGTATAGGCCCCGCCCTGCCCGGCAATCTCGCCCGAGCGCACGGCGCGGGCAAAACGCTCCATCCGGGCGCGGGTCTCCAGGACACCCGGCATGACGTTCTGCCCGTCCACCTCGACCACGCCGCCCGGTGCGCGCAGCGCCGTATGCAACACCGCGCGGCCCTCGGTTTCGTTGATCCTGGCACCGGTGAACATGGCCTCACGCCGATCCTCGACCTTTGCCTGGCGCGCCAGCTCGATCAGCAGAGACAGCGCCGCAGTGTCGATCGCGGTCTTGGAAAAGTCGAACAACAACCCGTCAGACTGACGGCTGAAACCCGCGAACCGGTCCGCGTCGGACAAGAACAGATCGGCAATCGTGCGGCCCGACTTGGCCGCGTTATGCGCTTTCAGATCGTCCCAGATGGACATGGGCGACTTCCTTCCAGTTTATATTTCAATATGTTGAGGGTCGTTCTTAAGGTGCCCAATGCACCGTTGCACCGGACAGGACCGCGCGCACCGGGGCTTCTTCCACGGGCAGGCTCTGCGCCTTTTCAAGCGCCGCACGCTTTTCCGCGCCGGTAATCACGATATGGGTGGACACCGCCGCCGCAAGCACCCGGGCCGACAGCGTGACGCGCGGCTCGGGCGCGCCGCCCCCGCGCATCGGCACCAGGATCGGCGCGTGATCGTCCAGCGCGTCGGCCAGCCGGTCGGCGCCGGGAAAGAGCGACGCCGTGTGCATGTCCGCCCCCATGCCAAGCAGCAGAAGGGTGATGGGCAGGTGCGGTTCCAGCCCGCGGGCCAGGTCGGTCACGTAATCCTCGGGCGTGGGCGCGGTGGCATAGAGCGGCACGAAATTGGCCTGCCGCGCCTTGGAGACCATCAGCCGTTCCATGATGAGCCGCGTGTTCGAGCGCGGATGATCGGCAGGGACCCACCGTTCGTCCGACAGGAAGACCGTCACCCGATCCCAATCCAGCGCCTGTTCGCTCAGAACGTCGAAGACAGGCCCCGGCGTGCTGCCGCCCGGCACGCAGAAGCTGACCGCATCCTCACGGCGCAGATGATCCGCCAATTCGCTGGCCAACGCGTCGGCCAGGTCCAGCATCATCATCTCGCTGTCGGGGTATTCGACCAGGTTCATGCGGAAATCTCCCTCCATCGCCGACCGTCGCGGTAGAGCAGGATAAGCGCATCCTCCGGCCCCGCCGACCCGGCCTCGTAGGGCAAGGGTACATCTTCGCGCGCCGTCCATCCAGAGATGATCGGGTCGGTCCAGGCCCAGGCTGCCTCGACCTCGTCGCCGCGCATGAACAGCGTCTGGTTGCCCCGGATCACGTCCATGATCAGGCGTTCATAGGCGTCGGGAATATCGGCCGCTTCGGGCCCGAGCGCCTCGGCGAAGGTCATGTCCATCGGCACCTCGACCAGGCGCATCCCGCCCGGCCCCGGTTCCTTGATGGTCATGCGCAGGTCGATGCCTTCATCGGGTTGCAGGCGGATGGTCAGGATATTGGCGCGCGGTTCCACCGCCTCGGTAAAGATGTTGTGGGGCGGTTCCTTGAAATGCACCACGATCTCGGACATGCGCGCCTTCATCCGCTTTCCGGTGCGCAGGTAGAAAGGCGTGCCGTTCCAGCGCCAGTTCGAGACATGCACCTTCATCGCTACGAAGCTTTCGGTCAGGCTGTCGGTGTTTTCCGCGTCCTCGCGGTAGCTCGCGCCATCCTTGCCGGCCCGGTATTGGCCCCGAACGATGTCACCCGGATCGACCGGATCAAGCGCCCGGATGACCTTGAGCTTCTCATCGCGCACGGCGTTCGGCTCGAAATGGGCGGGGGGCTCCATCGCCGTCAGGCACAAAAGCTGCATCAGGTGATTCTGCACCATGTCGCGCATCGCGCCCGACTTGTCATAGTAGGACCCACGCCCGCCGACGCCCACGGTTTCGGCCACGGTGATCTGAACGTGATCGACATATTGCGCGTTCCACAGCGGCTCGAAGAGCATGTTGGCAAAGCGCACCGCCATCAGGTTCTGAACCGTTTCCTTGCCCAGGTAATGATCGATCCGGTAGATCTGCGCCTCGTCGAAATGGGCCGCCAGCGTGGCGTTGAGCGCGCGGGCGGTTTCCAGGTCTCGCCCGAAGGGCTTTTCGACCACGATCCGCGCGTCGCCGCGCGCGATGCCATTGTCCTTGAGCCGTTCTGCGATCGAACCGAAAAGGCTGGGTGCAACCGAGAAATAGAACGCCTGCACCACGCCCTCGCGCATGTGGCCCTTCAATTCGGACCAGCCGCCGGTGCCCATGGCGTCGATCGGCACGTAGCTGAGGCAATCCAGGAAGGCCTCGATGGTCTTGGGGTCGCGCTTGCGTTCGGACACGAATGCCTCGATCGCCTCGCGCACGAAGGCGCGCCAGGCATCGCTGTCCTGCTCGGTGCGCGCGGCCCCGATGATGCGAGAGCCCGGCGGCATCTGCTCGGCCCAGAAGCGGCGGTAGAGGCCGGGCAGGATCTTGCGGCGGGCGAGATCGCCGGTGCCGCCGAAGATGACCAGATCGAATTGCTCTACCGGGATGACGCGCGCAACCATGGAACCTTCCTTCGGACTGCCGTGGGGCGGCGGGGCGCCGCCCGGAATTGCCTTGCCTATGTTAGCGCTATCAGGCGCTGTCGCGCAGGCTCTACACCGATAATTCTTTCACGTCCAGCCTTTCACGGAAAGATCACAATGGCGTGGTGGCGCATTTGCCCTGTTTTCATTTCGGGACCAAATGCTTAGCCATGGGGCAGCAAAAAGGCCGCATTCGATGAAAGACACGCTCGATCCCCAGAAATTCCGCGACCCCGAGGTGACCGCCAAGGGCGAGCCGCGCGCACGCGTGGCGCTGTCCAACCCGCAGACGCTGTGGTTCAACACCGGGACACTGTGCAACATCACCTGCGCCAATTGCTACATCCTGTCGAGCCCGACCAATGACGCGCTGGTCTATATCACCCGCGCCGAGGTGGAGACGTATCTCGACCAGCTCGAGGCGCAGAACTGGGGCGTGCGCGTGATCGGCTTCACCGGGGGCGAGCCCTTCTTGAACCCCGAGATGATCGACATGGCCGAGGCCGCCCTGGCGCGCGGCTACGCGGTTCTGATCCTCACCAATGCCATGCTGCCGATGATGCGGCGCAGTGTGCGCGAGGGGCTCGCGCGCCTCGATGCCGCCTATCCCGGGCAGATGACGCTGCGCGTTTCGCTCGATCACTGGTCCGAGGCCCGCCATGACGAGGAACGCGGGCCCGGAAGCTTCGCCAAGACGCTGGAGGGGATGGACTGGCTGCGCGACGCCGGGATTGCCATGGCGGTGGCCGCCCGCACGCTCTGGGGCGAGTCCGAGGCCGAGGCGCGTGCACGTTTCGCGTCCCTGTTCGAGACGCGGGGCTACCGGGTCGATGCCGCCGATCCCGGCGCGCTGGTGCTCTTCCCCGAGATGGATGCCGCGGTCGATGTGCCAGAGATCACGACCGCCTGCTGGGGCATCCTGGGCAAGTCGCCCGACAGCGTCATGTGCGCCTCGTCGCGCATGGTGGTCAAGCGCAAGGGGGCCGAGCGTCCGGTGGTGCTGGCCTGCACGCTCCTGGCCTATGACGAGGCTTTCGAAATGGGAGAGACCCTGCAAGAGGCCGAACGCGACGTGGCACTCAACCACCCCCATTGCGCCAAGTTCTGCGTCCTGGGCGGGGCAAGCTGTTCGGCCTGAGGGGATCGCCGCGCAAGGCGCGTCGATCCAGGCGGGGGGATCCTCCCCCCGCACCCCCCTGGAGTATTTATGCAAAGAAGAAGGCCCTGTGTCAGACCATGACGCAGAGCAGTTCGAACATGATCGATGCGCCGAGATAGGCCGTGCCACCCGAGGTATCGAAGGGGGGCGACACCTCGACGAGGTCGGCGCCAACGATGTTGACGCCCTGAAGCGCGCGCACCACCTCGAGCGCCTGCCAGCTGTTGGGCCCGCCCACTTCGGGCGTGCCAGTGCCCGGCGCGAAGGCGGGATCGACGAAGTCGATATCGTAGCTCACATAGGTATCGCCCGTGCCCGCGATCTCGCGCGCCTCGGCCATCACGTCTTCGACGCCGCGGGCATGGAATTCGCCGATGGGGATCACGCGAATGCCGACGCTGTCGGCAAAATCACGGTCCTCGCTGTCATAGGCCGTGCCGCGAATGCCGATCTGGACCACGCGCTTGGGGTCGAGCAGGCCTTCCTCGACCGCGCGCCGGAAGGGGGTGCCGTGGGTATACATGCGCCCGTCGAAATAGCTGTGGAAGAGATCCGTGTGGCTGTCGAAATGGATCATGCCAAGCGGCGCATCCTTGGCCAATGCGCGCAGGATCGGGAAGGAGGACAGGTGATCGCCCCCCGCCGTGAGCGGCTTGATGCCATGGGCCTTCACCCGGTCGTAGAACCGCGTGATCCGGTCGAGGCTGTCCATCAGGTCGGCCGGGTTGGGGCCGACATCGCCCAGATCGGCGCAATTCTTCGCCTCGAAGGGGCGGATGCCCGTGGCGTCGTTCTGGGCCCGGATCATCGTCGACATATCGCGGATCTGGCGGGGCCCGTGACGGGGACCGGGGCGATTGGTGGTGCCCGCATCCCAGGGCACGCCAATGAGCCCGATCTCCACCTCGTCGATGCGGGCATGGTCGAGCCCCACATGCGGCAGGCGCATGAAGCTGGGGATGCCTGCGAAGCGCGGCAGGTCGAAGCCCGAGATCGGGGTGAAGAACGGATCGGCCATGGATGACTCCCTGTCTGGATTTTGCGCGAGGCTAGCGGGGATTTTGCCACCAGTCACGCGGCTTTAGGCGGGGGCGGACGCCCTGGCGTTCTTGCCAGGCGCGGGCAAGCCGCACGCCCGTTCGCCCCGCCCCGCCCGTGGCCAGCCAGCGCCAGAGCCGGTCCTGCCAGCCGCCGCGCCGGTTGAAGGGGCAGACCCGCATGCAGATCGCGCAATCGGATTTCAGTTTCGCCCAGTAACCAAAGCAGGCCTCGCAATTGGCCGACCACTTGCGCACGCCGCGTTGCGTCGACGGGCTGCCCGCCGCTTTTTCTTCGCCGAAATCGGGCGCGCCGAAGGGCAGCGCCTTGGGCGGGCAGCTCTCGGCGCATTGGGTGCAGCCGTGGCAATAGGCAGCGAGCCCCAGGTTGCGCGGCCGATCGACCGCCAGCGGCATATCGGTGAAGATCTTGGAAAACCGCACGCGGGGGCCAAATTCGGGCGTCAGCACCATCTGGTTGCGCCCGTATTCGCCAAGCCCCGCCTTGACCGCATAGGGAATGACGAGGGCGGTGTCGTTCATGCTGGCCACCGCCTGATAGCCGAAGTTGCGGATATAGGCGGAAAGCTGCATGGCGATGGCCGCCTCGTGGGAATATTCGAGCCCCGTCGCGGCCCCTGCCAAGGCGCTTGGATAGGTCTCTACCAGGTCGAAATCCATGGCATGGGCCATCACGATCACATGGGTCAGGCCGTCGGGCAGGTCATTGGGCACAGGCGTCATGTCGCGCGTGTCGGGCCGGTCGGCATAGTGCCAGCGCAGGTCCAGATGGGTGATCCCCACCAGATCGGCCCCGAAAAGCCGGGCGATATGCTTGATGCCCTGCGCCTCCTCCTCGGGCGTGCCAAGGTCGGCCTTCTCGCTCGCGACCGGCGTGTCGCTGCGCAGGGGGGCCTGGAAGCCTTCCCGTTCGCCCTCCCCCGCGTGCCGTTCCGAGACCATGTCGGAGATGCGCCAGGCGGCATTGCGCAGCGCGAAATCGCGGGTCTGAAAGCCCTCGCCGCGGCGCGGGGCGGCCTCCATCCGGTAGGAGGCGAAAAACCCGTCACTGTCCTTCGAGCGCACCGCCGGGTCCCAGAAGGCCCGGGTGAAGATGTCGTTCATCTGGGAAAAGCGGGTGTAGGCGGGCGTGATCTCGAAGCCCGCCGCGCGGTCACTTTCGAGAAGATGCGGGGGCGTGTCGGTCTGATTGCGGGGCCAGGTCATGGCGCGAGCTTACGCTTCAAGCTCTGCATCCCAATAGAGAAAATCGAGCCAGCTGTCGTGCAAGTGACCTGGCGGAAACTTGCGGCCCATGTTGCGCAGCTCCTCGGCGCCGGGCTGGCGCGGCGGTTTGCGCAGCGAAAGCCCCGACTGGCGCAGGCTCTTCGAGCCCTTTCGCAGGTTGCAGCGCGAACAGGCCGCCACCACGTTTTCCCACGACGTGATGCCCCCCTTGGCCCGCGGCACCACGTGGTCGAAGGTCAAATCCCCCTTGCCGCCGCAATACTGGCAGGAAAACTCGTCGCGCAGGAAGAGGTTGAAGCGGGTGAAGGCCACGCGTTTCTGCGGCTTCACGTAGTCTTTCAGCACCACCACCGAGGGGATGCGGATGCGGGTCGTAGGCGAATGCACGAAGGCATCGTACTCGGCCACGATATCGACCCGGTCGAGGAACACGGCCTTGATTGCATCCTGCCAGGGCCAGAGCGACAGGGGGTAGTAGGAGAGCGGCCGGTAATCGGCGTTGAGCACCAAGGCCGGGTGATGCCGGAGCGATCCGGACTCTCTTACGAAACTGGTTCTGAAACTGCCGTCGCCGTCCATGAGTGACTCCGCTCTCGCCCTGTGCCTCGGTTGTTCCGGCATCAGAGCGGGAGCACCCGCTCCAGCCATGTAACCACTATATCTGCCAATAATCGGCTGACAAGCTCCACATTTTGGGTGGAGCGCTTTTGTCATAGGCGATCAGGATGACGGGCGCGTGACAGCCTGCGCCTGTTGGGGGGTCGCCCTGCCCTGCGGGCCGGGCGACCGGCGCGATCCGCTGCGGATCGCGGGCGTTTTCCGCCGCGGAAAACGGTCGGGGGGCGCTGCCCCCGTCGCCTTTCGGCGACTCCCCCGGGATATTTGGGGAACAATGAGGGGGTCAGTCCTCTTCGGGGCTGTCCTCGATATCCAGCACCTGGCGGATGAAGGCCAGCGCCACCGACAAGCCGTCGGGCGCGATGCCATGGGCCGTCCCGCGCATGATGTGGGCATAGACATCGATGCCCGCGCCCTGCAGCGCCTCGGCGGCCTGTGGCAGGCTTTGCGGCGGCACCACGTCGTCCTGGTCGCCATGGATGAGAAGCACCGGCGGCCGGCTGACGATTTCATCGGCCAGAAGTTCGGGCTCCATCAGGCGGCCCGAGAAGCCGACGACGCCCGCGAAGGGCGCGGCGCGGCGGGGGGCCACGTGCAGGCTCATCATCGTGCCCTGCGAGAAGCCCACCAGAACGGTGCGATGCGCGGGCACGCCTTCGGCCTCCATCGCGGCATCGAGGAAGGCGTTCAGATCATCTGCCGCACGCGCCATGCCCTCGGCGGCGGCCTCCTCAGAGGAGCCGTCGATCCAGGGAATCGGGAACCACTGGAAGCCCATCGGGTTCATCGCCGAGCGTTCCGGCGCATCGGGGGCCATGAAGACCGTGTTGGGCAGGTGCGGGCTGAGCGGATCGGCCAGGCCCAGAAGGTCGTTTCCGTCGGCGCCATAGCCGTGCAGGAAGATCACCAGGCTGTCGGCCTCGCCCGAGGCGGCGGGGCGTTTGGAGAATTCGAGCGTGCGGGTCATCTGATGCCTTCCCTGTCCTTTGCCACATGGTAGTAGGCCCAAAGCGCGCGGGCGGCAACCGCGCGCCAGGGCGACCAGGCCTCGGCCATCTGCCGCAGGGCGCGCTCGGTGGGGCGCTCGGGCAGATCGAACAGAAGCCGCGCCGATTCCTGCAAGGCCAGGTCAGCCGGCGCGAAGACATCGGCCCGCCCGAGCGAGAACATGGCATAGATCTCGGCGGTCCATCGGCCAATGCCCGGTACCTCGGTCAGCACGGCAATGACATCCTCCGTGGGGGCATGGCGCAGGCGGGGAAAATCGATCCGCGCCTCGGCCAGGGCCCTTGCGTAGCGGATCTTCTGGCGGCTGAGGCCACAGGCGCGCAGGTCCTCGTCGCTGGCCCAGGCAATCTTGCGTGGCCCGGTGAGCCGCGCGTTTTTCAGCCGTCCCCAGATCGCATCTGCCGCCGCGACCGAGACCTGCTGGCTGACAATGGCCGAAAGCACCTGGTCGAACCCGTCCTTGCGGCGGCGTAAGGGCAACGGCCCGGTCTGGCGCAGGGCATGGGCAAAGCGCGGCTCGGCTGCCGCCAGCCAGGCCGCGCCCTCGGCCACGCATTCAGGGGTTTCGATAATCCGTCCAACCATGGGGGCCACCCTTTCAGAGCGGAAATGTTTTGCCAAGCAAGCAAAGCCGCGCCACGCTGCCCGAAAACCGCAAGGGGAGATGGGGCATGGCCCAGGAACATGACGCCAGCATGATGAACAACCTCTACTGGTGGGGCATTCCCACCTTCTTTCGTGCACCCAACGAGGTGCCCGAGGGGGCCGATATCGCTCTGGTCGGCGTGCCACATTCTACGGGCAACGGCACGACGGAGCGTGACCAGCACCTTGGCCCGCGCGCGGTGCGCCATGTCTCGGCGGTGCAGCGGCGGGTGCATGGCGGTTTTGGCATCGACCCCTGGGCGCGCAAGGTGGTCGATGTCGGCGACGTGCCCTTCCCGCGCGCCAATGACAACGAACACTGCATCCAGCAGATCACGGATTTCTATGAAACCATAGACGCCAGCGGCGCGCGGCCCGTGTCGATCGGGGGCGATCATTCGATTACCGGGGGGATCGTGCAGGCGCTTGGGAAGGGAAAGATCGCGGGGGGCGAACCGATCAGCTTCCTTCACCTTGATGCGCATACGGACGTGTTCACCAAGGTCGATCACTTCCTGGGCGCGGAAAAGTCGGCGGCCCATTGGGGGGCCTACCTGGCCGACCAGGGCAAGGTCGATCCGACCCGGTCGATGCAGATCGGCCTGCGCGGCCACCCGCGCACGCTCGACTGGCTGCAACCCTCTTACGACTATGGCTACAACGTCGTGACCATGGCCGACTATCGCAGGCGTGGTGCGGCGGACGTGATTGCCCAGGCAAAGGACGTACTGGCCGGCCGGCCCGTCTACATCACCTTCGATCTCGACTGCCTCGACCCCACGGTCGCCCCCGCGGTGTCGAATATCGAGCCCGGCGTGAAGGGCTTCGATATCGACGAGGTAATGGCGTTGCTGCATGCGGCGCGCGGGCTCAACATCGTGGGCGGCGACGTGGTCTGCCTGATGCCCACCAAGGACAGCCCCAACAACATCACCGCGATGGTCGCGGGCGCGGTCATGTTCGAAATGATCTCTATGATCGCCGAAAACTGCGAAAGCTGACCCTGATCAGGACTTAACAACACAAGTATTTTGCCCTGCCCCCTTTTCATCGGCTGGAAACGGGTCTAGCGATTTTGCCATGAGCGATATGTCCGAGTCCCAACACGACAATGCACGTGCCTGGCGCAACGTGAGCGTCCTGGTGCTGGCGCAGGCGATCCTGGGCAGCCAGATGCCGATGATCTTCGTCGTGGGCGGGCTGGCGGGCCAGATGCTGGCACCCAATCCCTGCCTTGCAACCTTGCCGATCTCGCTGATTGTCTTCGGTTCGATGACCACGGCACCGTGGCTGTCGGGGGCGATGCAGCGCTTTGGACGGCGCACGGGCTTTGCCATCGGCACGCTTGGCGGGGCCACGGGGGCCGGCATTTCGGCGCTCGGGCTATGGATCGACAGTTTCACCGTCTTCCTGCTCGGCTCTTACCTGACGGGTATCTACATGTCGGCGCAGGGCTTTTACCGCTTCGCCGCCGCCGACACCGCCTCGGACAGTTTCCGCCCAAAGGCGATTTCCTACGTCATGGCGGGGGGGCTGGCCTCGGCGCTGATCGGGCCGCAACTGGTGAAACTGACCAATGATCTGACCGTCGTGCCCTTCTTCGGCATCTACCTGACGGTGGTGGCGATCAACGTGCTGGGCACTGGTCTGTTTGCCTTTCTCGACATACCCAAGCCGCCCGCGCGGGCGGAGGGCGACCCTGCGGGTCGCAGCCGCGCCGAATTGCTGAGGGACCCCAAGATCATCGTGGCGATCATCTGCGCGATGGTATCCTACGCGCTGATGAACCTTGTCATGACCTCGACCCCGCTGGCGGTGGTGGGCTGCGGCTACGAACAGGACACGGCCGCCGACATCGTGTCGGCCCATGTCCTTGCAATGTTCGTGCCTTCGTTCTTTACAGGCCACCTGATTGCAAGGTTCGGATCGCAAACCATTGTCGCTCTTGGTCTTTTCATCCTGGCCGGGGCGGGTGGCGTGGCGCTGATGGGGGTCGATCTGGAAAACTTCTTCATCGCGCTGGTGTTGCTTGGCGTGGGCTGGAACTTCGGTTTCATCGGCGCAACCACCATGCTGCAAAGCGCGCACAGCCCCGCGGAGCGGGGCCGGGTTCAGGGGCTCAACGATGCGCTGGTCTTTGGCTGCGTAACCGTGGCTTCGCTGGCTTCGGGCGGGCTCATGAACTGTTCGGGTGGCTCGGTCACGGCAGGCTGGACGGCGGTGAACCTCGCCATGATCCCCTTCCTTGCCCTGGCTGGCGGCGCGCTGATCTGGCTGGCGCTGCGCCCAAAGGACGCCTGAGACCCCGGCCCGAAAGGCCGCCCGACCGGGCACGGACGGGCGGCTAGGTGGCGCAGGAGACAAGGGAGAGAGAAAGCCAGCCCCCGCGCCGGATCGGTCAGCCCGGGCTCAATCCAACCGCGCCGGAACGAAGCCGTAGGCCTCGTGATAGTGCTTCAAGAGACGCTGTAGACCGATCTTGAGCACGATCTTGCCCGACCGCGCCGACCAGCCGAGCCGCTTTTCCGCCGATTCCAGCCCTTCGAGGAAGCAGCAGACCCGCAGCACCACATCGGCCAGCCCTGGCCCCATTTCATCGAGCGCCCGCGTCACCCGATCCCGCGCGGCCTGCGGTCCTTCCGCGATACCGCCATCCGAAAACCCCGCCCCCCGATCGCCGCCCGTCAGGAACTTTTCCCAGTTCTGCGCCACGCGCGGGCCCATCTGTGCACGCTCGAAATCCTCGCGCAGCTTTTCTCCCGCCTGCACCAGGTCCATGCCCAGGAAGGGTTTGCCGTCCGGTCCCTTGCGCCGCGCCAGCGCCGCCAGCGGCGATTCCGCCAGGTTGATGCGCATTTTCGCGATCGAGCCGTCCTCCTGCTCGACGGGCTTTTCGCCCCAAAGCTGGTGCTGCGCGCGGAAGGGCGTCGCGGCCTCGGCCAGTTCCATCGGCGCGCGGCGGCGCTTGCGGTCTTCCTCGATCAGACGCTTGAGGGCCGATTTCCCGGCCTCGGTGATCGCGTAGACGCTGACCCGCCCCTGCCGGGCGGTCTGGATCCAGTCCTTGAGCGCGAAAGCATGGGCCACCTTGCGATCCAGAACCGCCGTCCGGGTCTGGCTGCCATCGCTGCCCTGGCGCAGCACGATGGCCTTGTCCATGTCCTGCGCCAGCACCAGCGAGGCCCCCTTCTCGCAGAGCCTGCGCAGGATGCGGCGGGCCTCCCGCTGGACGGTGCTTTCGTCGGAAACCAGGGGGGGGCGGAGGGGGGCTGTCATATGTGGATGCTCCTTGCTCGGGTTGGTTGTTTCTGATTTGGAAACACAACTCGCCTGGAGCGCCGTCAGGGCCTCGTCGATCAACGGATCGTCGCGGCGCGCCTCGACCGCACGCACCCGCCGCCCCACCGTCGAAGGGTGGCAGCGGCTGGCTTGCGCGATCTGCCTGAGCGAGGCCCCGCGCCCGACGTGATCGAGGTAATTCCGCGCGGATTCCGGCACCCAGGCCGGGTAGCGGGCGGGGGGAATACCTTGGATCGGGTCAGCACACATCGGGTTGGCCTCCGGGCAGGCAAGCTGTGGATAAGCCCCGCAAGCCTTTGTGAGCATTGATTACTGATTGGTTAAAATCTGTGGATAACGCGGCAATTTGTTTCCAATTAGTAAACAAATGAGGAACACCGCGCGCCGCTTTCGGGATCGGCGCAACAGCCCGGCCCGCCGGGGCAGCATGGAGGGCGACTCACCTGAAATGGGAAAGGAGCCCCGCCATGACCAAGCCCGCACTCGACCTGCCCGCGCTGCGCCGCCCCCGCCTTCTGGTTCAGGCCGCCCGTCACGGGGCAGCCATCCTAACCCGGCGCGGGGCGCCGGTTCCCCGCATGGGGCTCGACCGGATCCTGTCGGAGGAACTGGAGATGGAGGTCAAACGCAAAGACGGCGAGGCCGATTACTCGCCCCGCCGTCATGTGGACCTACTGGTCGCGGTGATGCTGGCCGCGCAGGCTGCGGGCCAGGTGATCTGAACCCTGCCCTCAGACGAAGGCGTCGGGCATCTCTTCCTTGCGCTTGGCGACATAGGCCGTCAGCGCCTCTTCCACGGCCGGGTCGATCGCGGGCTTCTGGTAATCGGCCAGCAGCTTGCGCACCCGGTTCGCGGCCAGCTGGCGGGTGTCGCGCCCGCCTTCCTCGGCCCATTGCTCGTAGGGCTTGTAGTCCAGCAGCTCGGTGCGCCAGAAACCCGACTTGAAGTTCGCCTGGGTATGGGCGCAGCCCAGGAAGTGACCGCCCGGGCCTACCTCGCGCAGCGCATCCATGGCCTGCGCATTCTCGTCATAACTGACGCCCGCCGCCATCTTGTGCAGCGTGCCAAGCTGGTCGGCATCCATCACGAATTTCTCGAAGCTGGAGACCAGGCCGCCTTCCAGCCAGCCGCAGGCGTGCAGCATGAAGTTCACGCCCGACAGAAGGCCCGCATTGAGCGAGTTGGCGGTTTCATAGGCGGCCTGCGCATCGGGCAGCTTGGAGCCGTTGAACGACCCCGCCGAGCGATAGGGCAGACCCATGCGGCGGGCCAGTTGCCCGGCACCCATGGTGATATGCGACGCTTCCGGCGTTCCGAAGGTGGGCGCGCCCGAGTTCATGTCGATCGAGGTCACGAAGGCCCCGAAAATGACCGGCGCACCGGGGCGGATCAGCTGGCTGTAGGCCACGCCTGCCATCACCTCGGCCAGCACCTGCGTCAGCGTGCCCGCGACCGAAACAGGCGCCATCGCGCCGCCCACGATAAAGGGCGAGATGATCGCGGCCTGGTTGTGGGCGGCGTAATGTTCCAGCGCGCCCATCATGATCGAGTCGAAGGTCAGCGGCGAGTTGATGTTGACCAGCGAGGTCATCACCGTGTTCTGCTCGACGAAGTCATCCCCGAAGAGGATCTTCGACATCTCGATGGAATCGAGCGCCCGCGACGGTTCGGTGACCGAGCCCATATAGGGTTTGTCCGACAGCGTCATGTGCGCGTAGAGCATGTCGAGATGGCGCTTGTTGACCGGGATGTCGGTCGGTTCGCACACCGTTCCGCCCGAATGGTGCAGCCACTTGGACATGTAGCCCAGTTTCACGAAATCGTTGAAATCGGCCATCGTGGCGTAGCGGCGATTGCCTTCGAGGTCGAGCACGAAGGGCGGGCCGTAGACGGGGGCCAAAACCAGGTTGCGGCCGCCGATCTCGACATTGCGCGCGGGGTTGCGGGCGTGCTGTGTGAAGCTCGATGGGGCGGTGGCGCAAAGCTTGCGCGCCAGGCCCTTGGGCATGCGGACCCGCTCGCCATCGACATCGGCCCCGGCCTCGCGCCAGCGTTCCAGCGCGGCGGGGTTTTCCACGAAGTTGACGCCGATTTCTTCGAGCACAATCTCGGCATTGGCCTCGATGATTTCCAGCGCCTCGTCGTTCAGCACTTCGAAATTGGGAATGTTGCGCTCGATATACCTGGCGGTCTCGATGCTGACGGCGGTGCGTTCGGCCCGTCGGGCGGCCCCGCCACCACCACGTCCACGGCGTCGGGCGGTTGCTGCATCACTCATCGCTGTCGTTCCTTCAGAAGGGGGTAAGTTTCCGATGTGATACAAACTGAGCCCCGCAAACCGCGGGTGAATTGCGGCGATTGCGGGGGAAAAGCGACATGGACCACCCCGGGATGAGCCAGATCAAGGCGCACAGGGGCCGCTTGCGAGGAGAATTCCGACCCGAGGAGGACATCTCATGGATTGGAAGAGTCGCAAGACACCCCTGATGGGGTTCATCGGCGGGCTTGGCGTCGTGGCGTTTTTGTTGGGCGTGCCGGGCGGGTTCTATTCGCTGACCACGGCCATCGTCCTGGCCCTTGCCATCTGGATCATCGGCGCGACCCTGATCAACGTTCTGATCCCGTGACCCTTGCCGCGCGGGCGCGGGGCGGCTAGCCCTTGGGGCAAGGAGACCGACGGATGCCCCACGACCACGCCTGCACCGACCCCGCCTGCGGCTGCGGGCACGACCATGGCGCAGACCACGGCCCGCGCCCGCCCGTGGCGACGGCCCCTGCCCCGTGGCGCCCTGCGCCGGGGATCGCGGTCACGGCCGTAGCGGTCTTTCTGCGCGAAGGGCAAATCCTGTGCGCCCCGGTCCATGCCGATGACGGCACGATCAAGGGCTGGCGGCCGCTTGGCGGGCCGGTGGTCCCGGGCGAGCGGGCCGCCGACGCAGTTCAGCGCTGGATTAGCGACAGCGCCGGGCAACAGATCACCGACCTGGCCCCGCTCGGCGTGCTGGAACATCTCTACCGGCACGAGGGTGCCATTGGCCACGAGATCGTCTTTGCCTTCACCGCGCGCTTCGCCACCCCCGAGATCTACGAGGCCGACGCGCTGGCCCTGACCCTTGCGGGCCGTCCCGAAGAGGCCAAGTGGGTGTCGCTGGCCAAGGCCCGCGCTGGCCGGCTGATGCTCTGGCCCGAGGGGCTGGCCGATCTTCTGCCCGGCTAGGTCCGCCCGCGACCCTTATCGCGCTTGCACAAAGGCGCGAGCGCGCCTATTGGCTGGCGCATGACCCAAGACACGCATGACCGCCTTCTGATCATCGACTTCGGCAGCCAGGTGACGCAACTCATTGCCCGCCGCCTGCGCGAGCTGAACGTCTATTGCGAGATCCACCCCTACCAGAACGTGACCGACGCGTTCCTGGCAGAGTTCGCGCCCAAGGCCATCATCTTTTCGGGTGGCCCCGACAGCGTGATGCGCGAGGGCAGCCCCCGGCCGCCGCAATCTGCCTACACACTGGGCGTGCCGATCCTGGGCATCTGCTATGGCCAGCAGGTGATGATGCATGACCTGGGCGGTCGCGTGGAAGCGGGCGAACACGCCACCGCGGAATTCGGACGCGCCTACGTGGAGCAGGCCGGCGACAATGACGACTTCCTGTTTGGCTGGTTCCTGGACGGACGCGAACAGGTCTGGATGAGCCATGGCGACCATGTCGCCGAAATCGCCCCCGGCTTCGAGGTGCTCGGTACCTCGCCCGGTGCGCCCTTCGCCATGACCGCCGATCCCGCGCGCCGCTTCTTCGCGGTGCAGTTCCACCCCGAGGTGCACCACACCCCGAACGGCAAGACGCTTTACGAGAACTTCGTGCGCATGGCCGGGTTCAAGGGCGACTGGACCATGGGCGCCTATCGCGAAGAGGCGATTGCCCGCATCCGCGAACAAGTGGGCGAGTCCCACGTGATCTGCGGCCTTTCGGGCGGCGTCGACAGCTCGGTGACCGCCGTGCTGCTGCACGAGGCCATCGGCGACCAGCTGACCTGTGTCTTCGTCGATCACGGGCTCTTGCGCCAGAACGAGGCCGCCGACGTCGTCAAGATGTTCCGCGACCACTACAACATGAAGCTGATCGCCGCCGATGAAAGCGAGCTGTTCCTGGGTGAGCTGGAAGGCGTCAGCGACCCCGAGGTGAAGCGCAAGACCATTGGCCGGCTCTTCATCGACGTGTTCCAGAAATACGCCAACCAGATCGAGAATGCCGAGTTCCTGGCGCAGGGCACGCTTTACCCCGACGTGATTGAATCGGTCAGCTTCTCGGGCGGTCCCTCGGTCACGATCAAGAGCCACCACAACGTGGGCGGCCTGCCCGAGAAGATGGGGCTGAAACTGGTGGAACCCTTGCGCGAGCTCTTCAAGGACGAGGTGCGCGCGCTTGGTCATGAACTGGGCCTGCCCGCCAGCTTCATCGGGCGCCACCCCTTCCCCGGCCCCGGTCTTGCCATCCGCTGCCCCGGCGAGATCACCCGCGAAAAGCTGGAGATCCTGCGCAAGGCGGACGCGGTTTATATTGATCAAATTCGCAAGCACGGGCTTTACGACGAGATCTGGCAGGCTTTCGTGGCCATTCTGCCCGTGCGCACCGTGGGCGTGATGGGCGACGGGCGCACTTACGACTATGCCTGCGCGCTGCGGGCCGTGACCTCGGTCGATGGCATGAC